>CADBOD010000029.1 GCA_902796165.1 Oscillospiraceae bacterium | reverse complement strand
CCTGAGCGAATGAGCAGTTGATTGAGTACTGTTACAATTATGCCGATTGCGGCAATTTTAAATATAAAATTTACATCCAATTTACTTCACCACTTAAATCAGCATTATTCCCACGGCAAGCCCTGCACATATGCCGGCAGTGCGCCAGAGCTTGCCGGTAGTTGAATACTCTTCTTGCTTTGAGGCTATTCCTTCAAGCACTGCCTGCCTCACCTTTTCGGCAGAGGAAAGCTCTGTTTCGGTATCGTTTCTGCCGAAATCGTTTAAAAATGTATTTAGCAACAAAAGCAAATCATCGCTTATGTCTTTGTTCTTTATTTCGGCGCTGTCAAGATAAATATTAAAGCCTTCCACTTTTGAAAATGCGGCTTTTAAAATTCCCTCCCGGTTTAAATTCCCTTGCCTTAAAAGATTTTCGGTTTTTATGAGCGCCAAGTCGATTTTTTTAAGCCGCTTTATGTAATCTTTTTTTGAAAAGGATTTAAAAAACCCGTAAAGCGTAAAGCAGAGAAAAACTAAAACTACACCGGCGGCTTTAACTGTCAGCTTCATTTAAAATAACCTCCGAAGAATATATTTCGGGTCTTTTGCCGATTTCACCGTTAAGCAGTACAACTGTTTTTATCACACCGCTTTTCAAAATCGTGCTTGTAACCGGCCTGTGCCGCAGTTCGTCTATACTTTTTGCGTGTGCCGTTGTAAGTATATAAACGCCCGAATTAAATGCCTCTAAAACACTGCGTACTTCGTCGCTGGTGCCTATTTCATCAAAGGCGATTATTTGCGGATACATACTCCTCAGTGCTGATAATGCACCGAAAGCTCTGTCATTTGTAAAGGCTATATCGGTGTTAGGGCCCAAATCAAATTCGTATTTGTTTCCTCCCGATATTTCACGCCGCGAATCTATAACACAAATCCTTTTGCCCGAAAAGGATAATTTTCTTATAAGCTCACGAAGCATTGTGGTTTTGCCGGAGCCCGGCGGACCTGCTATCAGCATACCGGAGCTGAACGCATTAAACGCCTCATCTGCACAACCCTTTATCTCGCGCGGTATTCTTATGTTTATGGAATAAATACCCGAAACTGTTGGTGATAAATCACCCGTCACACCCACCCTGATACCGCCCGGCATAGAGATATATCCGTTCTCGATTTCCTTTGTGTGAGAAAAAACCGAATTCTCACAGATTTTAACGAGCGTATTTTCAAAATCTTCGTTTTCGCAAATAACGGCACCGTCAGCCGTGGCGGAAAGTTCGCCGGCGCCCGTGAGAAAGAATGAATTGCCGCTTTTTGTAATACATACCGCCTTTCCTCGCCGAAGCCTTATCTCTTCAAAGGCAACTCCTGAAAAAAAGGCCGCTTTTACCGCCTGCTCTATTTTCCCCGGCAACGCCGGAAGTATGGTAAAAATCGGGGACATATCACCCATAAAATCACTCCGATTAACTCTTGTCCTCTATGTTTTAATCTTATGAGGGGCAAGTCCCTCTTAGAACAAAAAAGCAATAAAAAAGCCTGCGGAAAATCCGCAGGACTAAAAACACGGTATTAAATTTACGGTATGTTTTTATAATATAAGCCTCTTGTGAATTCCGCTTTCGGCGGGCGGGCTTCGATATAGTCGTCAATAATCCTCTTAGCCTCTTTTGGCGACTCATCAAGAAAGCTCAGAATTATAAAATCAAAGTAGGATAAATCGTCCCTTTTATCGGCAAGGTAAATAGGGGAAGAATTAAATATTTCACTGTAAGCGCCGTTTTTGCATCTTACCGGAAATTTCACACCCTGCCTGTCGGTAATACTGCTTTTATTTTTACATTCGGCACAGGTCTTGGTGTTTTTGACAGGGCAGTTCTTTGTGAGCATAAGCGGCAACCTGCCAAAAGCGAAAATGCCTATCGGCACATCCGCGCTTATACTCTTGGCGCTCGGCATATATGTTTCGGCGCTGAGCGTCACCGCGCAGGCACCGAGGCTTTCAAGCGCCTTTACACTTTCACTGTTGGCACAGTTAAGCCCGTTTGAGCAAATCACCTTAAAGCCGGCGTCAACGGCTATTTTCATTGCCGAAAGATTATCGCATAATGCGGTAAAAACTCCATTTTCTTTAAGCGATAAAAGCCGATTTTGCACCTTCTCTTCATTTTGTATATATCTCGGCAATCTGGCAATCTTTTTTGTGGCTTTCGGAACTTTATCAAAATCCGCGTCAAGAGGCAGAATAACGCCGCAAACTCCCGATAAATCTTCGGGGATATACGAAGCACTTAAAAATTCAGTGTAGATTTCAGGTGTTCGCCTCGTCCTTTCCTGTCTTGCGGAAGTACGGTATTCCGCATTTTTATATCTGTTTGCTTCACGGCGGCAAAGTCCTAATTCTTCCACCGCGCTTCTTCTCAGCCGGTTTAACTGAGAAATGTTTACAAAAAGCCCGTCATCAATATCCACATTTATTTTTCTTGCAAAATAAGGAGTGCCGCCGAGCTTTGAAAGGGCGGTTTTTATATCATCTTCGGTAGTGGCTCGGTTTTCGGCGCTTTCGGGAATATCGCCTGAAACCGAAATTTTATTCTTTCTTTCGTCAATAAGTGTAACACTTAATTGCTCACCCGATTTTATATATGCAGATATATCTATCGGCACCACGCTTCGCTCATTTCTGTAAAGCGAGTGAAGATAGGAAAAAGCGGATTTTGAAAT
The DNA here is from genome assembly GCA_902796165.1 of Oscillospiraceae bacterium. Classification (GTDB taxonomy): domain Bacteria; phylum Bacillota; class Clostridia; order Oscillospirales; family Acutalibacteraceae; genus UBA737. The sequence goes on along the minus strand of CADBOD010000029.1, from coordinate 2,860 downwards.
TTCGGCGTCATCACGGGTCCTTGTGCCGAACATATCCTTGCCGAGCGCGGATTTATAATATCCGTCGGTAAATCCCGAACGCGAAAAAACGCTTTTGAGCGCGGCTTTAAGTTCATCATCCTGCCTGCCTTCAAGTGAGGCACGGCACGCCGCGGTAGCCGCCGCAACATACTCCGGCCGCTTCATCCTGCCCTCTATTTTTGCCGAAGCCACACCCATATTTTCAAGCTCTCTAAGATAATCAATAAGCGATAAATCTTTAAGGCTTAAATCATATCTGCCGCTGCCGCTTGAAGAAAATTCAAGCCTGCAAGGACCCGCGCAAAGTCCTCTGTTTCCGCTTCTGCCGCCGAGGGCTGACGACATAAGGCATTGCCCCGATACGCACATACAAAGCGCCCCGTGGACAAACACTTCCACCTCAATATTTTCTTTTCTCGCCGCTTTGCAAAATTCTCTTATTTCTTCCCGGCTCATTTCTCTGCCGAGTACCACACGGGAAATGCCGAGCCGCTTTAACGGCTTTATGGCGGCAGGGGAGTGCACCGTCATCTGAGTTGAAGCGTGAAGCTCAGCTTCCGGCAGTATTGTTCTTAAAACGGAAATAAGCCCCAAATCCGTAACGATAAACGCGTCCGCCGAGCAGTTATAGGCGCGCGTCACCGTATTCACCGCATCGGCAAGCTCTTTTTCCTTAATCATAGTGTTAATCGCCACATAAACCTTGACATTTCGCTCGTGGCAATAATCCACCGCCGTCTTTAAATCTTCAAGGCTGAAATTATCCGCGTTTCTTCTCGCACTGAATTCTTTAAGTCCTAAATACACCGCGTTAGCACCTGAGCGCACTGCGGCGGTTAAAGCCTCCATATTTCCCGCAGGGGACAATATTTCCATTTTTTCACCACCTATCTTAGTAAAGTATAGCACAAAAGCAGAAAAATTAAAATATTTTTATTTTTGCTTTACTAAATTAAAAATAAGTGATATTATATGTGGCGGAAAGGTCTGATTTTATGAAGTATTTAGTGCTTTTGTGTGACGGTATGGCTGATACGCCCGTTGAGGCTCTCGGCGGTAAAACACCTATGCAGATGGCAAAAAAAGTGAATATCGATACCCTTGCGAAAACCGCAAAAGTCGGTATGTGTCGCACTGTGGCAAAAGGGCTTAAACCCGGCAGTGATGTTGCAAATCTATCTGTTATGGGGTATGACCCTTTTGATTGCTACACCGGTCGCTCGCCATTGGAAGCGGCTTCAATCGGTATTGACCTTAAAGACAGTGATGTTACACTGCGTTGTAATATCGTAACGCTTTCGGATGATGAGCCTTACGAAAATAAAACAATGGTTGATTACTGTGCAGGCGATATTTCAACCGAAGAGGCAAAAGAGATTATAAAAACAGTTGATGAAAGGTTAGGCAATTCACCCTATAAGTTTTATTCGGGTGTGAGCTATCGGCACTGCCTTGTTGTTGACGGCGGCACTACCGACCTCGGTAATATGACGCCTCCCCACGATATAAGCGGCAGGGTGATAGGTGAGTATTTAAGTAAAAGCGAGAATGCGGCACCGCTCATATCGCTTATGAAGCAGAGCTACGGTTTTCTTAAAGACCACCCCATTAATATTGAAAGGCAAAAAAGGGGACTTCGTCCGGCAAATTCAATATGGCTTTGGGGCGAGGGTACTAAGCCCTCGATTGAAAATTTTCAAAAGAAATTCGGTATAAAGGCGGCGGTGGTAAGCGCGGTTGACCTGCTTAAAGGCATAGGCAAGTGCGCCGGAATGAAAACACCTGAGGTGCAAGGCGCCACCGGATATATCGATACCGATTTTGAAGGCAAGGCAAACGCCGGAGTTGAGGCATTTAAAAGCGGTTGTGATTTAGTTTATATGCATTTTGAAGCACCTGATGAATGCGGCCACAGAGCCGAGGCGGAAAACAAGGTCAAGGCGATAGAGTATATTGACAGTAGGGCTTTCACCATACTTCTCGATTATCTCAAATCCTGCGGCGATGATTTCCGCATACTTGTTATGCCCGACCACCCCACGCCTATCGCCACGAAAACTCACAGCAGCGAGCCTGTTCCGTTTATGATTTACGATAGCCGCACAGCATATGCCGGTGTGCCTACATTTACGGAGGAAACCGCAAAAGCTACCGGTGAATTTATAGAGCACGGCCCCGATGTTATGAAAATACTGCTTGAAAAATAGTGCTCTACCGATAGTAGAATTAAAAAATATCACTCTATTAAGGCAAAAACGATTTGTAGAAAATCTTTTTTGCCTGATAGGGTGACTTTTTATTTTGCACATAATATAATTTGGTACATAAATCATTCGAGGTGTGAAATGAAAAGAATAAAGCTAAAAGACCGACTGCTTCCCGAATACACACGGGGCGAAGAAATTTTTAATATGGTGTCACATATAGTGGGCGGTGCTTTCGGGATAATAGCGCTCGTTACCTGCGTGGTGAAGGCGTTTATAAGGTTTGATGCCTACAAAATAGTAAGTGCGTTTATTTACGGCTTTTCTATGGTAGTTCTTTATACGATGTCAAGCGTGTATCACGGGTTAAAGCCGGAAATGGCGAAAAAGGTTATGCAGGTGATAGACCATTGCACTATTTTTCTGCTTATTGCCGGAACATATACGCCGGTTTGCCTTGTGGCGCTAAGGCAGGCAAACGCTTATCTCGGTTGGATAATATTCGGAATAGTATGGGGCTTTTCGGCACTCGGTATCACGCTCAACGCCATTGACCTTAAAAAATACACGGTGTTTTCAATGATTTGCTATATAGGACTTGGTTGGTGTATAGTGTTTCCGCTTAAAACCGCCGT
>CADBOD010000028.1 GCA_902796165.1 Oscillospiraceae bacterium | reverse complement strand
ATGGAGGATTTTTCGCTTGATATCATACTCGGAAAGGGCCCTTCGGCGCGGTCGATAAGGCTTGATGTTCCGCATTTTACACTTGTAGGCGCTACTACCCGTTCAGGTCAGCTTACAGCTCCGCTTCGTGATAGATTTGGCGTGCTTTTGCGCCTTGATTTATATACGCCCGAGCAGTTGGGTGATATTGTGACCCGTTCAGCAGGAATACTCGGTATCCCCATAGACCGTGACGGTGCGCTTGAAATTGCCTCCCGTTCACGCGGCACGCCGAGAATTGCAAACAGGCTTTTAAAGCGTGTAAGGGATATTGCGGAAATACAGTTTGACGGTAAAATTACCGAACAGGTAGCTCAGGCGGCACTGAGCCGATTTGAAATAGACGAATTAGGTCTTGATGATTTTGACAGGCGAATGCTGAAAACCATAATCACAAATTACGGCGGCGGTCCGGTGGGCCTTGAAACATTATCTGCCGCGGTAGGTGAGGAATCGGTAACTATTGAGGATGTTTATGAGCCGTATCTTATGCAGATAGGCTTTCTTTCCCGCACTCCGCGTGGCAGGTGCGTAACCGCCGCTTGTTATGAGCATTTAGGGATGACTCCGTCGGGTCAGCAAACGCTTATTTAATTAGGGGTATGTTATGCGTTTTGTAGAAGATTTTAAGGATTACGAGCTTATAGATGCCGACGCCGGTGAACGCCTTGAACGCTGGGATGATATAATACTTATCCGCCCCGACCCACAGGTTATTTGGTGTGAGGGGAAGGACGATGAGCGTTGGCAAAAGGCGGCGGCTGTTTATCATAGGTCGTCCTCCGGCGGAGGATATTGGGAGAAAAAAGGCTATGTTCCGGATGTGTGGTCTGTTAAATATTCGGATTTAACCTTTAATCTTAAACCTATGGGCTTTAAGCATACGGGATTGTTTCCGGAACAGGCGGTTAATTGGTCGCTTGCAAGGCGGCTTATAGAAGGTGAAAACAGACCGGTTAGCGTATTAAACCTATTTGCATATACCGGCGGCGCCACCGTTGCCTGCCTTAAAAGCGGAGCGGCGGTCACTCATGTTGATGCCTCACGCGGTATGGTTAATTGGGCAAAGGAAAACGCGGTTTCTTCCGGTGTCGGTGATAGACCGGTGCGCTGGCTTGTGGATGACTGTATGAAGTTTGTCAAGCGTGAAATCCGCCGCGGCAAAAAGTATGACGCGATAATTATGGACCCTCCGTCTTACGGGAGAGGACCTTCGGGTGAAATCTGGAAGCTCGAACAGAGCCTCGGTGAGCTTTTGGATGATGTGGGCAGGCTTTTAAGTGATAATCCGCTTTTCTTTATTCTTAATTCATATACCGGCGGTCTTTCGCCTACGATTTTGAATTATATGGTGAAAAAATATATTGCGCCAAACGGCGGCGGTAATATCACCACAGATGAAATAGGGCTTAATGTAACAAAAAAAGATATAGTGTTGCCGTGCGGTAATACTACGATTTGGACAAGGTAAATGGATAATCAGATTGAGTTTAAAAATGTTGCTTTTTCCTATGATAACGAGCAGGGAAAGCGGGATATAATCAAGGATTTTAACCTGAGTATAAAACGCGGTAGCTTTACTGTAATTCTCGGGCACAACGGTTCGGGTAAATCGACCGTTGCCAAGCTGATGAACGGACTGTATAAGCCGACAAACAGTGACGGTACGGTTTTGGTTGACGGCATTGACACCAAGGATGAAAAAAATGAAATCGAAATTCGCCGTAAGGTAGGATTGGTTTTTCAAAATCCCGATAATCAATTAGTAGCCTCGATAGTGGAAGAGGATGTGGCTTTCGGCCCCGAAAACTTAGGGTTTGCACCTGAAAAAACGCGTGAGCGCGTGGATGAGGCGTTAAAAGCCGTTGATATGTATGAGTTCAGGAAATCTACTCCGCATCATCTTTCAGGGGGACAAAAACAGCGCGTTGCGATTGCCGGAATTATAGCGATGAAACCTGAGTGTTTAATACTCGATGAGCCTACCGCTATGCTTGACCCCAAGGGCAGAGCGGAGGTTATTAGAATAATTGAAAAATTAAACCGTGAAAACGGTATCACCGTAGTTCTCATAACTCACTTTATGGAGGAGGCACAATCGGCGGACAGGGTGGTTTTATTATCCGCAGGAGAGATAATTCGTGACGGTACGCCTAAGGAAATCTTTTCCGATATTAAGACGCTGAAAGCTGTCGGCCTTGATGTTCCGCAAACAACAGAGCTTTTGTATGAACTAAAAGAAAACGGTATTGATATCAATACCGATGCTATTTCTGTAGAAGAAACAGCCGCGCTTATTTCTGCGGCGCTTCATTTGGAGGAAAAATAGTTGTCAAATATAATTGAGGTTAATAACCTGTGCTATTCGTATGACGGTGACGCTCAAATAGTAAAGGACGCCGTGCATAATGTTTCTTTCACTGTTAAAAGCGGTGAAATTATAGGCATTATAGGCCATACCGGCTCGGGTAAATCAACCCTTATTCAGCACCTTAACGGGCTTTTAAAGCCGTCAAGCGGTGAGATAAAAATAGAGGGTAAAAACATTTGGGAAGAGCCTAAAAAAATAAGAGATATCCGCTTTAAAGTCGGGCTTGTTTTTCAGTACCCTGAATATCAGCTCTTTGAGGAAACGGTTTTTTCTGATATCGCTTTCGGCCCGAAGAATATGGGGCTTACAGGCGATGAGCTTGTTGGGCGAGTGGAAAAAATCTGCGATGTAGTCGGTATAAAAAGGGAATATTTTGAAAAATCCCCCTTCGACCTTTCGGGTGGCGAAAAGCGCCGTGTGGCAATAGCCGGCGTTATGGCTATGGAGCCTAAGGTGCTTATTCTTGATGAGCCGATAGCAGGGCTTGACCCTAAGGGTAGGCGCGAGGTAATAGAAATGGTGCGCCGATACAGACAGCAGTTTGATGCCACGGTTTTAATCGTTTCTCATAATATGGAGGATATGGCGGTCCTCGCGGATAGATTGCTCGTTATGAACGGCGGTAAGCTCGAAATGTTCGATACGGTTTACAACGTATTCTCAAAGGGTGACGCTCTCAAAAAAATCGGACTTTCTGTTCCTATGGTAACAAGAGTGCTTAATACTATCAAAGAAAAATACAGTGGCGTAAGGACGGATATTTTTACAATCGATGATGCCGTAAAATATCTGTGCGAATTATCCGCGGGTGATAGCAATGCTTAAAGATATCACCTTCGGTCAATATTACGAGGGTAAATCCCTTATTCATCGAATGGACCCGAGAGCAAAAATCGTTCTGCTTATTATCGATATGGTGTTTTTGTTCCTGACTAAAAACATTTATTCGCTTATTGTCCCCGCGGTTCAGATATTTCTAATTCTTGCGGTATCAAAGGTTCCGGCAAAAATGTTTTTAAAGAATATAAAAACAATACTGCCTATCATTATTTTCACAACCATTATCAATTTGTTTTACGGCAGCGGCGGCACGGTTTTATTATCGTTTTGGCATTTTACGGTAACTACCGCAGGCGTTTGGCGTTCGGTGTATATGGCAAGCCGAATTATTTTGTTGATACTCATAAGCTCTGTTTTGACCTATACCACAACGCCTAACGATATAACCGATGCGATTGAATCATTACTTTCATTTTTAAAGATTTTCGGGCTTAAAACGGCAGTTCACATGCTTGCTATGATGATGACGATTGCACTGAGGTTCATCCCCACACTCGTAGAGGAAACCGAGAAAATAATGAGCGCTCAAAAGGCAAGGGGAGCAGACCTTGAAAAAGGAAAACTGTTTGAAAGAATAAAGGCGCTTATACCGATTTTAATTCCGCTTCTTATATCTTCGGTAAGGCGAGCTTACGAGCTTGCTGAGGCAATGGAGTGTAGGTGTTATAACGGCGGAGTGGGCAGAGTGCGAATGAAGCAGTTAAAGTATTCCTTAGTTGATTTGTATGCCGCTATTATAAATACTGCCTTTTGCGGCGGAGTGATTTTGCTTAATATTTTGTTGTGATACGAGAGGGAAAATGAAAAGAATTTTACTTAAAATATCATTTGACGGAACCAATTATCACGGTTGGCAGGTTCAGGCAAACGCCGTTACTGTTCAAGGTGTGTTAAATCGCGCACTTGCTGAGCTTTTAGGGGTGCCCACAGGCGTTACTGGATGCAGCCGCACTGATGCCGGTGTTCACGCAAGGGAATTTGCCTGCCATTTGGATTGCGCGGATAATATTCCTCCTGAGGCTTTTTTGAGAGGACTTAATTCAATTTTGCCCGATGATATTGCGGTTACTTACTGTCAAGAGGTTGAAAACGATTTCCACGCGCGTTACAGTGCCTCGGGTAAAAAATATGTTTACGGTATGTACACCGGCGTTAAAAATCCTTTCAGCGAGAGATATTTTCTGCATCTTGAAAGCGTTCCCGATATTGCTCTTATGAATGATTTTGCAAAAAAAATAGTCGGAGAACACGATTTTTACGGTTTTTCCTCTTCCGGCAGAACTGTCGAAGATACCGTAAGAATTATAAGTGACTGCTCGGTGAAATCCAAAGATGATAAAATTTATTTTTCCGTTACCGGCAACGGCTTTCTCTATAATATGGTCAGGATTTTAGCGGGTACGGCTCTGTCGGTAGGCTACGGTAAGCTGAAAAGCGATGTCGCCGACTCGGTGTTTTTAAAAAGGGATAGAGCACTTGCAGGGGATACATTACCGCCAAACGGTTTGTTTTTAGAAAAGGTTTTATATTGAGAGGTTTATTTATGTCTGAATATAAAAGGAAAAAAGTACATACATCAAGAAGACGCTCAAAGGCAGTTCAGATTCAAAAGCCCGAAAGCGAAAAAAATCGCCGTATTAAGCGCGATATCACGCAGGATAGTTCTATTCGCGTGGTAAAGGGTAAAAAGGGCGAAAAGCGTATTAAAATTTATACAGCTTTGGCTACTGTTACTGTTATTGCACTCTTGATTGTTTTGATGTCGGTTATACTGCCTGTGGGTCTTGTTGAAAGCACTAAGGATTTTGTTTTATCGTTAGGCTCAGGGAGCT
>CADBOD010000027.1 GCA_902796165.1 Oscillospiraceae bacterium | reverse complement strand
GTTTGCTTCGTCGCTTGCCGGCTTATATTCAGAATTTATAAGCAATAGTTCATAGCGGTCGCTTTTAAGTATGGATTTAATGCTTTCAGGCAATATTTCTTCCGGAACGCGGGAACCTATAACCGATTCAAGTCCGAGCACATATTTTACGCCGTCAACTTTTTCCATTTCCGCCATCATATCTCTGACAGATTTTGGAGATAGCTTGGAATTTGTCAGAATCATATGGGTTGAGGCAATTCCGAAATCCTCACGGAGTTTTGAATTTGAAATCACATAATTCATATCGTCCGGCAGACATTCTCCCAGATCATAGTAAACTTCACTGTTTGCCTTACTGTAACCGTAGTATGCCGGAAAAATCATTATTGCGAAGATAATAAGAAAAACAGGAAATGCAGTTACGATTTTCTTTGCAAATTTGCTCATATTCGGAATAATTGAGCGGTGCTTTGTTTTTTGAAGCGGCTTGTCAAGCACAAGAATTAAGGAGGGCAAAACAGTAACACAACCGATAACGCCGAAAATTACTCCTTTTGCCATAACAATTCCCAAATCTCTGCCGAGCGTAAAACTCATAAAACAAAGGGCAATAAATCCGGCAATAGTGGTTATTGAACTGCCTAAAACGCTTGTGAGAGTTTTTTTGATTGCAACCGACATAGCTTCCTTGTTGTCTGAAAAAATTTCCCGTTGCTCATTGTAACTGTGCCATAAGAAAATGGAATAGTCCATCGTAACAGCAAGCTGTAAAACGGCGGAAAGAGCTTTAGTTATGTAGGATATTTCGCCTAAAAAATAGTTTGTGCCGAGGTTTATCAGAATCATAGCGCCGATAGAGGCAAGAAATACAATCGGAACAAGCCATCCGTCAAGCAATGCAAACATAGCAATACATGCGAGTATAACTGCAAGAGCCACATAAACAGGCTCTTCCTTTTCGCAAAGGTCTTTAAGGTCAACCACAAGAGCGGTCATACCCGAAACATAACACTGTTTTCCGCATATAGACCTGATTTGTTGTACGGCCTGCATAGTTAAATCATCAGATGTCCCCGTATCAAAAAATATCGCCATCATAGTGGAGTTTTCCGCGTTGAATGCCGAGTATAATTCGTTGGGAAGCATTTCCATGGGAACAGATAAATCTGCTAAAGAATCATACCAAAGCACAGTATCTACATGCTCAACTTCGGCAATCTTCTCTTTCAGTTGCGCAACATCCTTGTCAGGCATACCCTCAAGAATAACAAACGAAAAAGCGCCCTTGTTAAAATCTTTTAACAACTCTTTTTGCCCTACTACCGTTTCCATATCGCCCGGAAGGTAGTTCAGCATATCATAATTGACGCGTGTGGCAACCATACCGATAACAGAGGGTATCATTAAAACAACTGTTAATATCAGTATGGGAATGCGAAATTTTACTACCGTCTTTGAAAACTGCATTACATATCCTCCTGATTTGTTTTATATACAGTATTATATAATTGTATAAAAAGATAGGTATAGATAAAATTATGCTCGTGTCTGTTTTTTAGACACGAGCATAAAATTGACTGATATTTTATAGTTAAACCTGCCCCTGCAAAAGGGTTGCAATCTCTTCGGCAAAGTCTTTTTTAAGAAGAAAAATCCGGCGTATCTCATTTGCGAAATCCGCGCTCATTCCACAGTTAAGCCATTCCATAACAAGACCGAAACAAACGCTTTTATAATAAGTTATAATCGTCTTTTTATCCGATTCGCCGATCGAAACATCATCAAGCGCCGTATTTACATAGTTGCAAACAAAATAATCGCTTACGGTCATCAGGTTTTTTTCAAAGGCTTCTCTGTTTACCGAACGGAATATATGCATTATCGCGCGTTTTTTGTGAGTGGTAAACTCAACCATCGCATCGAAACACTCAACAATCGAGGAAACAGAGGGGTATTTATCTATAATGGATTTTGATTCTTCCTCAATAATTTCCTCTATCAGAGCGGGCAGACCTTCATAGTGATAATAAAAGGTGTTGCGATTTATGCCGCATTTTTCAACAATATCTTTTATTGTTATTTGTGAAAGCGGATGCTCTTCCAATAGCCCGATAAAAGTTTCTTTTATCGCTTTTT
>CADBOD010000026.1 GCA_902796165.1 Oscillospiraceae bacterium | reverse complement strand
CATAGCAGCATTACATCGCGCCCAATTATTATATTATAACGGTGAGGCAATGTCAAGCAAAATTTAATCAAAAACAGAGGAGCTCTTTTGGAGCTCCTTTAATCTTAAAAGCATTTTTTCGGCTTTCCGTTTGCTCCGCAATCGGCTGTTTTGCCGCACCGGTAGCATAATTCGTTTTTTGAATATCCGTTTTCAAAAAACCCGTTAATATTATCTATCGTAGTTTGCGCTATATTTTGAAGCGCTTCGTTAGTTAAGAACGCCTGATGCGAAGTGACTATTACATTAGGCATTGATATAAGAAGGGATAATGTATCATCATCGATTATGTGGCCTGAGAAATCCTCGAAAAAGATATCGGATTCCTCTTCATAAACATCAAGGCAGGCGGCGCCAATCTTTCGGGATTTTATTCCCTCCAAAAGCGCCTGAGCATCTATCAACGCCCCGCGTGAAGTGTTGATAATAACAATTCCCTTTTTCATCTTTTCGATGGTATCAGAATCTATCATATGATAGGTATCTTTGTTAAGCGGACAGTGCAGAGAAATAATATCACTGTTTTCTATAAGCTCAAAAAGCGAAACATACTTTACATCAAGCTCGCTATCGGGAAATTTATCATAAGCCAAAACATTCATACCAAAGCCACGGCATATATTTGCAAACGCCTTACCTATACGGCCTGTGCCCACAACACCTACCGTTTTACCGTGCAGGTCAAAACCGGCAAGTCCGTTAAGGCTGAAATTGAATTCGCGTGTTCTTATATATGCCTTATGGATACGGCGAATACTCGTAAGAAGCATAGCCATAGCGTGCTCCGCAATAGCATAGGGTGAATATGCCGGAACATGAAATATATGGATTTTACCGAAAGCATGGTGCACATCAACATTATTATATCCGGCACACCTGAGAGCTATAACCTTAACGCCGAGCTCATAGAGCTTATCTATAACCGCGGCATCACAAACATCGTTTACAAAAATGCAAACGCCCTCACACCCACGAGAAAGCTCAGCCGTATCAATACTCAGCTTATCCTCAAAAAACTTAAAGGAAATTCCGCTTTTTTCGGCTACCTTTTCAAAGCTCTCCCTATCATACTGCTTTGTATCATAAAACGCAAAATTCATTAAAGAATACCCTCAATAGCGGCTTTATCACAGTACCCTACTTTTTGGGCAGTTACTTCGCCGTTTTTGATAACCGCTATCATAGGAATACTGACTATACCGAACTTTGCCGATAACATCGGGTTTTCATCAACATTAACCTTACCCACGATTATTTCATCATGTGTTTCGGCAATATCGGAAATAATAGGAGCCAACATCTGGCACGGACCGCACCAATCGGCATAAAAATCTATAAGCACCGGCTTATCTGCACCGGAAACTACTTCATCAAAATTTTCATCGGTGATTTTTACTTCAAAATCTGTCATAACTCAATTCTCCTTTATTTTGATTTGTAATAAAGCATACAGTGGCAAAAGCCTTCAAAATCAGGGTCGGCAATTTGCTCTCTGAACTCTTTGCACATACATTTATACTCATCTGTACGCGCCGTTCTGCAAGGACAATATCCGCCGGTACGCTTCAATCCTTCTTTTATTACCTTAACAATATTATCATCCGGATTAAGTTTTACAGCCAAAGGCTCACCCCCAAAACTATTATGCTTGCATTTTAACACATAATTTTGAAATTATAAAGTATATTATGTAAAATTTAATAAAAAATTCACTTATATAAAATAGAAAAGGGCTGTACTTTGACAGCCCTTTCCCGTGTTTTAGGGGTTTGAGGAGAGGTCACGGATAAAATCCGTGAGTAATAAAGATGTGCGGCATTTCTTTATTACGGCTTTATAATACAACAAATATTTTATAAAATTTTTGAATTTTTGTGAATATATTTTTAACATTTTCCAAGAATATGTTTAAAGACCGCGCAGAAAATAAAAGCAGTGTGACAGGGTTTGTTGCACAAATATTTTAAAGAAGGTGTAAATATATGGATTACGAGGAAGATAAGCGCAAGGGCGAAATGAGCAAAACAAGTTTTATTTTTATAATTGTTTTGTGCCTGCTGGCAATAGGCGCCGTTTCATACCTTGCAATATCCGGAATGAGTGCAAAGGTTAAGGATGACGACAATACTTCAAGCAAAAACAAGACATACTCATCAAATGACAGCTCATATAATAGCAGTATAACCGAACCGGATTTTGATATGCCGGAGCCCAGTTCAAGCGTTGGAAAAACAGAGAGCGAAATACCTTATGAAGCCGAAGATAGCAGTGAAAGCAAAAAGAATGAAAGTCCGAATTTTATGATGCCGGTAGATGGCAATATCATAAAGGGATTCAGTGATTCTTCGCTTCAATACTCCGCAACCTATTCCGATATGAGACTTCATACTGGAATAGATATTGCCTGCAAAACCGGAACCGACATAAAGAGTGCTACCGACGGCACCGTTGTATCGGTTGAGGAAAGCGCCACGCTCGGCAGGGTTATCTCGGTGCAGTACAGCGATGAATTCATCATTAAATACTGCGGTTTTGAAAGCCTTAATGTTAAAGAGGGCGAAGAGGTTAAATGCGGAACAGTTCTCGGTACCTCCGGCACTATACCGAGCGAGGCAAACGACCAGCCGCACATTCACATTGAGCTTTACAACAACAATCAGGCAGTATCTCCGATTGAAGTGTTGGGATTAAACTGAACAAATGCCCCCGCCTTCGATTAGGGGCAAAAAACACGGATACCGTAAATCTTTCATACGGTATCCGTGTAATAAAATATCAATTATATCAAGGCTTCAAGGCGGTATATCGGCAAGCCCTGAGATACAAACCTGCTTTCATATTCGGTAACTATATTTTCCTCAAAATCGCTGTTATGCAGGTCTAAGCTGACATTTTGAAGCGTAAATCCAGCCGATGAGAGCTGCTCTATTGAGAACTCGAAAAAATGCATATTATCAGTTTTTTGTTCAATCCTCGCTCCCTTCGCCATAACATTCTTGTAGATTTCCAGAAATCTGCTTGAAGTCAAGCGGTGAGATACATATTTGTTTTTAGGAAACGGACAAGAAAAATTAAGAAAAATACGCAATATGCTTTTTGGTTTTATATATTTTTCAATATACTCGGCGGCACATTTGATAAACTTGACATTTGGCACATCCTCCCGCTTGCAAAGCTCACAGGCGGATACGATAACATTGGCATCCATCTCAACGGCAATAAGGTTTATATTCTTATGCCGCTTTGCGTATTCTATGGCAAATTTACCTTTACCGCAGCCGATTTCAAGATAAACGGGATTATTATTTCCAAACCATTTTTCTATATCTATATACTCTTTTTTAAGAATTGCCGTATTAAAATTTCTATCCTCGTGCTCACTTATAAAAAGTATATCTGATACCTCGGACAACCTATCTTCAAGGTGTCTTTTTTTTCGCATTCTCATAGCTTTTCAATCTCGCTTACCGCATTGCTTAAAAGGTCACCTTCGAAGTGCTCAACCGAGCCGCTGTCAATCATAGCGGCAAGGGACGGGTCAATAGGCAGTTTACCCAAGAGCTTAACGCCGAAATCATCGTAAGACGCTGAACCTCCGCCGAAAACGCTGAATTTTTTACCGCAATCAGGGCAAACAACATAGCTCATATTCTCGACAATACCTATTATATTTATATTCATCATTTTCGCCATATTAAGCGCCTTTTTAACGATGAGAGATACCAAATCCTGAGGAGATGTTACCATAACCGCACCGTCGAGCTTAATAGTTTGAAACACGGTAAGCGGAACATCACCGGTACCCGGCGGACAGTCAATAAGAAGATAATCAAGGTCACCCCAGAACACATCTGTCCAAAACTGTTTTACAAGACCGGCTATAACCGGGCCTCTCCAAACGACCGGTTGCTCCCCGTCTTCAAGCATCATATTAACCGATACTATCTTTATACCTTCCTTAGTTTGAGCCGGCAATATACCCTTATCGTTCTGCATAGCCTTAGAGGTTATGCCGAATGCCTTTGGTATTGACGGACCGGTTATATCCGCATCAAGAATACCTACCTTGTACCCTTTTTTGCAAAGCGATACGGCAAGCATTGATGTAACCGCCGATTTCCCGACGCCGCCCTTGCCGCTTACCACGGCAATAGTATGCTTAATATTATTATACTTGCCGGTTGGCTCAAATAAGCTATCTTGTTTACGCTCTGAACAATTACTTCCGCACGAAGCGCAATTTCCACTGCAACTGTTTTCTGACATATTAAATCACCCAAACAGTATTATACCTCATACAGAGCTTAAAATCAATCGGCTTTTAGAAATTAACGCATATTTGTTTTGAACAGCCGTATGGCGAGTAACAAAAGCTGTCAATGTGGTCGGACTTATAAAAATAATTGATTTTTTCGGCAGGCGGTGCATCGAGTTTATCAATTATTATAAGTTTGATTTTCATTTTTTCGGGGAGAATACTTTTTATAAACACGCTCACTCCCTGCCCAACCTCAATATCCGATGCCGGCTCTGCAAGCCCGGCAAGATTAGGGGTAAGCTCCACAAAAACGCCGTAGTCCTCTATGCTTCTCACTATCCCCGAAACCGTTTGCCCCTGCAAGAAAGAGGCGGCATTTTCCTCCCATGTTCCGAGCAACTCCTTATGAGTTAGTGTTACTCTGCCGTCATCAGCTATGTCTTTTATAATAACCTTAATAAATTCACCCGTTTTAAGCCGGTCAGACGGGTGTGAAATGCGGGAAACCGAAATGGAATCAATCGGAAGCAGTGCAATATTTCCACATCCTATATCGCAAAATGCGCCAAAGGATTCAAGATGTGTAACCTTAGCGTCTATTATGTCACCGCATTTAGCTTCATTTTGTATGTGATAAAAACATTCCTCTTGGGCGGCTTTTCTTGAAAGGCGGGCAAGAGGAGTGCCGTCGGCACAATATTCAACCCCCAGCACCTTAAAGCAGACCGGTTTACCTACGCGGGAAATAAGAGCTATATCCCGTGTTTTCCCCTCGGCAATACCTACTGCACCGTCCTCACGCCTGATAACACCCTTCATACAACCGAGGTCAACGGTCAAATCGTGCGACCTATCGCATAAAACAGCGGTTGCTTCTAAAATCGCACCATCTTCCGCCGCCGCGGCAACAGCCCCCACAGACGAAAAATACCTTAAATTATTTTCGGATTTAATAAGCATACCCTCAGGATAAAATTCTTTCATTTTTATCTCGCCTTTCGTTTTGTTTACAAAAAATTATATGCTGTAAAGAGATAAAAAATGAGAAAACATTTTGACACTAACAACACAGTAAAAAATCGCGCCAATTATAGGCGCGATTTTATTTTTTTGAATTCATATATTCAATTAAGCGTTGTACAAGCTTTATTTCATCATAATCCAAAGCTTCAACACCCTTGAAGAGTGCAGTATAGTCCTGCTCAGTTATTGTTTTCCCCATCAAAATATAATCAGCACTCAATCCGAGAACAGAACATATTTTAACAAGATTTTCAGGTCTTATTGCCTTTTTACCTTGTTCAAGATTTGAAATCATGGGAATTGATACATCTATTTTCTCAGCAAGTTCTTCCTGCGTCATTTTTAATGCCTTTCGTCTTTCGGCAATTCGCTCACCCATTCTAATAAGCAACGAATTGTTTTTCATGCACTTCCCACCTCGCTCGTATTTAATTATATAACTCATAGATAAACGTTTTAATAGCCTAACGAATATATTTTTCTTGACAATATATCCTATGAATTATATAATTGGCATATGCACATACTCTATGAATAATAAAATGGGAGAACTGGTTATGAAATTGCTTAAGGACATAAAAAAGCACGGAGGTATAATAAATTCGATAAAATTATTTTTTTATATAAAATCCGGCAAAAGAAAACGCGATGAAGAAATCAAAACAATCTATTATATTTTAAACAATTATACAGATATTACTAAATTCCCCAAGCCAAAAGGTAACCTTAATAAGTTACATTCAAGCAATTATTTGCTTTTGGAATTATTCGATACAATCGCAAAAAAGGAGGGATGGACATATTGGCTTGATTATGGCACACTACTAGGTGCAGTCAGGCATAAAGGTTTTATCCCTTGGGATGATGATATGGACATAGGCATGCCGCGAGATGATTACGAAAAAATGATTCTAAGATTACCAGAATACTTTAATAAAATGGATTTAAAAATGACTTTTTCTATAAATCCCGGCACCAATGCTGTAGGAATTGGCGTTGACCATGAACATACCGGTACTTTTTGTGATATTTTCTATTACGACTCGTGCCATTGCGAAAATAGTAACGATATTTTTAGTGGAGCACTTTTAAGTAAAATTTATAAGGTGCATAATTACTTATTACTCCATACGAAAATGAGAAAAGAGAAAATAAAAAAATACATTTCAAAAAATTTTAATATGAATAATGACGATGTGTTTTTTACTTCTCCTGAAATGTCATTAAAAGAACTATATGTTTTTAAAAAGGAACATATATTTCCATTAACCAACATGACTTTTGAAAATGGAAATTTTCCGGTGCCAAATAATTATAATATTTTTCTCAAATCTTATTATGGAGATGATTATATGGATTATCCCCATTACGGTGTTTGTCATCATGGCGGATATGGCAATAGACCGCCACTCGCGGATTGGGCATCACTAAACAATATAAATATCGATGAATTACAGGAAAAAATCAAAATGGAAATAAACAAAATTAAAAACTACTGATTAATTACACCTTTTGAAAATACAACTATAAAACATAATGAATTAAAATGAACTTTTAAAGAATTATCACAAAGGTTTAAAAATATTATACCAAAAAACTTTATCAGTAACTATATAACATTGAGGTCAAACAAATGCAGGCAATTATTTTAGCCGCCGGGATGGGAAGGCGACTTAAAGAACTTACACAGAATAATACAAAGTGCATGGTCAAGGTCAACGGCGTGACCTTGATTGACAGGATGCTT
>CADBOD010000025.1 GCA_902796165.1 Oscillospiraceae bacterium | reverse complement strand
TTAAAACCCGGCGGTAAGCTCTGCTTTGAAGTGGGTATAAATCAGGCGCAGAGTGTAAAAGAGCTTTTAAGTAAAGCAGGCTTTGCGGATGTCGGCATAAAAAAAGATTACGGCGAGGTTGACAGGGTAGTTTTCGGGACAGTCAAATGATATATAATACAGGTAAAATATAATGACGGAGGCTTGAAAAAATGGCAAGAGAAAAAATTACAAAAACCGTGGGTACGGATAAAACAAGTGAAGGGCGCGAAAGAGCCCTTGCGACCGCTATGGCGCAGATAGAAAAGCAGTATGGCAAGGGCGCCGTTATGAAGCTCGGTGAGAACGCCTCGATGAGCGTTGAGCATATAAAAACCGGCTCAATGGCGCTTGATATGGCACTCGGTATAGGCGGTATTCCGCGCGGCAGAATTGTTGAAATTTACGGCCCGGAATCCTCTGGTAAAACCACTCTGGCACTTCACTGTGTTGCCGAGGCTCAAAAGGCGGGCGGAACTGCGGCGTTTATAGATGTTGAGCACGCGCTTGACCCGGTTTATGCCGAAAACTTAGGCGTAGATATTGATTCACTGCTTGTTTCCCAACCTGATTCCGGCGAGCAGGCACTCGAAATCGCGGAGGCACTCGTGCGTTCCGGCGCTATTGATATAATTGTTATCGACTCGGTAGCGGCGCTCGTTACCCGTGCGGAGATTGAGGGCGAAATGGGCGATAATCATGTAGGCCAGCTTGCCCGTCTTATGTCGCAAGCACTTCGTAAGCTCACAGGCGCGCTTTCAAAATCTAACTGCTCTGCAATATTCATAAATCAGCTCAGAGAAAAAATCGGCGTTATTTACGGCAACCCCGAAACCACAACCGGCGGCCGTGCGCTTAAATTCTATGCGAGCGTAAGAATAGATGTAAGAAAAATAGAGGCGATAAAGAACGGCAGTGAGATAATAGGCTCACGCACAAGAGCGCGAGTAGTGAAAAACAAGGTGGCTCCGCCGTTCCGTGAGGCAGAATTTGATGTTATGTACGGTAAGGGCATATCCCACACCGGCGAGCTTGTTGATATGGGTCTTGAATTTGAGGTGTTGAAGCGTTCAGGCGCCTGGTTTTATTACGGGGATACAAGAATAGGTCAGGGCAAGGATAATGTAAAACAGCTTCTTGAAGAAAATGCCGAGCTTGCAAAGGAAATAGAAGATAAGATTATGACGAAATACGAAGCTCGCCTTTCGGGTAAAAAAGAGCAGGAAAATGAGCCTGACGAGGTAATTATGCCGATTGAAGCTGAGGAAGCACCCGTTCAGCATAAAAAGGTAAACATAGATATAGCGGTTGAGGACTAATGATAATAACCGATTTAAAACCTACGAAAAAGCACCTTGTGTGCATTTCGCTTTCAAACGGTGAAAGCCTGCTTTTGGATTCGGATTTGTGCGCTGAAAAATGCCTGCACACAGGCGATGAGATGACGGCGGAGAAAATCAAAGAATATACCGCAGAGTCGGATTATATAAGGGCAAAATCGCGGGCACTCTGGCTTTTGGATAGATATCAGTACAGTGAGCGCAGGCTTATGGAAAAGCTGATGTCGGCAGGGTTTGGCAGGCAGGCAAGTGAGCACGCGGTAAACAGGCTTAAAGAGCTTCAAGTAATAAGTGACGAGGCTCTTGCTTGCCGCTTTGCAGAGGAATGTGCAAGGCGCTCGATTTCGAAAAGAGAAGCGTATCAAAAGCTCAGGCTTAAAGGTTTCAGCTCTGATACCGTAAACAGTGCGCTTGAAAACGCCCGGTTTGATGAGTGTTCTCAGATAACTTCACTGCTTGAAAAGAAATATAAAGCAAAACTGCTGTCGGGAGAAACCGATAAGGTTTATGCCGCGCTTATAAGAAAGGGATTTTCCTATCAGAGCGTGAGAGAGTGTATGAAAAAATACAGTGAAGAACTTGAATTTAGCGGAGATATTTAGATGAGTAAGGTTAGTATGGTAAGTCTCGGTTGCCCGAAAAATCAGGTGGATGCCGAGCAGATGTTGTTTACGCTGACCTCGGCGGGATTTGAGATAACCTCAAACGAAGCCGAGGCTGATGCCATAATTGTAAACACCTGCGGTTTTATCGAATCCGCAAAGGCGGAAGCAATAGAAAACATACTTGAAGCGGCAAGGTATAAAACCGAGGGTAAATGCCGCGCGCTTATAGTAACAGGGTGCCTTGCAGAAAGATACCGCGATGATGTAACAGAGGAGATACCCGAGGTTGATGTTTGCGTAGGCATAGGTCAAAACGGAAATATAGCTCAGATTGTCAAAAACGCGCTATCGGGTGTAAAGCAAAACCGCTACGGCGAAAAGTATGAGCTTGACCTTAACACTCCGCGTATTCTCGGCGGCCCGTTTTATACGGCGTATATAAAAATTGCTGACGGTTGCGATAATTGCTGTACCTATTGCGCTATACCGAAAATCCGCGGCAGAATGAGAAGCCGCAAAATCGAGGATATAGTAAGCGAAGCGCGCCGCCTTGCAAAAAACGGAGTTAAGGAGCTTATAGTAGTAGCTCAGGATACCACCGCTTACGGCACCGATATTTACGGTAAACCTTCCCTTTGCGAGTTGCTTAGATCGCTTGTTAAAATTGAGGGCATAGAGTGGATACGCACTCTTTATACATACCCTGAGAGAATAACTGATGAGTTTTTAAAACTTTTGAATGACGAAGAAAAGCTCGTAAAATATATTGACATACCCATTCAGCACTGTAACGATTATATACTTAAAAGAATGAACCGTAAGAGCGATAATAAAAGCCTTGTGGGCCTCATTGATAAAATCCGTAAAACAGTGCCCGGTATCACAATTCGCACAACGCTGATTGTAGGCTTTCCCGGAGAAGATGAAGAGAGCTTTGCACAGCTTCACGAGTTTGTAAAAAACACAAGGTTTGAACGACTCGGATGCTTTACCTACTCTGCCGAGGAGGAAACCGTTGCGGCAGGCTTTGAAAATCAAATTGACGAGCAAATAAAGCAGGATAGATTAGAGCTTATTATGCAGTCGCAAAATGATATTTCTATGCAGAAAAACAAAGAAAAAATCGGAAGTATTAAAAAGGTTTTGATAGAGGGGTATGACGATTACATTAAATG
>CADBOD010000024.1 GCA_902796165.1 Oscillospiraceae bacterium | reverse complement strand
TTGATTTCGATATATTTGAAGCGCTTAATATGATTAAGACGTTTGATGCCGGAATGATAGATGTAGCTCACGAAACGGCGATATAAAAAAGCATAAAAAAATAACCGGCGAGGAAAAATCCTCGCCGGTTTCAGTTTGCCTTTAATTATTCTGCTTTTTTATCCTTTTTGGCTGAAACGATAAGGTTTACGATTATGCCGAGGATAAGCGCACAAGCAACCTCGGTGAGAGTAACCTGACCGATTTTAAGAGTCATACCGCCGATACCTGCGATAAGGATAACAGAAGCGGTGAACAGGTTGCGGTTATCGTTAAGGTCAACCGGTTGAAGCATTTTAAGACCGGATACTGCAATAAATCCGTAAAGTGTTATGCAAACGCCGCCCATTACGCAGGAGGGTATAGTTGAAAGGAATGTTACGAACGGTCCGAAGAAGGAAATTACTATTGCCATAATAGCCGTTGTAAGAATGGTTACCACAGAAGCGTTACCGGTAATAGCAACACAACCTACTGATTCGCCGTATGTGGTGTTCGGGCAGCCGCCGAAGAATGCGCCTACCATTGAGCCTACACCGTCACCAAGCAGTGTTCTGTGAAGACCGGGCTCCTCTAAAAGCTCAGTTTCAATTACGCTTGAAAGGTTCTTGTGGTCAGCAATATGCTCAGCGAATACAACGAATGCAACCGGGATATATGCTACCGCGATAGTTGCTATGTACTTGCCGGTGATAGCCTTAACACCCTCAAACGCTTTGATAAATGTGAAATCCGGAACTGCGAATATCTTCATACCGCCGAATACGCTGAAATCGATAACTTTAAGCGCATCGTTACCGGTTTTGATACCGATAATTGTGAAGATGGTAGCTACCAGATAACCTGCAAGAATACCTATAATAAAGGGTATGAGCTTGAGCATTTTCTTGCCGAATACCGAGCAGATGATAACTGTAATGAGGGTTACGAGTGCGCATATAAGGGATACCCAAACATTAGTTGTCATAACATAAGCGCCGGCTTCAGCGTCAAATGCGCCTGCGAGGGAATCGCCGATAGCGTTGCCTGCAAGAGATAGACCGATTATTGCAACCGTAGGTCCTATAACTACTGCCGGCATCAGCTTGTTTATCCATTTAACGCCGGCAATCTTTACGATAAGGGCGATAACAACATAAACAAGGCCTGCAAAGATAGCACCGATTATAATTCCTGCATAACCGATTGCTGTGCTTGCCGCGCCACCGAAGGCTGCGAACATTGAGCCTAAAAACGCGAATGAAGAGCCTAAGAACACAGGGCTTTTAAACTTGGTGAAGAGCAGATACACGAGAGTACCCACACCTGCGCCGAAAAGCGCTGCGGACTGCTGCATTCCGTTTCCTACGATAGCAGGTACGGCGATTGTAGCTGCGAGGATTGCCAGAAGCTGCTGGAAGGCAAAAATCAGTAATTGCCCGAACTTCGGCTTGTCTTGAACATTGTAAGCGAGTTTCATATTTTCTTTCTCCTTTATATTCCGCACACTCGGTACGGTTTAATATATTAAACGGGTTTCCCCAATTTAATCAAATTAAATCAACCGTATAACTCCACCGCCGTTATACTGTCTATCGGCGGTATCTTTACCGATATCCTCTCCTGTTTTGATGTGGGCACATTTTTTCCCACAAAATCTCCTCTGAGCGGCAGTTCTCTATGACCCCTGTCTATAAGGATTGCGAGCTTTATCGCCGCCGCCCTGCCGGCCTCCATTACCGCCTCCATAGCGGCTCGTGCCGTGCGCCCGGTGTAAAGCACATCATCAACCAAGATAATGGTTTTGCCGGTTACATCAAATCCGAACTCGGTTTTATTAAGCACCGGCTCATCAGATACAAGTTTAAGGTCATCACGGTAAAAGGTTATATCAACAACCCCCACCGGTACCGACTTTGCTTCTATTTCCTTTATGTTTTCGGCGATAATCTCGGCTATCGGCACACCTCTGCGTTTTATACCTATCAGCGCAAGGTTATCCGTGCCGCCGTTTTTTTCAACTATTTCGTGGGAAATGCGTTTGAGTGCCCGCATTACCGCGGCTTCATCCATAAGAGTAGCTTTGAATGCTGACATAAGCCTGGCACCTCCCGTTAAAATCAAAAACGCCGCGCATTTAAGCGCGGCGCATACGAAAGCACAAAATACACATATATTATATATATGTATTGTTCATATCACCTTTACGGTCTCTCTGTACCGCGCTTAAAGGAATTTTCTGAAAATTATAATACCACAACATATAGTATTTGTAAAGAATTTTTTTAAAGAATATTTGTCAAAATTTCGGTGAAAACTAACACTGTATATGTCAGATTTTACAATTTTGTAACTTTGCACAACGATTTTGGCAAAAAATGGCAAACAATAACCCAAAATAAAAGGTTACAAAATTGTAACAATTTCAAAACGAGGGATTTTTTAGTCGTTTTGCACAAAACAGAGGGGACTTTGTTGTCTTGACATTATAAAAAAGGATGAATATAATGAATTCCCACGCGGTAATTCGTGGAAAAAGGAGACGTTTAATGTTAAAATCTTTGAAGAACATCTCGAAAAACACAATCGCTTTTATGAGGCCGAGAGTTTTGCTTTGCATCGTTTTGGCCGTAGCCTTTGCTTTTTCGGCGTTTATGTTTTCGGGACAGATTAACACATTCCAAATCAATTACGGCTCAGAAAGCCGAGTTATCAGCAGCCTTTCATCGAGCGTGGAAAACGCAATAAAATGTGCAGGCATTGAAGTTGATAATTATAAGATTGACAGCACTGTTAAGGTAAAAGGTAAAACTATTGTATCGCTTCTCAAAGCATTTTCGGTGTTTGTAACATCAGGGGATAAGCTGATTGAAGTTCCGGCACTTGAAAATGATACGGTTAAAACAGTGCTTGATAACGCCGGATTTACTGTTGATGAATATGATATGGTAGAGCCTGCGCTTGAAAGCACGGTTATTAAGGACACATATATAGATTATGTAAATGTGGACTATGTAACGGGCAGCTATAATCAGAGCGTGCCACATTCGGTTGAAACAGTTTATTCCGATGCACTTGATGTAGGCAAAAATACTACCACGCCCGGTAAAGACGGATTAGAGCAGGTCAACTATACACAGAAAATCGTAAACGGTGAAATTGTTGAAACTACGGTTGATAGCAGGGTAGTTCTTCTTTCGGCTCAGAACGCGGTGAAAACTATCGGTACACATCATGTAGCGGTTAAAACCAGCGCTCAGGTCAATGCAATCTCTCAGCTTACACCCGACTCAGCAATAGAACTTGATGAAAACGGAAACCCGATAAACTATAAAAAGCATGTGACCGTGCAGGCTACCGCCTATACTTATACAGGGCATAACTGTTCAACAGGCGTATCTCCTAAGCCGGGATATATAGCGGTTAATCCGAAGATAATTCCTTACGGAACAAAGATGTATATTAAATCGAGTGACGGTAAATATACCTACGGTTACGCTATTGCGGCTGATACGGGCGGATTTATAAAAACCAGGCCTACAAATGTTGATTTATTTTTCCCGACGGTATCTTCAATGAACAACTTCGGCAGAAGAAATGTTGAAATATATATTATAGGATAAAAAATACCTCTCACGGTGAAATCCGTGAGAGGTATTTTAAACATATCAATCTATTTTAGGTAATTTTGCGCGAGCAGCGGCGAGGTCTTCATCTGTGGGTATTGTATCACTCATTTCGCCGTTGTGAAATTTTTCATATGCCACCATATCGAAGTAGCCGGTACCGGTAAGACCGAATACAATAGTCTTTTCCTCACCCGTTTCTTTGCAGCGAAGCGCCTCGTCAATGGCAACTCTGATAGCGTGAGAGCTTTCGGGCGCCGGAAGTATGCCTTCAACGCGTGCAAAGTATTCTGCCGCTTCAAAAACATCGGTCTGCTTAACGCTTACCGCCTCAATAAGTTTTTGGTCATAAAGCTCTGAGAGGGTACTGCTCATACCGTGATATCTTAGTCCGCCTGCGTGATTTGCAGAGGGAATAAAATCTGAGCCTAAGGTGTACATCTTAGCAAGCGGGCATACCATACCGGTATCGCAGAAATCGTAGGCATAAACGCCGCGGGTAAAACTCGGGCAGGAAGCAGGCTCAACGGCGATTATTCTGTAATCCGCCTCACCCCTCAGCTTTTCGCCCATAAACGGAGAAATAAGACCGCCGAGGTTAGAGCCGCCGCCGGCACAGCCTATAATTATATCCGGCTTGATATTGTACTTATCGAGCGCCGCCTTAGTTTCAAGACCTATAACCGACTGATGAAGCAGTACCTGATTTAGTACGCTGCCGAGCACATAACGGTATCCTTCACTGCCGACTGCCACCTCAACCGCTTCACTTATTGCACAGCCGAGGCTTCCGGTAGTGCCCGGGTGTTCCGCTAAAATCTTTTTGCCTACATTTGTGGTTTCGCTCGGTGAAGGTGTAACAGATGCTCCGTATGTACGCATAACTTCACGCCTGAAAGGCTTTTGCTCGTATGAGCATTTTACCATAAACACCTTGCAGTCAAGTCCGAAATAAGAACATGCCATTGAAAGCGCGGTGCCCCACTGACCTGCTCCGGTTTCGGTGGTCACGCCTTTAAGTCCCTGCTTTTTTGCGTAATATGCCTGAGCTATCGCGGAATTGAGCTTGTGACTGCCTGAGGTGTTGTTACCCTCAAACTTATAATAAATCTTAGCCGGTGTACCGAGTTTCTCTTCAAGGCAGTATGCACGCACAAGCGGGGAGGGACGGTACATTTTATAAAAGTTGCGTATTTCTTCGGGGATTTCTATATAAGGAGTGGTATCGTCAAGCTCTTGCGCTACCAGCTCTTCACAGAAAACCGCGCTGAGCTCTTCCGGTTTCATAGGTTGTTTTGTGACGGGGTTTAAAAGCGGTGCCGGTTTCTTTTTCATATCGGCACGCATATTGTACCAACTTTTAGGCATTTCGCTTTCTTCTAAATATATTTTATAAGGTATGTTTTCGTTTTTCATAAATCTATTCTCCAATCTTTAATCTGTTTTTAGTAAATTTAAAGTTAAATATTCGGCTTTTGCCATCGCTTAGATTTAATAAACATATCACTACCTCCGCAAATAAAAAAACAGTCCTATCCCTTAAAAGGGACAAGACTGTGAATACACATCCTGCGGTGCCACCCTAATTGATGAAAAATCATCCGCTTTGCCGCGTACTGTAAAATATACGCGCTGTACTGTAACGGATACAAGCCGTCAACTACTACTAAGCATTCGCCGTTCGGTTGCCTTCATAAGTCCATTCGTTTGAACTTCGGTCACAGTCTCCCACCGCCGCCTGCTCTCTTTGCACCTTAGTACCAAACTACTAATCTTAATCACAAGTTTACTCTATATCGGAATAATACACCTAAAAACACGGTATGTCAAGTGGGAAATTAAAAAAATCAATTTTTTTGCAACAATATGCACATAACACTTGAAAAAAAATCGTAAATATATTATATTATATGAGTTGTACTCTTTTTATGATAAGGAGATTTTTTCTGAAATGATTAATTATACTGAAATGAATGTCGATGAGCTAAAAAAAGAATTCAGTAAGATTAAAGAAGAATATGAGGCGATAAAGGCTGAGCATTTATCGCTTGATATGTCGCGCGGTAAACCCGGCAAGGATAATATGGATTTAAGCGAAAAGATGTTTGACCTTGTTGGCAATGATACGGGATTTAAGAATGTTGACGGGATAGATTGCCGTAATTACGGCGGCCTTGATGGACTTACTGAGCTTAAAAACCTCTTTGCCGCCATTCTCGATATGCCGCCTGAGCAGATGATAGTGGGTGGTAATTCCTCGCTTAATATGATGTTTGATACTATATCCCAGGGTATGACGCACGGCCTCGGCGGTAAGCCGTGGTGTAAAGAAGAGGGCTTGAAGTTTTTGTGTCCCGCCCCCGGTTATGACCGTCACTTTGCCATAACCGAATATTTCGGTTTTGATATGATAAGCATACCGATAAGCGAAACCGGTCCTGATATGGATATGGTTGAAGAGCTTGTAAAGGATGAAAAGGTAAAGGGAATATGGTGTGTACCTAAATATTCAAATCCGGAGGGTATTACATATTCGGATGAAACCGTTCGCCGCTTTGCAAATCTTCACCCTGCGGCAAATGATTTCCATATTTTTTGGGATAATGCTTACGCCGTGCACGATTTGGTTGATGACGGCGATAATCTTTTGAATATTTATGATGAGTGCGTAAAGGCGGGCAATCCCGATTTGCCGATAATTTTCGCTTCCACCTCTAAAATCACATTCCCGGGAGCAGGTGTGGCGGTAGAAGCAGGCAGTCCTGAGGTTGTGAAGATGCTCAAAGGGCGTATGAGATTTCAAACAATAGGTCCTGATAAGCTCAATCAGCTAAGGCACGCGCGCCTTCTTCACTCGCTTAGCGACCTTAAAGAGCATATGCGCGGTCACGCCGAGATACTCAGGCCTAAGTTTAAAAATGTGCTTGATGCGTTTGAAAATAATCTTTCCGGCACCGGAGTTGCAAGGTGGAATAAACCAAAGGGCGGTTATTTTATAAGTCTTTATGTTCTGCCCGGATGCGCTAAAAGGGTGGATGAGTTGTGCAGTGAAGCAGGGCTTACTTTGACGCCTGCCGGCGCCGCTTTCCCCTACGGTATAGACCCCGAGGATTCTAATTTGCGAATAGCGCCCACATTTCCCTCTGCTGATGAGACCAAAACCGCGGCACAGCTTTTGACAGTGGCAGTAAGATATGCGGCGCTTGAAAAACTTATAAATGATAAAGATAATTGACTTTACGGTTAAAGTTTAGTATAATTATAAACAGACTGAGATTTTAAAAATCGGAGGAAATCTAATGAAAACCAAAAGAACAGGGAGGTTGGCGTTCTTTATAATATTCATTCTGATTTTGGCGCTCACATATACCGCTTTTTTCGGAATAGAAGATTATTATGGCGACACCCGAAAAGTTTATGTCAAGGGAGCAAGCGATATCCGTTGGGGAATTGATATTTCCGGCGGTGTTGAAGCGGTATTTTCTCCCGATAAGGAAGGCGTTGATATCAGCGAGGATGATATGGCTTCCGCTAAAACTATTATTGAAACAAGGCTTGTTGATAAAAACATAACCGATTATGAAGTTTATGCGGATAATGTTAATCATCAGGTTATCGTGCGTTTTCCGTGGGCGGCTGATGAAAGTGATTTCAACGCGCAAGAGGCTGTTCAGGAGCTTGGCGAAACCGCACTTTTGACATTCTGTAAAAACGAAGATAACACCGATGTTATTTTAAGCGGTTCTACCGATGTTGAAAAGGCTACCGCAGGCTTTGATGAAAACGGTTCGCATGTTGTTTATCTTGACCTGACGAGCGAGGGTAGCTCAAAGTTTGCTACTGCTACCGCTGAGCTTGTCGGTCAGAAGATTTCAATTTGGATGGATGAAACCGAGATATCCGCTCCTACCGTTAATTCGGCGATTACAAACGGTACCGCTATTATTACCGGTATGGGCTCGGCTGATGCCGCAACCGACCTTGCAAATAAGATAAACGCCGGTTCGCTTCCGTTTGCACTTACGGTTGATGAAAGCAAGCTCCAGATAATTTCTCCGTCACTCGGCTCTGATGCGCTTGATGTTATGCTTATAGCAGGCGCTATCGCATTCGGCCTTGTGTGCTTGCTTATGATAGTTCGTTACAGACTCCACGGCGTTATAGCTTCCATAGCTCTTCTCGGTCAGCTTGCAGGCACTATCGCTTGTATATCAGGATTTTTCCCGAATACCGAGAGCTTCACCCTTACCGTTCCCGGTATTGCCGGTATCATCCTTTCGGTAGGTGTCGGTGTTGACTGTAATGTTATCGCCGCAGAGCGTATAAGGGATGAGTTCAGAAAGGGCAAAACGATTGACGGCGCTATTGATTCCGGCTTTAAAAACAGTCTTTCCGCTATTATTGACGGTAATGTTACCATAGTTATAGTATCCTTAGTGCTTATGGGTGCGTTCGGAACAAGCGAAAACTTTATCGCTAAGCTGCTTTCTCCGATTATGGCGTTGTTCGGCTCTTCAATCACAGGCTCAATCTATTCGTTCGGATATACACTGCTTATAGGCGTTATATTCAACTTGATAATGGGCGTTCTTGCTTCCAAGAATATGTTAAAGAGCATTTCCAAGCTCTCTATATTCAGGCATCCTGCCCTTTACGGAGGTAAGAAAAATGGCTAAAATAAAGGATTTGAAGATTAACTCCAAAAAGGTTTTTAAAGTATCTTTAATAGTATATGCGGCGATTCTTATAGCCGGTATAGTTTTCGGCCTTATATTTGGCGTTTCTCTTGATATTAACTTCAAGGGCGGTACCCGTATTACCTATGCTTACGAAGGCAAAATAACAGAGGCCGATTTTAACAAGGCGGTAGGCGAGGTAATAACTCAGAAATATACCGTATCGAAAAACACCTCTATCGCAGGCGATACCGATACATTCACAATATCACTCGTGGGTAAAAAATCCCTCTCCGCTAAGGTTCAGGAAGATTTGAGCGCTAAGCTCACCGAAACCTTCCCCGATAATAAAATCGAGCTTTACGATTCAAACTCCGTTAGTCCTACGGTTGCCGGCACATTCTTCCTTAAAAGTCTTGTGGCGGTGCTTATAGCGGCGGCGCTCGTGGTAGTTTATGTGGGTATCCGCTTTAAGAAAATAGGCGGTATCACCGCGGCACTTACCGCTCTTTGCGCGTTGGTGCTTGACCTTATGGTTACATTTGTTACCTGTATTATTTTCAGGCTTCAGATAGATTCAAACTATATTGCGGTAGTGCTTACCATTCTCGGTTATTCGCTTAACGATACGATAGTTTGCTATGACCGTGTAAGAGAAAATAAAAAGCTCTATCCCGACCTTACCACCGAGCAGAATATGAATCTCAGTATTTCGGGTATTTTAACCCGTAACATAGTAACTTCTGTTACAACCTCACTTGCGGTTCTCACAATAGTTGTGGTGTCTGAGCTTTACGGTCTTTCATCGCTTCGTACCTTTGCGATACCGATGACATTCGGACTCCTTTCGGGTTGTGTGTCCTCGCTCTTTATCGCAGGTCCGCTGTGGGTTGTTTGGCGCGGAAAACTTGATGCCAGAAAGGCAAAGAAAAAATCATAAAACAAACTATCCGCCTTGCATTCAGCAAGGCGGATAGTTTTAAAAATCAGATTTGAGATTTCAGATGACAGATATCAGACGGTAGGTGTGCCTTACGGCACAAAATATAAAACAGAATTTTTAACCCAAATATACGAGTAAAACAGAAATATCCGCCGGGCTGACGCCGGATATTTCGGAGGCTCTGCCGATACTGTCAGGTCTTATTTTGCTGAGCTTTTCGCGTGCTTCAAGGCGAAGTCCGGCAATAGATGAATAATCAATTCCTTCGGGGATTTTTTTATTTTCAAGGCGTTTCATTTCCTCTACCTGCCTTATTTGCCGGTCGATATAGCCTTCGTATTTAATCTCGATTTCAACCTTTTCGCAAATGCGGTCGGAAAGTACCGGCCTTGACTTATCAAAGGGCGCTAAATCCTTGTAAGAAATCTGCGGTCTTTTAATAAGGTCGGCAAGATTTATGCCGGTGCCTACTTCGGCGGTACCGCGCTTTAAAAGTAACTCGTTCAGCGCTTCGCTCGGCGGCAAAAATACACTCTTTACCCTTTTTATCTCGGCTTCTTTAAGCCTTTTGTTCTGTAACATTTCGCCGTATGTTTTATCATCAATGAGTCCTATTTCGTGACCTATGGGCATAAGGCGCTCGTCAGCATTATCCTGACGAAGTAATAGCCTATACTCACTGCGTGAGGTCATCATCCTATACGGGTCCATACATCCCTTTGTTACGAGGTCGTCTATGAGAGTGCCTATATATGAGCTTGTACGCGATAGTATAAGCGGACTATCTCCCTTAACGCTTCTTGCCGCGTTTATACCGGCTACAAGCCCCTGTGCCGCCGCCTCCTCATAGCCTGATGAGCCGTTAAACTGGCCGGCGCCGTAAAGTCCGCTTTGTCCCTTTATTTCGAGCGTGGGAAGTAAGGCTGTCGGGTCAATGCAATCATACTCGATAGCATAGGCGTTTCGCATAACCTTGACATTTTCAAGCCCCTTCATTGTGCGATAAAAGGCGATTTGCACCTCTTCCGGCAGGGAGGAGGACATACCCTGCAAATACATTTCTTCGGTATTTTCGCCACACGGCTCTATAAACATCTGGTGCCTTTTCTTATCAGCAAAACGCACTACTTTATCTTCAATACTCGGGCAGTACCGAGGCCCTACACCCTCTATCACACCCGAATAAAGCGGTGAACGGTCAAGATTTTCGAGAATAATCTCTTTGGTCTTATCATTTGTATATCCGATATGACAAACTATTTTATTCTTGATTTCACCCTTGGTTTTATAGCTGAACGGCTCGGTTTTTTCGTCACCCTCCTGCACTTCAAGGACGGAAAAATCAATACTATCCCTTGCTACCCTTGCAGGCGTTCCGGTTTTAAATCTGCGAAGCGGTAAATTGAGCTTTTTAAGACTTTTTGCAAGCTCGGTTGCCGGGAAATTACCGTCCGGCCCGCTTTCGTAATTTACTTCGCCTATATAAACCCTGCCGCCTAAAAAAGTGCCGGTTGCAATAATGGCGCACTTAGCGGAAAACACTGCGCCGAGCTTGGTTGTAAGGTGCCAGAAATCACCTGTTTTCTCTAACGATACTATTTCCGCCTGCTTTACATCAAGCATACACTGTGTTTCCACGGCGTTTTTCATATATCCGCTGTAAGCTCTGCGGTCTATCTGAGCGCGAAGTGAATAAACCGCCGGGCCTTTGCCGCGGTTTAACATCCTGCTTTGAAGAGTATTGGCATCCGCCGCCTTGCCCATTTCACCGCCCAAGGCATCAAGCTCACGAACAAGATGACCCTTGGCAGTTCCGCCGATAGACGGATTACAAGGCATATTGCCTACCCAGTCAAGACTTATTGTAAACATAACTGTTTTGCAGCCAAGCCTTGCGGCGGCAAGAGCCGCTTCAATACCGGCGTGACCTCCGCCTATTACGGCAACATCATAATTGCCGGCGTTGTAAGATTTAATCATTTTCTATGTTCCTCTATTTTCCGATACAGAAATTTTTAAATATTTCTTCTACTACGCTCTCGCTCGCGCGGCGGCCGGTAAGCTCTAAAAGCGCATTTACGGCATCGTCTATCAGCACCGTTACCGCATCAAGCGTAACACCTGATAAAAGCGCATCATACGCTTCACCTACCGCTTTTTTTGCTCTTATGGCGCAGGAATATTGCCGCTCGTTTATAAGCACCACATCTGCTCCGCTTAGCTCCGCCGCACCGCAAACCGATGCTATTTTTTTTATCAATTCATCGTATCCCTCGCCGGTTTTTGCACAAACTTTTACCGCATCAACATCGCAAAGCATTGATAAATCCGCCCTTATCGGCAGATCGCATTTGTTAAGAACGGCAATACATTTTTTATTCTTTATAAGGTCTGTTATTTTTTCATCTTCACTGTCAAACGGAGCAGACACATCAAACACCGCAAGGATAAGCGATGAATTTTGAAGCCTTTTTATTGCCCTTTTCACGCCGATATGTTCAACCGTATCATCGGTATCACGAATGCCGGCGGTATCGGATAAAAGTAATGTTATATCACCGGCGATTACCTGATTTTCAACTATATCTCTTGTAGTGCCTGCCTTTTCGGTGACAATGGATTTTTCCTCACGGCACAGCATATTCATAAGAGTTGATTTTCCCACATTCGGTTTACCGACAATCGCGGTAGGCACACCCGAAAGCACCGCCTGGCCGCTTTCAAATGTGGAAATGAGTTTACTTAGTGCCGATTTACTTTCGTTTAACATAGCCGAAAAGCTATCCGTACCTAATCCTTCTATATCCTCATCGGGAAAATCGGAATATGCCGCAAGGCTTGCCGCGCAAAGAAGCATTTTTTCGGTTATTTTCTCTATTTCACGGCTTACCCTGCCCTCTTTTGTGCCAAGCGCGATACCGAGCGCCGCCGAGCTTTTAGCGCCTATTATTTCCATAACACTTTCCGCTTCGGACAGGTCAATTTTTCCGTTTAAAAAAGCGCGTTTTGTGAATTCCCCCGGCTCTGCCGGCAAGGC
>CADBOD010000023.1 GCA_902796165.1 Oscillospiraceae bacterium | reverse complement strand
TTCTCAGGGCGTTGAAGCTCAAACACTTGCAAACACATATCTTGCGGCAGACCACGGACTTGAAATTTTACCGGTAATCAACAAAATAGATCTTCCGAGCGCCGACCCCGAAAGGGTAAAATCCGAGATTGAGGACATTATAGGTATCCCTGCAGACGAAGCACCGCTTATCTCTGCTAAAACAGGTCAAAACACCAAGGATGTTTTGGAGCTTATAGTAAAGAATGTACCAGCGCCCACAGGCGATAGAAACGCTCCTTTGAAAGCTCTAATTTTTGACTCTTACTATGACGCATACAAGGGCGCAATAGTTTATTTCCGTGTTGTAAGCGGTAAAATCAAATGCGGCGATATGATAAAGATGATGGCTACCGGCGCACAGTTTGAGGTTGTGGAGCTCGGGCGCAAAAGTGCTACTGCTATGGTGCCTTGCGATACGCTTGAAGCCGGCGAGGTTGGATATCTTGCGGCTTCTATTAAAACCGTAAGCGAAGCACGGGTCGGCGATACCATAACATTAGCAGAATTGCCGGCAAGCGAACCGCTTGAAGGATACAGAAGTGTTAAACCGGTGGTTTTCTGCGGAATATATCCGGCGGACGGTGCAAAGTACCCTGACCTTCGCGAAGCGCTTGAAAAGCTCCAGCTTAATGACGCTTCCCTTCTTTATGAGCCTGAAACCTCGCAGGCGTTAGGCTTCGGTTTTCGTTGCGGATTTTTAGGTCTTCTGCA
The DNA here is from genome assembly GCA_902796165.1 of Oscillospiraceae bacterium. Taxonomy (GTDB): domain Bacteria; phylum Bacillota; class Clostridia; order Oscillospirales; family Acutalibacteraceae; genus UBA737. The sequence goes on along the minus strand of CADBOD010000023.1, from coordinate 16,331 downwards.
TATGGAAATAATTGAGGAACGCTTAGAGCGGGAATATAACCTTGATATAATCACGACCGCTCCGAGCGTGCAGTATGAATTTCGCTTAACGAATGGGCAGACTATTATGGTGGATAACCCGACAAACTATCCCGACCCTGCCACCATTTCGGAAGCTCTTGAACCCATTTCAAATGTGAACATATATGCCCCGAATGATTATGTGGGTACAATTATGCAGCTTTGTGAGGACCGCAGAGGCACATATATCGATATGAAATATATGGGCGACAGGGTTGATATTCATTACATTTTGCCTACGGGTGAAATTGTATATGACTTTTTTGATGCGCTCAAATCACGCACAAAAGGGTATGCCAGCTACGATTATGAGCCGGCAGGATATCAGAAATCCAATCTTGTAAAACTGGATGTTATGCTGGCGGGTGATACCGTTGATGCGCTATCTTTTATTGTTCACAGCTCAAATTCCTATGCGAGAGCCAGAAAGATTGCCGAAAAACTTAAAGAGTTTATACCGAGGCAGCTTTTTGAGGTGCCCGTTCAGGTAGCGGTAGGCGGTAAAATAATTGCAAGGGAAACCGTTAAAGCATACAGAAAAGATGTTTTGGCAAAATGCTACGGCGGTGATATCACCCGAAAGAAAAAGCTACTCGAAAAGCAAAAAGAAGGAAAAAAGAAAATGCGAAGGCTTGGCAATGTAGAAGTGCCTAAGGACGCATTTATGGCAGTTTTAAAGTTGGACGAATAGGAGAAGCTATTATGAGTGATAAAAGAAAAGCGGCACTTAAAAAAAGAAGGATATTTTTATCGCTTTGCGCTGTGGTTTTAGTACTGGCTATTGCAGTGCTGACACTGAGCGTATCCGCAATAGTGAAAGCGTTCAAAAAATCAAACGATACACAAAGCAAACCCAAATCTTCTTCGCAAACCGAACGTACCGAAAGCGTAAAAGAAAAACTGCCGGAAATGGTAAAAAGAGGCGAATACACATTAAATGCCGATTACAGCAGGCTTATACTTGTAAACGCCGAAAATCCACTGCCGAGCGATTACAATTACGGGTGGAATCTTACAAAGATAGATGAAAAGTATCACAACGGTCAGCTTGACCGTATAGACGCGGGAATTTGGCCCTATATGCGCGCTATGGTAGAGGCTGCGTGGCAAGACGGCGTAGATTTAAAGGTCTGGTCGCCATACCGTTCCTACGAAACACAAAAAATGCTTTTTGAAAACCGGGTAAGAAAAGAAAACGGTGATGAGGCAAAAGCGGCTACCGCCGTGGCAAGACCGGGAACGAGTGAGCACAACACCGGCCTTTGCGCCGATTTCAATATGGCGTCAAGTCAGTTTGAAGGTACCGAGATGTTCAGATGGTTGTGTGATAATGCCGAGGATTACGGTTTTATACTAAGATATCCGAAGGACCGCATAGATATTACCGGTGTTATGTACGAATCTTGGCATTGGAGATTTGTAGGCATAAACACCGCCAAGGAAATAAATAAACTCAATCTCACGCTTGAAGAATATATTAAACTTAAAGGGCTTGAACCTCAGGCCGGTCTATACGATAACGCAACACCCTGATTGTTGCAAAAAGCACCAAGGAGGACTTTATTTTGGATTTTAAACAATTTTTCAGTCAAATCAAAGGCAAAAGAATAGCTATGTGCGGAATTGGAATTAGCAACACTCCGCTTATACTCAACTTTTTAAATCAAGGAGCGAGGGTTATCGCTTGTGACAGGAGAGAGCGCGCCCAGGTAGGCGAGCTGGCTGACAGGCTTGAAGCCGCAGGCGCCCAGCTTAAGCTCGGAGAAAATTATCTCGATAACCTTGAGGTTGATATAATTTTCCGTACACCCGGAATGAATTTTCACCTTGAAGAGCTTGAACGCGCAAGAAAGCGCGGAATTGCCGTTACGAGTGAAATGGAAGTATTCTTTGACCTCTGCCCTGCCACTATCTTTGCAATAACCGGGTCTGACGGTAAGACTACCACTACCACACTCATTGCTAAAATGCTTGAAGCAGAGGGCAAAACCGTTCACATAGGCGGAAACATCGGCAATCCCCTTTTGCCGGAAATAGAAAATATTAAGCCGGAGGATTTCGTGGTTGTAGAGCTTTCCTCGTTCCAGCTTATTTCTATGAGAAAAAGCCCCGATGTAGCGGTTGTAACAAATGTATCGCCAAACCACCTTGATGTTCATAAGGACATGGACGAATATGTTGAAGCAAAGAAAAATATTCTGCTTCATCAGAACGCATTTTCACGCACGGTGCTCAACCGTGACAATGAAATTACCGAAGGTTTCAGGAAAGATGTGAGAGGTCAAAGTCTTGGTTTCAGTATGAACAGGCGCCTTAATAACGGCGCTTGGCTTGATGACGAGGGCTTCTTGCATATGGCGTACCGCGGCGTTGATGTGCCGATAATAAACCGCAAGGAGATAGCGGTTATAGGCGACCACAATGTTTCAAATTATTTAGCGGCAATAGCGGCTGTTTGGGGCTATGTCGGGGTTGATAGTATTTGTAAGGTTGCGCGCGAGTTCGGAGGCGTTGAGCACAGAATCGAGTTAGTTCGCGAGCTTGACGGCGTAAAGTATTATAATGACTCTATCGCTTCAAGTCCCACAAGAACAATAGCAGGCCTTAAAGCCTTTGACCGAAAGGTTATCCTGATAGCCGGCGGTTATGATAAGCATATACCCTTTGAGCCGTTAGCGCCCTATATTGTAGATAAGGTTAAAGCGCTCTATCTTTGCGGCGCCACTGCTGGAAAAATAGAAAAATGTATTCGTGAATACGAAGGATACAAGGGCAATCCGCCGATAATTAACTGCAAAAATCTCGATGAGGCGGTGTTACTCGCTCATAAGGATGCAAAGCCGGGAGATATTGTCACCCTTTCCCCTGCCTGTGCTAGCTTTGACGCTTTCCCGAACTTCGTGGCAAGAGGCAATTACTATAAGGACTTGGTAAATAAACTGTAATGGATATTAAAAAAATACTATGCGAGCTTACATCGGCAACCGGCATCGGAAATATAAGAGAGGCCACCGATAAAGCGGTGAATTTGTTTAAACCCTTTTGCGAAATATCATATACCGATAACCTCGGAATTATGGCAAGAATAGCCGGCGAAAGTGATTATACATTAGCCGTTGAAGCTCATATCGACCAAATCGGTTTTATTGTGACTGATATTGATGATGACGGATTTTTAACCGTATCCTCCTGCGGAGGTATCGACCTCAGGATGTTGCCTTCAAGGCCGGTTATAATTCACTCGGAAAAAGAGGTTCGCGGAGTTTTCTGCTCAACCCCTCCTCACCTTTCCGAAAAGGATGCCGAATACGATAAAATATCCGATTTTAAAATTGACACCGCCCTCGGCGGCAGTGCAAAGGATATTATCAAGCTCGGAGATTATGTCACTTTTGCATCAGGTATATATGACCTCGCAGGAGATAGGATTTGTTCCAAATCACTTGATGACCGCGCCGGTGTAGCCGTGCTTATAGAACTCGCCTCACGCTTCGCAGATAAAAAACCGCCGGTAAATCTCGTGTTTTGCCTTTCCGATATGGAGGAAATAGGGCTGAGAGGCGCTAAGACCTCTGCTTTCGACATTTCTCCCGATGAGGCGATTGCCATTGATGTCAGCTTTGCGGACGGTCCTGATATCCCCGAAAGCGATTGCGGCAAACTTTCCGGTGGCCCTATGATAGGCATTTCGCCGGTGCTTGACCGTGCAATTTCAAACAAACTCATAAAAATCGCAAAAGAAAAAGGCATACCCTATCAACTCGAAGTAATGGGCAGGTCAACAGGAACTGACGCCGATATTATATCTGTTACAAAATCCGGCGTTAAAACCGCCCTTGTTTCCATTCCGCTTCGCAATATGCACAGTGATTGTGAAATTATTTCCTTATCGGATGTATCGAGCGTTTGCGATTTGCTCGAAAACTATATAAAGGCGGTGAAATAAATGATAGACCTCATAAAAAAACTTACAGAGCTTGACGGTACTTCGGGTGACGAAGGCGATATAAGAGAGTTTATCGTTTCACAAATTTCACCATTTTGTGAATACTCAATCGACCCGCTTGGCAATATAATAGCATTTAAAAAGGGCAAAAGGAAACCGGCCAAAAAAATTATGCTTGACGCACATATGGACGAAGTAGGACTGATAATCACATCCGTAACGAAGGACGGTTTTCTTCGTTTTAAAACCCTCGGCGGTATCAACACCTCGGCGCTTATGTTCAGAGCGGTTACAATAAACGGAAAAATAAACGGCGTTATAAGCGGCAAGCCTATACACCTTACAAGCGGTGATGAAAGCAAAAAAATGCCGGCGGCTGACAGCCTTTATATAGATATAGGTGCCTCCTCACTTGAAGAGGCGGAAGGTATGGTAAGCGTTGGCGACCGAGCGGTAATGAAATCGGATTTTACCGTATGCGAGGATAAGATTATATCTAAGGCGCTTGATGACCGTGTAGGTTGTGCAATACTCATAAAGCTGATAAAAGAGTATGACGAATTTGATTTTACCGCCGTTTTCTCCGTTCAGGAAGAAATAGGACTAAGAGGCGCTAAGGTTGCGAGCTTTGATGTGTCCCCCGATGCCGCAATAGTGATAGAAGGCACAACCGCGGCGGATATTTCGGGCGTGCCAAAAGAGAAATCTGTTTGCAATTTATCGGGTGGCGCCGTGGTTTCTTTTATGGATAATGCCACGGTTTATGACCGGGAATTTTACTCGGCCGCGCTTTCAAGCGGCATTCGCGTTCAACCCAAAAGAGCTGTTGCAGGCGGCAATAATTCCGGCGCTATACATTTATCAAAGGAAGGCGTCAGAACTATCGCAATAAGTGTGCCTTGCAGATATATTCACTCTTCAAACTCGGTAGCTGACAAGCGTGATATTGACGCTTCCTACGAGCTTTGCAAATATATGATAGAGTATATCGCAAATGATAAATAGAATATATCAAATACCTGAGTGGGATAAGCCCTCAGCCGAGATGATAAAAATACAAAATCTTTTTGAAACTTATCCTAACGAGGCACAGTTATTTATACAAAATGAAAGCGGCGCTTTGATATTTCTGCTCGATTTTGATGCGGTGATATGCGGTGATATAAAAGTGCAGGAAGTAAAACCTTTTTTGAACTTTTTGCGCCCAAAATCCGTTTTTTCAAGCGCAGATAACCTTAAAAGACTGTTTGGCGATTTTGAAGAGGTCAATGTTTTAATTAACAAATCTCCCTCTCTTAAAACCGGTATCGATACTTTTTCTGACAGGCTTTCAAGCCGCGAAGCGTTTGATATTTTAAGTGTTGACGAATTCGATTTGCCGAACTATGAGCATTTCGCAACTGATTATTGCAGAAGACTTAATCACGAAAAAATCAAGGTTTTCGCCAAGCGTGATAAGTGTATTGCAATCACACTTGAAACCGAAAAGTACAGGATGATAGGCGGAATTGCTTCAAGGCAAAAGGGTCTTGGCGGCGCATTGCTTATTGCGGCGTCAAAGGGTGAAAAGAGCGTGCTTTGTGTGGCAAGAGATGAGCTTTTACCCTTTTATGAACGTTTTGGCTTTGAGCCTTTATATAAGGCGGGATATTGGAGGATACATAATTGAATTTCTTTGATATAGACGAAAGTCTTGAAAAACTTGATAAGAAAGCCACCGAAAACTGCAAAGAGGCTTTTGACAGAATTGAGAAAAACAGCGAATATAATCAACAAAAGGTTTTATCCGCTTTTATAAGCTGCGGTATCAGTGAGATGCACTTAGGCGTTTCAACAGGGTATGGTTATGACGATGTAGGCAGAGATACACTTGATAAGGTCGTAGCTAAAACCTTTGGGGCCGAGGATGCTCTTATCAGGCATAGCTTTGCATCGGGTACGCATACCCTCTCGGTTGCGCTTTTCGGTATTTTACGCCCGGGAGATACTGTTTTGGTACTCACCGGCAGACCTTATGATACCATAACCGGTGTTTTCGGTATAGATGCCAAAACTGACGGCTCATTAAAAGATTTCGGCGTAAATTACGAACAGGTTGACCTTTTACCTGACGGCACACCTGATATTGAGAGTATTAAAGAAAGGCTTAAATTAAAACCGTATAAAATGGCATATATTCAGCGTTCAAGAGGATACAGTCTTAGAAAAAGCCTTTTAATTAAAGATATAAAAGAGCTTTGCGAGGCGGTAAAATCAGTTTCCCCGAGCACTGTTATTATGGTAGATAACTGCTACGGCGAATTTGTAGAAAAAAGCGAGCCTACCGAGGTAGGCGCCGATTTAATGGCTGGCTCGCTTATTAAAAACCCCGGCGGCGGCATAGCGCCGAGCGGAGGCTATATAGCAGGCAGAAAAGAATATATAGAAATGTGCTCACATAGGATGACCTGCGCCGGCGTAGGTCGAGAGGTGGGCGCTACACTCGGTCACAACAGAGAGCTTTATATGGGTTTTTTTGCCGCGCCACATACGGTTGGCGAAGCACTAAAAACCGCCGTTTATGCTTCCTCCCTGTTCAGTCTTTTGGGATTTGAAACAAGTCCCAAGTTCTCAGATGTGCGAGGGGATATTATAGAAATCATCAAATTAAACAGCAAGTCTGCGCTTATTGCGTTTTGTCAAGGCTTGCAGTCCGGCTCACCTATTGACGCTTCCGCCGTGCCTACCCCAGCCCCTATGCCGGGGTATGATGATGATGTTATTATGGCGGCTGGCGCATTTACAGGCGGTGCCTCAATAGAGCTTTCGGCGGACGCGCCCCTCAGAGAGCCGTTTTGCGTTTATATGCAGGGTGGTCTTAACTTTTACAGTGCAAAAGTAGGTATTCTGCTTGCTGCTGATAAGCTCATAAGTGACATTAAAGCAAAGGAGGAAAAATAGTGCAACAGATATTTAAAGGAACCGTATATGATATTATTCAAAAGCCTGACGGATTGGTTTTTTCCTACCTTGAAGATGTAATTGACGATAACATTTTAATCAAATTTAAAATGCTTGATTCAAAATCGGGTATAATAACAGATATAGCAAAGAATGTTTACCTTATTGCAAAATTCGGCAGCAATTACAGACCGGCGGTTGATTTATGCGATAATTTTGTATCAGTAAAAGCCATAAATCTACCGAGCGGAAAACTGTTTTTGTGTGAGAAAAACGGAAACTGTTTCCTGCTTGACGGTGACGGTTCGATTTTATGGAACGGTGTTATTCTGTACCGTGAAAATCCGCCGTCGGATATAGCAATTTGCGAAAACAGTGTTTGGGCGAGCTTCGCTTCTGAAAATGTGCTTCTGCGCTTCAATATTGCTTCTATGAGAGAGGAACTGAGAATAGGCGGCTCAAAATCGCCTTTTTCACAGCCGAAAGGTCTTTTTATAGACGGCAACACCGCAATAGTCAGCAATTCCGGCTCGAACAGTCTTACAAAGGTAAACCTCAACACATATGAAGTGAGTGAGTATTATACATTTGAGCAGAGTGTAAAGGATTATAAAAAAACAGGCACTTATGAATATGTGTTACTGCAAGACGGTATATACAGTTTTTGAGGTGATATTTTGGGAAATGTATTTGAAAAAATCTATGAAGTTGTAAGAAAAATACCCGAAGGAAAGGTTGCAACTTACGGTCAAATAGCATACGCCGCAGGAAATGCACATTGGGCTCGCGTTGTGGGATATGCGCTTCATGTAAATCCCGACCCTCAAAAAATAAAGTGCTATCGAGTGGTAAACCGTGACGGCAGAATTTCTCCCGCGTTTGCTTTCGGCGGAGAAAACCGGCAAAGGACGCTCCTCAAAAACGAGGGTGTGAGCGTTGATAAAGATGGATTTGTTGACCTTGAAAAATACAGAGTAGATACATTTCTTCTAATGATATAAGGGGATGAAAAAATGTTTGAAAAAACCATAATGTTAAAGGATTTTAATTCAGTAAAAGAGTTTGTTGATATAGCAAACAGTGAGCCGTATGATATTGAGCTTATGTACGGCAAGTACATAATAAACGCAAAATCTATTATGGGCGTATTCAGCCTTGACCTTACAAAACCGGTGGTATGCGTTGCTCACTGCGAAACTCCCGGAGAGTTTTTGATTAAAATAAGAAAATTTATTTACGAAGGAAATTAACTTTTTAATGGACAATAAAGAACTTGTTAAAAAACTTATTGAATATGATTTTCGCAATATGAATGACCGACAGTTTGAAGCAGTGATTACCGTAAACGGTCCGCTTTTAGTGCTGGCGGGAGCAGGCAGCGGAAAAACCACAGTGCTTGTGAACCGTGTTGCGTATCTTCTTAAATACGGTAACGCGTATCTGTCCGAGCGCGCTCCCTTATTGAGTGCAAATGAAGTATCTGCGGCAGAGGATTATATCGAAGGAAAATCAGATTATCTTCCCGAGGGCGCGTTTGCTGTAAATCCGCCGAGAGATTTTGAAATCCTCACCATAACCTTTACCAACAAAGCGGCAAACGAATTAAAGGAAAGAATATCCGCCAAGCTCGGCAGTCTTTCGGATAATATATGGGCAGGAACATTTCACAGTATTTGTGGCAGAATTTTAAGGCGATATGCCGAGGAAATCGGCTACACTTCGAGCTTTACGATATATGATACCGATGACCAAAAGCGCGTTATGAAGGATATCATCAAAACCGCCGGTGTGGATGAAAAAATGTTTACACCGAAATCGGTTTTATCGGTAATATCAGGAGCAAAGGATTCCCTTGTCACTCCCGATGAATTTGAGGCAACCGCCGCCCAGGATTACAGAAGCAAAACCATAGCGGCGCTTTACCGCGAATACCAGCGGCGTCTTAAATCCGCAAACGCTATGGATTTTGACGATATGATTTTCAACACAGTTGTTCTTTTTAACACCTGCCGCGACGCACTTGATTACTATGCCTGCAAATTCAAATACATAATGGTTGACGAATATCAGGATACAAACCAAGCGCAATACGAGCTTGTAAGGCTTTTATCAAGCGTACACGGAAATTTATGCGTTGTAGGCGATGACGATCAGAGCATTTACCGTTTCAGAGGCGCAACGATTGAGAACATACTGAGCTTTGAGAGCACTTTTAAGAATGCTAAGACAGTACGCCTTGAAGAAAACTACCGTTCTACCGGCAATATTCTTGATGCCGCAAACCGGGTTATAGAGAATAATCTCGGCAGAAAGGGCAAAACTCTTTGGACAAAGGGTGATAAGGGAGAAAGAATATCCGTATATTTAGCCGAAAGTGAAAGAGGCGAAGCAAAGTTCGTTGCAGATGAGATACTTAAAAATATTGATTCGGGAAATAAGTTTTCGGATAACGCGATACTCTACCGAATGAACGCACAGTCCGCCAGCTTTGAAAATGTTTTTGCGCGCTCAGGAATACCTTACAAAATAATCGGCGGTATGCGATTTTATGACAGAAAAGAAATAAAGGATATCTTGGCATATCTTTGCCTTATAAACAATCCCGGCGATGATTTACGCCTTACTCGCATCATAAATGAGCCGGCACGTGGTATAGGTACATCGACCATAACAAAAGTCCGCGATATAGCGGCGGCGGAAGGCACCTATATGTTGGATGTCATAAAAAGGGCTGACGATTACACCACCCTTTCCCGTTCTACCGCAAAATTATATAATTTTTACTCAATATTAAGCGAGCTTATTAAAGAGAAAGAAGAACTCAGCCTTTCAGCTCTATTTGAAAGTCTGCTTCAAAAGACGGGTTATAAAAACGCTCTTATCCTTGAAAACACGGATGAAGCAAAGGACAGGCTCGAAAACATAAACGAATTATTCAACACAGTTGCCCGTTATGAACAAGAGGTCGAGGATGCTTCCCTTTCCGCGTTTTTAGAGGAAATAGCCCTTGTAAGCGATATAGACTCACTCGATACATCTGAGGACAGGGTAACTCTTATGACAATTCATTCCGCAAAAGGACTTGAATTTGAAAATGTATTTTTAGTCGGTATGGAGGAAGGAATATTTCCGGGTATGCAGTCCCTTTACTCCGGTCCCCAGGAAATTGAGGAGGAAAGACGGCTTGCGTATGTGGCTATTACCAGAGCAAAGAAAAAGCTCACTATAACCAGAGCCGCTACCCGTATGCTTTACGGCTCAACCGGCAGAAATCTTCCCTCACGGTTTTTAAGGGAAATACCCGAGGAGTTTTGCGATATTTCCGAGTATCAGCCTTCATTTACGGCATACTCAGGCAGAACAAATCCATCGGTTGATTACGGGTTTGGTAAACCTAAATATCAAAGTAGGCAGTACCACATTGATTCAAGAAAAGAAGTGCCGAAGGATAACACATCCTACTCGCCCGGGCAAATGGTTGAACACAAAACCTTCGGCAGAGGTATGGTTATTTCGGCAAAGCATATGGGCAACGATACACTTTTAGAAATAGCGTTTGATGATGTAGGAACCAAAAAGTTAATGGCCGGCTTTGCAAAATTAAAGCTATTATAATCTTAGGAGAAATGAAATGAATTTATCCACAACCGCCGTAAAAACCACGGCAAAAACCGCACTTAAAGGACATTATTTAAAAAGCATTATAGCATCGGTAATTTATATTTTCTCGGTGATTGTATGCTTACTGTGCAACAATATTTTTGCATATATATCAATCGGGTTTTTATACTTTGTTTTCCTGATTGCCGAGCTTATTTTTATTGTTATACCTCTTACACTCGGATTTGTATATTTTACGGTACGCCTGATTTTCGGCAGTGATACCGAGCCCGTGCTCATATTCAAATTCTTTTCCAGCCGAAAAGATTATTTCAGAGCCTTGCGGTTTTCGCTTTCCTTTATCGGTAACGCGATTTACAGCGGTTTTTTGCTTTTTCTGCCATCACTCTTTTGTGATTTGATTGCCAACGGTACTGTTTTTAAGATTTTCAATTCGGAAATACCTCTTTGGGTTTCCAGCCTTTGGAGTGTTTCGGCGGTTTTAAAGGTTTTAGCGGGTATTGCACTTATAACTCTTATGCTTAAATACTATCTCGCACCTTTCCTTATTGCGGCAGATGAAAATATGGACCCGCTTGAAGCTATGCATATGTCAAAAATAGTATCAACCGCTTCAAAAAAAGATTTTGTATGGCTTATTTTAAGCCTTATAGGTTACATTATCGCCTGCCTGTTTGTGATACCTGATATTTTTATTTTCCCGTATTTTGCCTGTTGCTACTGCGTGCACTGCCGTTTTGCCGTCGCGGCTTACAACAGAAATGTTGATAAAATAAATCTTAAAGATATACCGAGCTTTGAGGTGATTTGATGAAAAGCAATATTCTGCCGAGAATTCTGTATATATTAGCCGCAATAATGATTGTTGCAAATACTGTTTTTTCGGTGATAAACTCTTTAATTCCCAATATTGACGATTTGCCTGAGGGTGAATTTATTTCATCCTTTAAGTCGCCTGCCGAAACCTCCGAAGTGAAATTTTATCTTGTAAAAAACAATCTCGGAACGGCGATACGCGGCGAAAAGGTAAACGGCGATAAAAGCACGAATATATATTGGCAAACAGATATTGATACCGTAAGTGTGCATTGGCTTGATGAATACGGCATAGTTATAAATGATATACCGCTCAATCTTAAAAACGATAAATTCGATTGCCGCAGAGGTACTGCTATTTTCAGTGACGGTGTAACCGCCGAAAAGGTTATAGAGAATGAACAAAAATGACATTGTAGAGCTTAGTATCACCGATGTTACCGCCGAGGGCTCAGGTGTTGGCAAGTATGAGAGAATTGCGGTTTTTGTGCCAAACACCGCAATCGGTGATAGAATAAGAGCAAAAATAGTAAAGGTAAAAAGCAGCTACGCCTTCGCGATTGCGGAAGAAATAATAACCCCCTCGAAGAACAGAGCCAAAAATGACTGCCCGTATTTCCCTAAATGCGGCGGTTGTGTTTTCAGGCATATTGATTATACTTCGGAGCTTGAAATTAAAAAGAATAGGGTTTACGAAACTATAAAGCGCATAGGCGGTATTGAGCTGCCGAGCCTTAATATAGTGGGGTTACCTGAGCCTGACGCTTATAGGAATAAAGCACAGTTCCCCATTTCTTCGGCATACGAAACCGGCTTTTTTGCGTCCCGTTCACACAGAGTAATACCGATTAAGAATTGCAGGCTTTTACCGGACGTATTCAGCCGCATAGCAGAGTGTGTATCGGATTTTCTTAAAAGCAACAATATATCAGTATATAACGAAGAAAGCGGCACGGGCCTTGTTCGCCATTTATACATAAGAAAAGGTGCGGTATCGGGTGAAATAATGGTGGCGCTTGTAATAAACGGTGAAACACTGCCTCGCTCCGATGAATTAACCGATAGGCTCACTTCCCTTTTAGGCGAGGACCTTAAAAGTTTTCAAATAAATATAAACCGAAACAAAACAAATGTAATACTCGGGAACAAAAACAAAGTAATCTACGGCAAGCCTTATATAACAGATACTCTTTGCGGCGTAAAACTGCGCCTCTCCCCTTTCACATTTTATCAGGTAAATCACGATATGGCGGAATTGCTTTATAAAAAGGTAAAGGAATACGCAAATCCCAAAGCAAAAAACATTATAGACCTTTACTGCGGAGCCGGAAGTATAGGATTATCCTTGTGTGATGAGGCTAAAAGCGTTATCGGTGTTGAAATAGTACCCGAAGCGGTTATGGATGCAAAAATAAACGCCGAAGAAAACGGCATTAAAAACGCCGAGTTTATATGCGGTGACGCAAAAAGCGCCGCTGAAAGCCTTGCAAAAAGAGGCGTTAAAGCCGATGTTGTGATAGTTGACCCACCGAGAAAGGGTTGCGAAGCCGAGCTTTTAAATACTATTTCTACTGACTTTGCCCCCGAAAAAATAGTATATGTTTCCTGCGACCCCGGCACTCTCGCAAGGGATTTGAAGATACTTAACAGTTCAGGCTATGAGGTTAAGGAAGCGACCGCCTTTGATATGTTTCCCCGCACGGCGCATTGCGAAGTGGTTTGCAAACTACTTCGCAGCGATATAAAATCCTGACGGAACAAAGCCGATTGAAGAAATGATTAAAGAGTCTGACGAGATGATGTACGCCAAAAAAGAGGAACATTATTCTGTCCTCGGAAACAAGCGTTACAGAAATTAAAAAAAGCCTTAGCACTTAATCTGTAATTCAGATTAGTACTAAGGCAAAACATATTCTTTACATACGCGGTTTTATCCACGCTAATATGTACTTATCAACCGCTTCCTTATCGAGTTCATTTAAAATCTCGTGGCGGTCATCGGGGAACAGCTTCAAGGTTACATCCTTAATGCCTGTTTCGCGGTATGTTTCGGCTATAATCTTAGGTCCCTTGCCGAATTCACCGACCGGATCGTTTTGACCGGATATAACAAGTATCGGCAAATCCTTTGGGATTTTATCAAGGTTTACTTTTCGTTGTGCATAACGCATACCGCGGAAGAGATTATAATATCCGTTTACTGTAAAGATAAACTGATTAAGCGGATTTGCGGTGTAGGCGTCAACTATTTTTTCATCCTTAGTAAGCCAGTCATTTTTAGTTCTTGCTGGTTCAAAAGAAGCGTTATATGCCCCTAACGCCATATTATTTATTGTGGTACTGCGGTAATGACCGCCCATTAACTTATTAAAAACGGCAGTAAGGGCAATTCCCAAATCCAGCGTAGCCATAGGCTGATAACCGGTTCCCATAATAATAGCGCCGGAAAGGCCCTCGCCGTACTTTTCGATAAACTGACGAGCCAAAAACGAGCCCATACTGTGACCGAGCAGAAAATACGGAACATCCGGATATTTCGCTTTTGTATCTTCGCGAAGTTTATGCATATCACTAAGAACGCAAAAGTTACCGTCGTGCTTGGCAAAATAGCCAAGCTGTGATTCATCCGTTACGGATTTTCCGTGACCGAGGTGGTCGTTACCCACCACATAAAAGCCCTGAGCAGCCATAAATGCCGCAAAGCGGTCATATCGGTCAATATACTCAACCATACCGTGAGCAATCTGAAGAATACCGCGCACCTGCGTTTCGGGAATCCACTCGATTGCGTGTATCTGAGTCAGCCCGTCTTTTGACGGATAATAGAACTCTTTTTTCATACGCTTCTACCCCTTAATATTGTTTTCTCTTCATTTTGAGTATAACGCAACGTGTTAAAATAGTAAAGATAAAATTAAGATTGGAGTTATTATGGCGTCAAGCAAGGAATACTTAAATTTTATATTAGACCAACTGTCTTTACGCGACGGCGTTTCATACCGCGCAATGATGGGCGAATATATAATTTACTATCGTGGGAAGATGATTGGCGGAATTTATGATGACAGACTTCTTATAAAGCCTGTAAAAACGGCTCTTTTACTTATGCCGAATGCAAAAAAAGAGCTTCCGTATGAAGGCGCAAAGGTAATGCTTCTCGCAGATAATATCGAGGATAAAGAGTTTTTAAAAGAACTGCTCGAAAAAATGTATGATGAACTGCCCGATAAAAAGAAATAAGGAGATGTTTTTTTGAAATACGGTGAATCAAGTTTTGATATACTCTATCTTTTGACGGCGATTATCTGCGGTATTGTTATGCTTTTATTATCACAAACCGGTGTCACAAAGAAAATGGGAATCGCAACCCTCATACTCGGCATTGGCGATGCTTTTCATTTAGTGCCGCGCGTAATAAAGCACTTTTCTGATGCTAATCTGACTGCGGCTCTTGGTATAGGCAAGCTCATAACATCTGTAACTATGACGGTGTTTTATGTCCTTATGTACTATATATGGAAGGATTTGTACGGTGAGCCGCAGCAAAAGCAAACAAAGGTGCTTATCTGGACTATGTTCTTTTTACGCATTGCCCTTTGCCTGTTTCCGCAAAACGGGTGGCTTAAAAACAGTTCAAATATGCTATGGGGTATAATCCGAAATGTACCCTTCACCGCACTCGGTGTAATTATAGTAATTCTGTTTTATAAAAGCAGGCAAAAAATCAGGCTGTTTAGCTTTATCTGGCTATATGTTACGCTTTCGTTCATTTTCTATATTCCCGTAGCAGTAGGCGCAGGATTATTGCCGATACTCGGTATGCTTATGCTTCCTAAAACCATATGCTATGTGTTGATTATTATTACATTCCTGCTTTATACTTCAAATGACAGTAAGAGTTACACCTCTAAGCAAGGTTTAGCCGAAAGCAATCAAATTGCTTTATTTATTAACGCTTGTGCAAGACCGACTTCGAGAACATTAAGGCTCGCTAAAACCGCACTTGATGTAAACGGAAACCCGTTTGAAAGGCTTGATTTATTTTCGGAAAATCCGAAACCGTTAAATTATAAAAATCTTTTAAAGCGCGAACAGTATATAGAAAAATCCGATTTTTCGGATAGTATGTTCCGTTTTGCCAAGCAGTTTAAAAATGCGGACGAAATACTTATCGCCGCGCCTTATTGGGATATGTCCTTCCCGGCAATTTTAAAATGCTATATTGAATCTATTTGCGTAAACGGGCTTACTTTCCGATATAACGAAAACGGTATTCCCGAGAGCTTATGCAAGGCAAAAAGGTTAATATACATCACAACCGCCGGCGGATTTATACCCGAAACAGACTATGGATACCATTATATAAAACAACTTTTCGGTGATTTATTCGGCATAAAAGACGCGGTATATATAAAAGCCGAAGGGTTAGATATTGACGGCGCCGACACCGAGAATATCATAAAATCCGCCGAAGAGGAAATAAACTTAAAGATAAAGCAAGGGTAAATTTATGATTATTTATACTGATAGGCTGATTTTAAGAAGATGGGCAGAAAGCGATGCCGAGAGCTTATATGAATATGCGAAAGACTCCGCCGTCGGTCCTGCCGCAGGGTGGCCGGTGCATAAAAGCATAGAGGAAAGCCGTAACATCATAAAAAATGTATTAAATGCGCCCGAAACCTATGCCGTATGCCTGAAAGAAGATAACCGCGCAATCGGATGTATAGGTCTTAAAAAGCCTGCCTGCGACGAAGCGTATATAAACCCCTCGGAAATGGAA
Organism: Oscillospiraceae bacterium; assembly: GCA_902796165.1. Lineage (GTDB taxonomy): Bacteria > Bacillota > Clostridia > Oscillospirales > Acutalibacteraceae > UBA737. The sequence continues at coordinate 165 of CADBOD010000023.1, read as the reverse complement.
TTAGGCTTTTGGATAGGTGTTCCCTTTTGGGGTAACGGATATATACCCGAAGCCGTCAGGGCGGTAATACAACGCGCATTTACGGATTTAAAGCTCTCTGCACTTTGGTGCGGATACTATGACGGAAACGAAAAATCAAAGCGAGTTCAGGAAAAATGCGGTTTT
>CADBOD010000022.1 GCA_902796165.1 Oscillospiraceae bacterium | reverse complement strand
TGGTGACCCATCGGGGATTTGAACCCCGGACACCTTGATTAAAAGTCAAGTGCTCTGCCAACTGAGCTAATGGATCAAATGGACAACGGTATTATTATATCAATACATACTACCGTTGTCAAGGAAAAAAATCGGTTTTTAAAAATTATTTATTTAACAACTATATTAACTATTCTACCCGGGATATACAACTCTTTAACAATAGTTTTTCCGGACAAAGCCTCTATAACCGCCGGCTGTTGCTTTGCAAGGGACAACGCATCATCAGAAGTTATATCCGGCGAAATATCAATGCGCGCGCGAACCTTACCGTTTATCTGCACGGCAATCTGAATTTTGCTGTCAACGCACTTAGCTTCATCATATTCGGGCCACGATGTGCCGTTTAACATACCGTCAAATCCGGCAATCTGCCAGATTTCCTCGGTTATATGAGGAGCAAAAGGATTAAGCAGTATTATAAAGTCTTTAAGCTCTCTTCTGTTGATTTTGCCGGTTGCGGTAACACTGTTAAGCAGTGACATAAGCGCGGCAATAGCCGTGTTCATTTTAAGATTTTCAATATCCTCGGATACCTTTTTGATAGTCTTGTGGAAATCGGCTTCAAGCTCTGCCCTGTAATCATCTCCGTCTATAAGACAATCAGTAAGCGAGAACACCTTATCGAGAAAACGCTTACTGCCCTTAATTGAGGACTGACTCCACGGTGCCGCTTTTTCAAAGTCGCCTATAAACATCTCATAAACACGCATAGTATCTGCGCCATAATCGCGGACGATTTCATCCGGGTTAACTACATTTCCACGGGACTTTGACATTTTTTCGCCGTTTTCGCCCAAAATCATACCGTGGCTTGTGCGTTTAGAATACGGCTCGGGATTAGGCACTACGCCGATATCATAAAGGAAATGATGCCAAAAGCGGATATATAATAGGTGAAGTGTTGTATGCTCCATACCGCCGTTATACCAATCCACCGGGCACCAATATTCGAGTGCTTCCTTAGATGCCAACTCTTTATCATTATGGGGGTCACAGTAGCGAAGAAAATACCAGGATGAGCCTGCCCACTGAGGCATAGTATCGGTTTCCCTTGTAGCCTTACCGCCGCAATGCGGACAGGTTGTGTTTACCCAATCGGTCATTTTAGCAAGGGGGGACTCGCCGGTATCGGTAGGCTCATAGGACTCAACATTCGGAAGAGTAAGCGGCAGTTCGCTTTCAGGAAGCGGCACCCAACCGCATTTTTCGCAGTAAACCATAGGTATCGGCTCGCCCCAGTAGCGCTGGCGCGAAAATACCCAGTCACGGAGCTTATAATTAACCTTTTTAGCGCCTATCCCCTTTCCTACAAGCCACTCCTGCATTTTAAGCTTTGCATCTTCAACGCTCAGCCCGTCAAGGAAACCGGAATTTACCATAACGCCTGTTTCACAATCGGTAAACGCTTCTTTGGTTATATCTCCGCCGGATACTACCTCGATAATCGGAATACCAAATTTTTTAGCAAACTCATAGTCACGCGTATCGTGAGCCGGAACCGCCATAATCGCGCCGGTGCCGTAAGAAATAAGTACATAATCCGAAATATAAATCGGTATCTGCTTATCATTCACGGGGTTAATTGCCATAACGCCTTCGAGCTTCACGCCGGTTTTTTCCTTGTTTAGCTCGGTACGCTCAAAGTCAGACTTTTTAGCCGACTCCTCAACATACCTTTTAACCTCATCGTAATTGGTAATTTTATCCGCCCATTTTGAAACTAACGGATGCTCAGGCGAAATAACCGTGTAGGTAGCGCCGAAAAGCGTATCCGCACGGGTGGTAAACACCTCAAAATCATCACCGAAAGTGGTTTTGAATTTAAGTTGTGTACCGTAAGAGCGACCAATCCAGTTTCTCTGCTGAGTTTTTACGCGCTCAATATAATCTACATCTTCAAGACCTTCGAGCAGTTTTTCGGCATAATCCGTAATTTTAAGCATCCACTGGCTTTTTTCGCGATGAATGGTTTCGGTACCGCAACGCTCGCAGGCGCCGTTTATAACCTCCTCGTTTGCAAGAACGCATTTACAGGACGGACACCAGTTTACCGACATTTTTTTCTTATAAGCAAGACCTTTTTTATAAAGCTGCAAGAATATCCACTGTGTCCATTTATAATAGCTCGGGTCGGTTGTATTTACTTCCCTATCCCAATCAAAAGAAAAGCCCAACGATTTAAGCTGGCGCTTAAAATTCGCAACATTGTTTTCGGTTACAACAGACGGGTGTATATGATTTTTAATAGCAAAATTCTCGGTAGGCAAACCGAAAGCATCCCACCCCATAGGATACAAAACATTATAGCCCTCAAGTCTTTTTTTACGAGCCACAATATCAATCGCAGTATATGAACGCGGATGACCTACATGAAGCCCCTGCCCTGACGGATACGGAAATTCTACAAGACCGTAAAACTTAGGCTTTGAATAATCGGTTCCTGCGGCAAATGTTTTGTTATCATCCCAAATCTTTTGCCATTTCTTTTCAATCGCACTGAAATCATACTTCATTTTCTTAAACCTCGCTGTCAATTATATCGCTTAAATCAATAATTTCACCGTCACTCCATATATGGTCAAGCCCGTAAAACTCTCGCATTTCGGGAGTGAAAATATGCACTATTACCGAATGGTAGTCAAGCACTATCCAACCGGATGACTTTCCCTCTATATGATGCGGATTTTCGCCTTTTATACCAAGCGCCTGCTCCACCTCATCGGTAAGCGAGCGGACATGGGTATTTGATGTGGCGGTAGCGATTAAAAAGTACTCTGCAAGCGAAGTAAGGTTTTCAACCTTTATCGCCGTTATGCCCTCTCCCTTTTTATCGTCAAGCGCCTTTGCCGCTATTTTTACAATCTCTTCAGCCTTCATTTTTTAGTCCTTTCAAAACAATAAAGTTATAAGCGGAAACTGTATCGGGGTGTATTGCCGCACCCTTTTCTATCAGTTCGTTTATTGTGTATTTAAGCGCATACATCAGCGCCTCATCCTCTGATTTATCAACAAGCCTTCGCATAACATCAACATCGTCATAATCCCTGTCAGCCGAAGTGAAATCGGCAAGATAAAGCACGGCTTGCAGCTTTGTCATATCAGCGCGGGCGGTTGTATGATAACGAATAGCTGATACTATTTCCTCATCATCAATATCTAAATAGTGCTTTACATAAGCGGCGCCGGAAATGGCGTGCCATAACTTTTCTCCGCTTTTTTCAACATCGGTTAAGATTATATCAAAAGCACCGAAAATTTGCAAGTGCTCTGCTACGGTTGCATTCTTCGTTATATCGTGCAAAAGGCCTGCAAGATAAGCCTTATTTTCATCCGCACCGTAGAGTGCCGCAAGTCTCCTCGCCTCATCCGCCACGCAAAGCGAATGATAATATCGCTTTTCATTAAGGCGGGATTTGAGTAGCAATTTATACTCATCTATAATTTTACTGTTTATAAATTCCTCGTCTATCAACATATTCCCATACTCTTTCCGGTAGATATTTTCGGTCCAGGTGTTTTCTTAGTTTGCTTGAAGATATATCGGTTATTTTATCCTCAAAAACTAAAATATCAGCACCTGCCGAACGCATTTTTTGGATGCTATTTTTAAACTGTTCATCATCCGCTCTGTCAAACGCAATAAATGTAACTTGCTTTTTCAACTCGTCAAACCTATACCAGGTATCAAGCGAATTTATCATATCAGCACCGCAGGCAACAAAAAACTCATCGCCCGGATATAGCTTTTTAAGAGCTTTTACAGTATCAACCGTATAGCTTTTGCCCTCTCGCTCAAATTCAATTAAGCAAAGCTGTGCCTTATCAAAATCCTCGCAGGCAATCCTGCACATTTCTATTCGGTCACTGTCCTCTACTTCGCTTTTAAAGGCTTTATGCGGAGGTATTCTATCCGGCATAAGCAAAACCTTATCAAACATCTCATTTTTACAAAGGGCGGCTAATATCTCATAATGCCCTATGTGAAAAGGATTGAATGTTCCTCCGAAAACAGCAATTTTCGCCATTCTATTTCACCAGAACTATCTTTTTATCTTTTTTGTTCTCGCGGTATAAAATGAATTTTGAGCCTATAACCTGAACAACATCCGAGCCGGTTTTATCGGAAAGAATATCCGCCGCGGCACGGGAATTCAATTCACAGGTTTCAAGAACGCAACATTTTATAAGCTCACGTGCCGTCAAAGCATCGTCAGCCTGCTTAACTACTGTGTCAATTATACCGCCCTTGCCGATATGAAGAATAGTATCATAACCGTTTGCCATACCGCGAAGCTGAGCGCGTTGCCTTGAATTTAACATAATATCACCACTATAAATACTTTTTTAATTCCTGTTCAAATTTTTTAACCGCTTTACCGCGATGGCTTATTTTATCCTTTTGCTCGGCAGTTATTTCGGAAAACTTACCTATTTCGCTTATAAAAAGCGGGTCATACCCGAAGCCTTCACTTCCCGACTCCGAGAAATCTATATAACCGCCGCAGGTATCCTCAACTGCAAACTCTCTGCCATCCGGAAAAACACACGCAATAGCACAGGTATAATGGGCTGACCTGTTCTGAGCCTCAACACCTTCAAGTTCTTTTAGCAACTTAGCGTTATTTCCCTTATCGTCACCGTGAACGCCTGAGTACCTTGCTGAAAAGATACCCGGCGCACCGGAAAGTGCGTCAACGCAAAGTCCAGAATCGTCAGCAACGCTCGGCAGCCCCGTAAAAAGCATACCTGCTCGCGCTTTAATAAGAGCGTTATCCGTGAAAGTCTTACCGTCCTCAACCGGCTCGGGCATAGGGGATTGTAAATCCTTTTCCGAAAACATTTCTTCGCCGAGGGATGCAAAAATTCTGCCGAACTCTCTTATTTTGCCGGCATTTTTTGAAGCGAGAAAGAATTTCATTGTTCATCACCGCCGTCAAAAATACCATCGGCAAATTCCTTTGCACAGAACGGTTGCAAATCGTCAATTCCTTCGCCCACACCTACATACTTGACCGGTATTGAAAGCTCGTTATGAATTGCTATTACTATGCCGCCCTTAGCGGTACCGTCGAGCTTTGTAAGTACAATACCCGTGATATTAGTAACATTTTTAAATTCACGGGCTTGGTTTACGGCATTTTGCCCGGTTGCGGCATCAAGAACCAACAGTGTTTCTTTGGAGGCATCCGGCAACTCACGCTCTATCACGCGGTTTATCTTTGCAAGTTCTTCCATAAGGTCTTTTTTATTGTGAAGTCTGCCCGCGGTATCACAGATTATTACATCTGCATGATGCGCTTTCGCAGAGGCGATTGTATCAAAAACAACAGATGCCGGGTCAGCACCGGGAGTGCTTTTAACAATCGAGGCGCCTGCCCTTTTAGCCCAAATTTCAAGCTGGTCTATCGCCGCCGCACGGAAAGTATCCGCCGCGCCTAAAACAACCTTTTTACCCTCTGCCGCAAGCGATGCCGCGAGCTTTCCTATCGATGTAGTTTTGCCGACGCCGTTTACACCGATAACCAAAATTACAGACGGTTTTGTTTCAAGCGTTAAGCCGCTGTCCATCCCCAACATATCGGAAATTATATTTTTTAACAACTCTTTTATTTCGTTGGTATCAGTAGCACCGGTTTCTTTTATTTTAGCGCGCAATCGCTCGCAAATTTCGGTTGAAGTAGCCACACCGATATCGGATGATACCAGTATTTCTTCAAGCTCCTCCATAAACTCCTCGTCAATTTTTGTAAAACTGTTTACAAGCGAGGTTATACCGGCAGAAATTGAGTTTCTTGTTTTATTAAGACCTTGCTTGATTTTACTGAAAAAACCCATTTTATGCTCCTTGATTATTTAATAATTTCTTTTCAAGCTCTGAAACATTAAGCTCCAAAAGCTTTGTAACACCCTTTTCCTGCATTGTTACGCCGTAAAGCATATCAGCGGCTTCCATAGTGCCTCTTCGGTGTGTTACGCAGATAAACTGAGTGCCAAATCCGCTTTTCTTCATATAATCGGCAAAGCGCTCTACATTTATATCGTCAAGCGCAGTATCAACCTCATCAAGAAAACAAAACGGAGGTGCGTTAACCTGCATTATCGAAAAGTAAATTGAAAGTGCCACAAGTGCTTTTTCACCGCCGGAAAGTCCGTCAAGGCTGGGCACATTCTTGCCCGGAAGCCTTGCTTCTATATCAATACCGCTTTCGAGTATATTCTCAGGGTCGGTAAGGCGCAAATTTGCACTTCCGCCACCGAAAAGCTCGCTGAATGTCTTTTTGAAATTGGCGTTAATTTTATCAAAGCCGATAACAAAAAGCTCTTGCATTTGCGAAGTAAGCTGATTTATGAGCTTGTGTAAGCTCATCCGCGCAGACTCAACATCATCAATCTGAGCCTTCATAAAATCATATCGCTCTTTTACTTCCTTATACTCTTCAACCGCCGAAACATTTACACTACCAAGCGAGCGTATTTTACCCTTAATTTCGGATAACTGCCGCTTTGCCTCATTGGGTTTATCTATTACAATGCCAATTTGCTCGGCTTCACTGCGGGTAAGCGAATACTCATCGTATAGCTTTTTGATAACCTCGTCATACTCAGCCACCATAACTTCTTTGCGTTCGGAAAGCCTTGCAATTTCGCCAACTATTTTTTCGCGCTCCAAAATGCGCTCTTTCTCTCCGCTTCTGAGTTCTACACCCATTTTTTCAATGTTATTGCGCTCTGCCAGCAGTTTTTCAATATCTGAATTCAATTCCGATATTTCAATTTTTATGTTTTCTATACTATCGTTATCGGAGGATATTTCCTGATTGAAATTATCAATCTTATATCCGAGAGCTGATATCTCGCCTTCGATAAGGCTCTGCCTTTCCGCCCTGCCGGACATTAAACTCTCAAGCTCACCTGCCGAGGATAAGAATAATGAAATATCCTTTTGTGCTTCGATTATAAGGAGCTTTGTTTGAGTGATACTCTCTGCCAAAGCATCTCGTTTTCCGGTAATATCATTTCTGCCGCCGTTCATTTGAGCAATATCGGCTTCAATTTTCTGCCGCTGAGTATCAATCTCCGAAATCTCTTTTGAAGAACTCTCACGCAATAATTCAAGCTCGGAAATTTTATCCTTTGCATTATCACGCTCTGAAATAAGGCTGTTAAGATTTGCGTTATTCTGCTCTTTTAAATCACTTATTCTTTTAAGCTCCGCAAGTGTTCGGATTTTATCCTCGTTTGCAGTTTTAAGGTCAGCCTCAACGGCAACAATATCGGCATTTACACCGGCAAGTGCCGATAAAGCCGCTTCATATTCCGCCTTGGTATTATTCTCTTTTTCAGACAGCTTATCAATTTCCAAGTTCAATCTTTCAATATCTGCACCTCGGCTTAAAAGACCGGCCTGCTTTACAAGCGAACCGCCTGTAAGCGAGCCGCCCGGGTTTACAACCTGACCGTCAAGAGAAACCACCTTTACACGATTGCCGAATTTTTTTGCAATATTTATAGCGCTGTCAATATCCTCGGATACGAATGTACCGGCGAGAAGATGTTTAATAATCTCCTCGTACTTCTTATCGGTTTTAACAAGACTGCTTGCAATACCCACAAAGCCGAACAAATCATCCGCACCGTTTTCGCCAAGTTCTCTTGCCTTTACGGAAGAAATGGGCAAAAATGTGGCTCTGCCCAAATTATTCGATTTAAGATATGCAATTGCGCGCTTTGCATCAGCTTCACTGTCAACAACAATATTTTGAATTGAATTACCAAGTGCCGTTTCGATAGCGACACTGTATTTTTTATCAACTGTTATTAGTGAAGAAACAGTACCGTGAACGCCGCTGATAATACCTTTTTTTGACTCTGCTATAACGGACTTTACTGATTTTGAAAAGCCCTCCATATTGTTTTGCAGTTCTTGCAGTATCTGCATTCTTCTGCGCTTTGTTTCTATCTCAATACGAATGTCATCCAGCTG
>CADBOD010000021.1 GCA_902796165.1 Oscillospiraceae bacterium | reverse complement strand
GATAGTTACAACCATAATGTCAAACTTCGGTTTATACAAAGCTCTTGACCGCGAGGGCATAGGCTACGAAAAAACCGCTGTTGGTGACAGATATGTTTATGAAAATATGAAGGAGAACGACCACCTTATAGGCGGTGAGCAATCCGGCCATATCATCTTCCGCAAGTATGCTCACACCGGCGACGGTATAATGACCGCGGTTATGCTTATGGGCGTGCTTATTGATACCCAGCTTCCGCTTAGCGTGTTGGCTTCTAAGTGCGAGATGTATCCGCAGGTGCTTAAAAATGTTAAGGTTGACGATAAGGACGGCACGCTTGAAGACCCGGCGGTTAAAGCCGCGGTGGATGCCGCAAGTAAAGCGCTTGGCGATAACGGCAGAGTTTTACTCCGCAAGAGCGGCACAGAGCCGGTGCTCAGAGTTATGAGTGAGGCAGGAAGCGAAGCCGAGTGCGAAAAGCATGTTGACGCTATAATTGACGCTATGGATAAATCAGGACATTTGATTGAGGTGAAAAAATAATGGATGTTACTATAAAGGGTTTATATGACCTTACACACACCCGCGCGGCGGATTACCTTTCTAAATTCACATATCCGTGGGAGGCGCTAAGCGGTATATCGGATTTGATTTTAGAAATCGGGAAGACACTTCCGGCTGATGAATTCGACCATCCGGCAGAGGATGTTTGGATTGCAAAGGATGCTACCGTGTTTGACACCGCTTATATTGCAGGTCCCTGCATTATAGGGCATAATACTCAGGTGCGCCAGTGCGCATTTATCCGCGGCAGTGCCCTTATTGGCGACAACTGCGTGATAGGCAACTCTACCGAAATCAAGAATGTAATCATATTCGATAATGTTCAGGTTCCGCACTACAACTATGTGGGCGATGCGATTTTAGGCTTCCACGCTCATATGGGAGCCGGCAGTATCACAAGTAATGTTAAGGCGGATAACAAGAATGTTGTTATCAAAAACGAGGGTGAGCTAATTGAAACCGGTCGCAGAAAAGTGGGCGCTATGCTTGGCGACTATGCGGATATAGGCTGCGGCAGTGTGTTGAACCCCGGCGTTGTAATAGGCAGAAAAACAAATGTGTATCCTTTATCCTGCGTGCGCGGCGTAGTTGGCCCGGATAGCATTTACAAGGATAAAGATAACATAGTAAAAAAATTCTGAAAAGAGGTAATCTTAAATGAAAGTAATCGTTTGTGAAAATTATGAAGCTGTAAGCCGTGCCGGTGCGGATATTATGGAAAAAATAATTCGCGAAAATCCGACCTGCACAATAGGCCTCGCAACAGGCTCAAGCCCTGTTGGTATGTACAAAGAGCTTGCCCGCAGGTGCAAAGAGGAAGGCCTTGATTTTTCAAAAATCCACTCTGTAAACCTCGATGAATATGTTGGTCTTGAACCTACTCACGACCAGAGCTACCGTTATTTTATGGACGATAATCTCTTCAACCATATCAACATTGATAAGGCAAACACCTATGTTGCAAAGGGTATCGGTGACGCAGAGGAAAACCTCAGAGAATTCAATGCAGTTCTCGACAAGGCAGATATTGAAGTTCAGGTTCTCGGCGTTGGTCCTGACGGCCACCTCGGTTTCAACGAGCCGGGCGATGTTCTTTATGACGGTGCTCACAAAGAGGTTCTCGATGAATCCACAATAGACGCTAACGCAAGATTTTTCGCTTCCCGTGATGATGTTCCGCGTTATGCTTTTACAATGGGTATGGGCAACATTATGCGCGCTAAAAAGCTCCTTATGATAGTAAACGGTGACAAGCGCGACGCTATGACAAAGCTCCTTATTGAAGATAAGCTCGACCCGAAGTGCCCCTGTACATTTATGCGTATGCACAGAGATGCTACCGTTATTCTTGAAAAGAAGCTCGCCGATGAAATCGGTTACAAGTATTGATTTTTTAAAAAATGCACTTTACGCCGCCGCGAAATTCGCGGCGGCGTATTGATTTTACCGTCATTTATGGTACAATATTAAAGAATAGCGCAGATTGTGAGCATTTCCCGTGCTTTAAGGTATATTTCCCGTGCGCGTGAAATCGGCAGAGGATTTGCGCCGCGGCCAAGCTCCACGGTAAACCCGGGGCGCTCAAATTCCTTTACAAACCAATCCTTAAACCCTCCGCCTACCGCGGTGCCGGTGGGATAATCCAGCGCGTATCCGCTTGTGGCGGCAAGTATCTGTGCCATTTGGCGACTTCGTTTTTCGCAGTAATCCTTATACCCCCAATATATAACCTCGCCCTGCGTGTGAAGTGCGCATATGTGATGTATATTTTCCTTTCTGCAAAGCGATACAAGCGCCGCCGTTTCAGGCTCGCTTTCCGCGCGTGTGCCGCCGTATTTAGAAGCGCAGGGTATATATATGCCCGCCTCTCTTTCACGGCGTTTGACCTCTTCAAAATCCGCATTAAAATTATGGTTTATATCAACACCGCGGATATTTGCGTTCCAACGAGAAAAATCTCCGCCGCATTGTTTGATTATTTCGTCCGCCCGATTTCCCGCGGCGGTAGCGCCCGATATTGCTATATCGCAACCGTCGGGATTTACGCGTGGCACAAATATAACACCTCTGCCTTCAAGTGCTTTTTTGATATTTATGCCGTCTAATGAGCAGTTGTTTTCGTAGGCAAAAGCCATTTCCTCTAAGAGCATAAGGCAAATGTTCGTGGTTATATGCTCGCTGCCGTGAAATGCGGCGGCAAAAAGCGATGAGCTTACACCCTCTGACAAGCGCACTGCATAAATATCCCTGCCGGCAACACTCTTGCCTATCGAAAACCTTTCAAGCGAGGGGTACTGTTTGCAAAGGGCGTACAGCAGTTTGCCCGTTTCGTTGTATGTATAGTTTTCGCTTCTTACAATTCTCGTCATTTTTCGCACCACCAAAGCGTTTCTTAATAAATAATATATAAAAAAGGCGGTTTATTTATGAATACCGAAGAAAAGCAAAAAAGTTCCCAGTATATCTACAAGGGGGCGATTATAAACCTCCGGCTTGATGATGCCGTTTTACCCAACGGGAAAACTGCTAAAAGAGAGGTTATAGAACACCCGGGCGGCGTTGGCGTTTTGCCGATAGATAAAAACGGCGACTGCCTTTTGGTTCGGCAATTCCGCTATCCGTATATGGAGGAAACCCTCGAAATTCCGGCAGGAAAAAGGGATAAGGACGGGGACAGCGACCCTCTTGCCTGCGGTAAAAGAGAGTTAAAAGAGGAAACCGGCGCCACCGCCGGACACTACATATCCCTCGGAACGCTCTACCCCTCTCCCGGCTACACCGATGAGGTTATATATATGTACCTTGCCACCAATCTTTCCTTCGGCAAGGCTCAGCCTGATGAGGATGAGTTTATAAACCTTTGCCGCATACCGCTTGAAAAGGCAGTAGAAATGGTGATGAACGGGCAAATCCCCGATTCAAAAACGCAGGCGGCAATTCTTAAAGCGGATTTTCTTTACAAAAGCGGAAAATTACAGTTGACAAACGAAGAATAAGATATATAATAAATAAAAAAACAGAGTAGGTTTCACTGCGTAAAGTGCCGGGCGGACGGGGAGTTGCCGCGCGGACGAAGCGAATTTTTCGCGCGGTGGTGAAGCCGCATCCCGCTGGCAATAATAGAAGTAAGCCTCCTGTTATCTGTTAGTACGGATGATGGGAGGTTATTTTTATGAAAAAGAAAAGCTACTATATCTCGGCGCTTTGCGTTTGCGCCGCGCTCTCGGCGCTTGAAATTGTGCTCAACCGCTTCGGCTCAATAAACACAATGGGCCTTAAAATCGGCTTTGCCTTTGTGCCGCCCACATTTGCGGCTATTCTCTTCGGGCCGGTTTGGGGTGCGGCGGTGTATGCCGTTTCCGACCTTTTGGGTGCGATTTTATTTCCTATCGGTCCCTACCACCCGGGATTTACCGTGTGCGCCGCGCTTATGGGCGTTTGCGCGGGACTGTTTTTATACAATAAATCCGGCAGTGTTCGCTTTTTTACAAGCATTCTGCCTTGCGTGCTTATAAACTGCATTGTTTTCGGTCTTTTTATCAACACCGCTTGGGTGAGTATGCTTTATGACAGTAGGACATATTGGGGTTGGTTTATATATAGGCTTGGTGAGTACGCAATTTTAATTCCCGTTGAGCTTTTGATAATTCCTCTACTTTCAGGTGTGGCCTCAAAGGTGCTACGGCAAACAGGAAGTGGCAAAGAATGACATACAGTGAAGCTATTTCCTACATTCACTCCCTCGGTGTTTTCGGAAGCCGACCGGGGCTTTCAAGGGTGCGAGAGCTTTGTAAGGCTCTTGATAATCCGCAGGAGAAAATCAGGTTTATCCACATTGCCGGCACTAACGGCAAGGGCTCTGTTTGCTCAATGCTTTCGGAGATACTCATAAGCTCGGGGCTTAAAGTAGGTCTTTACACCTCGCCTTTTATATCCTTTTTTGAGGAAAGAATAAAGATAAACGGCGAGCCGATATCAAAAGAAAGGCTTGCAGAGGTTGTGGAAAGAGTAAAGCTATGCGCCGATAAGTTAAGCGAGCCGGTGACTGAATTTGAAATCATCACCGCGGCGGCGTTTTTGTTTTTTTACCAAGAAAGCTGTGATGTCGTTGTGCTGGAAACGGGGCTTGGCGGCAGGCTTGATGCAACAAATATCATAAGCAGTCCGCTTATTTCGGTGATAACAGGTATAGGACTTGACCACACCGCAGTTTTAGGCGACACAGTGGAGAAAATCGCCGCGGAAAAGGCGGGTATTATAAAGAAAAACTGCCCGGTAGTGCTCGCAAGGTGCGAAAGCGGCGCCGCTTCGGTTATAAAGGGCGTTGCCGAAAGTTTAAATGCGGATGTTTTCGATGTTGATTATCTGAGGGCGCAAAACAAGGCGTTTAAGGTGGGCGAAACCTCATTTGATATCGAGCCTTACGGCAGGATAACATTACGCCTTTCGGGTGTTTATCAAGCGGATAACGCCTTGACCTGCATCACCGCCGCCGAGGTGCTCAAATCCACCCTTAATATCAGTGACGCGGCAATAAAGCGCGGTCTTTTAAACGCCCGTTGGCCCGCCCGATTTGAAGTGATACGGGAAAATCCGCTGATAATCTATGACGGCGCCCACAATCCGCAGGGTGTGGCGGCGCTGGCACAAAACATCAAACAAATCTTAGGCGGCAGTGTGATTTTGCTTGCCGGGGTTATGGCGGATAAGGACTATAACTCTATGGCAAAAACGCTCTTCCCCTTTATTAAAGAGGCGTTTACCGTAACGCCGGATAACAGCCGGGCTCTGAGCGCCGAAGAGCTTTGCCGTGTTTTCAAGGACTTCGATATTCCGGCTACCGCCTGCAAAACCGCGTACGAGGGTGTAAAAGCGGCGGTTTCAGCGGCAAAAGAACACAAGCTGCCGATAGTGACTTGCGGCACACTCTATATGTATAAACAGATAAAAGATGTTATATCGTAAAACTCAAACGACCCCGTAAAATACGGGGTCGTTTGAGTATGGGGATGAATATGGTCGCTTTTCGTACGGCAAGTGCAGGGCCGTACGAAAAGCCTTTAAACTGCGTTTTGTCCAAGGGGAAAGGCAAGCCGCAGATTAAATGCCCGAGAAAGAAAGTTGTTTTTCCGGTCGGTTTTCTATCTTTATTCTGTATTCTATAAAACCGTTTGTTTCCTTGCGGACAAGGTTGGTTTTTATGCCCGAATTCTGCATTGTGAGAAGCAGCTTTGCAAGACTGTTTGAAAACATTTTCACATCGCCTATTGCCGATTTTCTTATCGGTTGAGCTTTTTCAAATTCAGGCTCAGGTTCTTTTTGTTCGTTTGAAACGCCGGGGGAAGAAAGCAATTCCTTAGTCTGCTTTAAGCTGAGATTTTCGCTTATCACCGCTTCAAGCACTATTGGCATATCCTTTTTATCAAGCGAAGCTATCAACGCTGCGTGAGCTTCGCTCAGATTTGCCGAGAGAATAATTCCGCGAAGCTCCTTTGGTATCTTTAAAAGGCTCAGCTTTCTCTCTACTGCCGCACCGCCGATACCGAGCTTTTGGGAAATTTCGCAAAGGTCTATTTTATAGGCGCCGATGAGGCGGTCAATCGCCTCGGCCTGCGTAAAACAATCGAGGTTTTCCCGATTTAAGTTTGATACGAGGGAAAACAGTGCCGCTTGTCTTTCATCTAACCTATGTAAAACGCAGGGCACTCTTCTCATCCCGGCAATTCTTGCGGCTTGAAGCCTGCGGTAGCCTGAAATTAAAATAAACTTGTCCTTACCGTCTTTCCTCACACAAAGCGGCTCGATAATGCCATTTGAGCGAAGGCTCGCCGCAAGACTGTGAAGTTCGTAACCGTCAACGCTTTTGCGCGCTATATCACGGTCAACCGATATTTCATAAGGTGAAAGCAACAATATTTTTTTTGAATCCACCGTGTGCATACCGTGCCTCCCCGAATGTTCTGAATATATTATGGACGAGCAGGGGAAATTTGTAAAGTCTTTTCGGTCGCAATATTCGACAGCAAAATTAAAAAGCCGAGCTTTCAAAGCGCGGCTTTTTTTATTTTGGCACTGTTTCGCGGATATTTTGGCGGAGTTTGCGAAATCTTTTTTGCTATCACAAAGCTCCGTTTCTCATTTTCGCGTAGATTTTTAAATATTATTCTGGGCTTTTCAAGTCCTAATACTTTAAAAGCGTTTAGGGCGCCTGCGGCTTCGGTTTCAGCCTCGCCGCCCTTCATAGCCACAAACTCACCGCCCGGCTTTACAAAAGGTGCGCAGTATTCACTGAGCACATTAAGGTTTGCCACGGCTCTCGCGCAGGCTATATCGAATTTTTCTCTGTATTTTTCATCTGTACCGGCTTCCTCGGCTCTCATATGCAGTGCCTTGCCGGATAAACAAAGCCTTTTTAAAACCTCGTTTAAAAAAGTGACCCGTTTGTTAAGGGAATCGAGCATAGTTATATCTATATCCGTTCTTGCGATTTTAAGAACCACAGAGGGAAATCCGGCTCCGGCGCCTACATCTATAATTTTAGCGCCGTTTTTTACATCCGCCGCGGAAAAGAACAAAAGACAATCGTAAAAATGCTTATAAAGCACCTCGCCGGGCTCGGTTATCGCGGTGAGGTTGAATTTTTCGTTCCACTCCAAAAGCAAATTGCCGTATGCTTCAAGGCGGTCTGCCGCCTCGGCAGTGAGAACAAGCCCGAACTCTTCACACTTCGGTATTAAGGATTTCGCATTGAAATTTATCATAATTCACACCCTTATTTATGATATTTTTTGCCTGCCGTTATCGTAAACGCCCGATATATCTGCTCAAAAAGCATCAAGCGGAAAAGGCGGTGCGGAAAGGTCATTTTTGAAAAGGATATACCCTCGCCGAGTGCTTTTACTTTATCGGAAAGCCCGTGCGAGCCACCTATTATAAAGCAGATGCTTTTACCCTCTGAAAGCCCGTTTTCAAATTTTTTCGCAAGCTGTTCGCTTGAAAGGCTTTTTCCCTCAATACAAAGCGGATAAACCGAAAACCCCTTCGGCACTTTATCGAGTATCGTTTTTTCTTCTGATGCGAGCGCTGATGATATCTGCGCTTCATTCGGGTTTTCAGGCAGAGGCGCCGGCTTTATTTCGACCACCTCAAAATCGCAAAAGGCTTTAAGCCTCTTTTTATATTCATCAAGCTCTGTTAAAAGCCCCTTTTCCTTTATTTTGCCCACGGCTATCACGGTAACTTTAATCAAAACACACTCACCTCACTCATTTCCGGCCTTGCGGCGGAAAGGAGAAAATCAATTCCGCTTTGAGCGCCTATACCACCGGCGGAAATCCTCGCGGCTGATATTGCTATATCGGGTGTGTTATTCTGCCGGCTTATATGACCGCAGATTATCTGCTTTACACCAGAAGAGAGAAGAGCGGGCACCTCTGCCGCGGCGGCACTGTTTGAAAGGTGCCCGAGGTCAGAGAGTATCCTGATTTTAAGATGTGCAGGGTAAGGGCCGCGCCTTAGCATATCAATATCGTGGTTAAACTCAAAAAGCACGGTGTTGCACCCTGAAAGCGCACGCCTTACTTCATCGGTAACAATGCCCAAATCAGTACAAACGGCACAACTGCCGCTATTGGTATTAACCCTGTATCCGCAGGAGCCGGGCGCATCGTGGCTCGTTTTAAAGCGGACAACCTCTATATCGCCAAACTGCACACTCTCCTCATCGGTGATAACCACTTTCAAATTATCCGGCAGAGCATTTTTTTCTATGAGTGTTTTTAACGAAAGGTTTGTTGTATAAAGCGGAGCGCCTGTTTTACTAAGCAGTGTTTTAAGCCCTTTTATATGGTCGTCGTGTGTATGCGTAAGAGCGACGCCCGATATTTTCATAACATCGCCGCCTGCCGCCTCCACTCGCTCGGCAATCGACTTATAAGATATGCCCGCATCCACTATAACCGCGCTATCCCCGCAGGAAATATATGTACTGTTACCGCCCGAGCCACTCGCCAGCGGACAAAATCGTGCCATTATCCTCACCCTTTAAAAAAAGAGCAAGCCTGTGCTTGCTCTGATAATTATTTACGCAAGTTTTACTGCCGGGGTGTAATCATTTACCCTTTTAATATCTGCGCCGAGCGCCGAAAACTTTTCGGTTATAAGCTCATAACCGCGGTCAATATGCGAAATATCCTCAACCGTGGTTTCGCCCTTTGCCATAAGACCGGCAATTATCATAGCCGCGCCGGCTCTGAGGTCCACCGCCCTTACAGGTGCGGATTTAAGGGCATTTACACCGGTTATTACCGCGGATTTACCATCGACCTGAATATCCGCGCCCATAATGGTCAACTGTTCAACATAACGAAAACGCCCTGCCCACACATCCTCTGTGACAATGCTTGTGCCCTCGGCAACACTCAGCAGTGTGGCAATCTGCGGTTGCATATCCGTAGGAAAACCGGGGTGCGGCATAGTTTTAATATTGCACCTTTTCGGCCTGCCGGTCATCCTTACCCGTACCGCTTCATCATACTGTTCAACCACGGCGCCCGTTTCAACGAGCTTCGCGATTATCGACTCCAAATGCTTGGGTGTTACATTCTCGACCGTAACATCTCCGCCGGTTGCGGCGGCGGCTACCATATAGGTACCTGCCTCTATCTGATCGGGAATTATGCCATACTGCGTGCCGTGCAAGTGCTCAACGCCGCGGATTTTTATAACACCCGTACCGGCGCCCATTATATCAGCTCCCATAGAGTTAAGGAAGTTTGCAAGGTCAACTATATGCGGCTCCCTTGCCGCGTTTTCTATAACGGTAAGCCCCTTAGCCTTTGCGGCGGCAAGCATAATATTTATGGTGGCTCCCACCGATACAACATCAAGGTAAACGCTGGCGCCTTTAAGCTCCTTCGCCATCGCATCAACCATACCGTTTTCTATATTCACATAAGCGCCCAGCGCCTCAAAGCCCTTAATATGCTGGTCAATCGGCCGCACGCCGAAATCACAGCCGCCGGGAGGCGCTACGCGCGCCTTATTATGCCGCCCTAAAAGCGCACCCAAAAAATAGCTTGAAGCTCTCATTCCCTGCGCCATTTCCTTGGATACCACAAAAAAAGACGCGTGGCGCGGATCTATCTCCACCGTAGATTTATTTATTATTTTAACCTGAGCGCCCAGCTTACTAAGTGCGGTAAGCAGGGTGGTAACATCCGATATTTGAGGCAAATTTTCTATTATACACGGCTCGTCCGACAATAAAACCGCCGGCAGTATTGCCACGGCGGCATTCTTAGCGCCGCTTATATGAACGCGCCCTTTAAGGGGCTTGCCTCCGTTAATAACAAATTTCTCCAAAAACCCGGCCACTCCCGTTCGTTTTTTATTACTGCTATCAAGAATAATTATACAATATTATCCGGTATTTGTCAATTTAATGCTTGCCGATATAGTATATAACGGCTTTTTGGTTTTTCTCCTGTGTAAAGCTAAGCCTTGTAAAGACCTCGCACGCGATATAAAGGCCTGCAAAAGCAAGCAGAATATCATTAAAGCCTATCTTGGCTGACATCGCAGGCTCTATGATGCACACTAAAAACTTCGGCACGGAAAATGTGAGCGATAAAAGCGCCGCCGCGGTACCGAATGTCGCAAATTTTTTAATTGAAGCCTTTAAAGCCGTTCCGTTTGCCAGCCGCGCAAATTCAAGGAAGAAAAGCATTATAAAGCAGTAAGAAGCGATTTCAAAAACGGTATCGCTTATAACCGTATGATATGCGCTTTTTATTGCAACACACGCCGCCTTAAACACAAAAAATGCCGCCGGAATTGCCGAATATCTCGCGGAAAACGGAAAATGCACGGCAAAGCGCACCGAAAACGCGATAAAATACACCGCCGACAATACGGCAAACACCACGCATATTATTCTGAGAAACTGCGGAATACCCGAAAAGCTATCAAAAATCTGAAAAGCCGCCGCGGCACCGAGCAAAGCCGAAAAAACAGAGGTCAAGGGATAAAAGCCTTTTTCTTTTTTGCCGCCGATTGCGCTTATACAGGTAAAAAGGGTTGAAACCGCAATTAAAGCGAGTATTACGGCGGAAATTACAACTGCCGCGGTTTTATATTCCGGTAAAATAAATCCGGTTTTGCTATCTATATAAGCAGATACTTCAAAAAACCGGAGAGCAACCGCCATAACCGCCACGGCTAAAAACACCCAAAGGCCTATTTTCTTTTTCAATATGCCACCTTCTATCGAGGAAAAAATTCACATATACATATAGTGTATTATAATTTCGGAAACAAAAAAAGTCAATAGAGAGGTTAAATATGAGAAGAGCAGTTATAACAGGTTTTATTGTTGCCTTATGTCTTTTAATTATTCCCTTAATAAGCATAAAACCCGAAAAAAACATTGTTGAAACGGCGGCTTTCACCGAAGTTAAAAAGGATGATACAACCGCCGAAAAGACAAGTGACAGAAAAATCGAAGGTTCAACATTTCTTATAAAAACAGGTTCATCCATAATTGAGCTTACGGCGAGGGATTATATAATAGGCGTGGTTTCAGCCGAAATGCCTGCGAGCTTTAATACGGAAGCCTTGAAAGCGCAAAGCGTTGCGGCATATACATTTGCACTTTACAGAAAGCGTGAAAACCGGTACGACGGCTTTGACCTTACCGATAGCTTTGAAACCGACCAGAGCTTTTTGGATGAGGAAAGCCGCCGGGAAAAATGGAAAGAGGCATACGAAGAAAAAAATCAAGCCGTCAGCCGTGCCGTAGATGAAACGCTCGGCGAATATCTTTCCTTTGACAACAAACCCGCTCTCACCTTATACCATGCGCTTTCCGGCGGCATTACAAACCGCTGCTCAGATGTTTTCGGGGGTGATTTGCCGTATCTTATATCGGTTGACAGTGAGGGTGACAAATTATCTCCCGATTACAAATCGGTTTTTTCATTTAACGAAAATGAACTAAAATCCAAGCTCTCGGCAATCGCAAAAACAGACTCCTCGGGAGAAAACCTTTTTAAAGATATTAAAACCGCCGAAAGCGGTTTGGTTTTATCTCTGAGCTTTGCCGGCAAAAGCTGTACCGGCGGCAAAATCTCTTCACTTCTTTCCCTGCCGAGCGCATCATTTACGGTGGAATACGCCGACTCGGGCTATATTTTTACCTGCGTAGGCAGAGGTCACGGAGTGGGTATGAGCCAATATGGCGCGGAGGCTATGGCGAAAGGCGGCGCATCATATAAGGAAATCCTCGCGCACTACTACCCCGGCACCGAGCTTGTAGTGGGCTTAGAATGACTATTTGATTTAACAATTATTTCCCTGTATCCGTTTTAAAAAAATACTTGACAAATAAAACGCTATCATATATAATACCCTTTGCAATCCAAAGACAGCAGGTGACTTTGTGTCGTAAGTTTTACGCCTGCCGAGGTGAGCGTGAAAGTGTTTTTGTGTTTTCATGTCCATCCTGTTTTTG
Organism: Oscillospiraceae bacterium; assembly: GCA_902796165.1. Taxonomy (GTDB): domain Bacteria; phylum Bacillota; class Clostridia; order Oscillospirales; family Acutalibacteraceae; genus UBA737. The sequence continues at coordinate 7,081 of CADBOD010000021.1, read as the reverse complement.
GGTGGACATTTTTGTTTACCCGGTAATCCGGAAGTAAAGCGGAGGTGAAAAAATTGCCAAACGCAAAGGTTTTAGAGCAAAAGCAAAAGATTGTTGAGGAACTCAAAGGCAAAATCGATGCCGCAGTTACAGGTATCTTAGTTGATTACAAAGGTATCAATGTGGCAGATGATACTGCACTCAGAAAAGAGCTTCGCGAAAACGCTGTTGATTACTTCGTTGTTAAGAACACACTTTTATCCCGCGCTATTGAGGGCACAGACCTTGAAGGTATGAAGTCCGTTTTAGAGGGAACCACAGCTATCGCTCTTTCAAACGAGGATTATGCCGCTCCGGCGCGTATCCTTTCAAAGTTCGCCGATAAAAGCGAAACCTTTAATATAAAGGCAGGCTTTATTGACGGTGCTATTGCAGACCTTGACACTATCGGCGCTATCGCAAAATTGCCGAGCAGAGAGGTTCTTCTTGCAACAGTTGTCGGCGCATTCCAGGCGCCAATCGCAGCCTTCGCCCGTGCCGTACAGGCTATCGTTGATAAAAACGGCGAAGCAGCAGAATAATTAAAAATTAAAACAAAATCTAATTTGGAGGAAAAGAAAATGGCAGCAGAAAAAGTTACAGCTATCGTTGAAGAGTTAAAGACTCTTTCAGTTCTTGAGCTTTCAGAGCTCGTTAAAGCAGTAGAAGAGGAGTTCGGCGTATCGGCAGCAGCAGCGGTTGCAGTTGCAGCTCCGGCAGGCGGCGAAGCAGCAGCAGTTGAGGAGAAGAGCGAATTTGATGTTATTCTCGCAGATGCAGGTGCTGAGAAAATCAAGGTTATCAAGGCAGTTAGAGAAGTTACAGGTCTTGGCCTTGCTGACGCTAAGGCTTTGGTTGACGGCGCTCCTAAGACCCTCAAAGAAGCAGCTTCTAAGGAAGATGCTGAGGCTATCAAGGCTAAACTTGAAGAGGTTGGCGCTAAGGTTGAGCTTAAGTAATCAGATAGGTTACAGCTTTAAAGCAGACGAAAACCGCACCCTGACGGGTGCGGTTTTTTTGTATTTTCGTTTTATTCTTCCGTTTTCTTATCGGTTTTCTTTTTAACTATTATTATCGCCACAATAGCCACTATCAAAAGCGCGGCAACAACCGAGAACACCCAAATAGGCGTTGTATCCTTTTTATCCTCACCAACGGTGATTTCGGAGGAAATGGGGTTGCCATCCTTATCCTCGAACTCTAAAACTTCTTCGCCGCCTGTGTAGTTGCCATCACCGTCATAATAAGCGGTGGTTTCATCGCCGGTGCTTTTCTTCTCTGTTGCTTCTTCGCTTGATGTATCGGTTTTCTTGGTATCAGCCGCAGCAGAGGACACCGCCTTCGAACTGCCGCCCGAAACTGTAACAACGCCGCCGGTCACCTTAAAATCAACATTCTTTTCAGACATATCGAACACATCATCGGGATTATAGCTTACCTCAATTTTATGTTCGCCGTTTGCGGCTTTATTTGACGCGGTAAAGCTAAGAGTTGCGAACACCTCATCGCTTTTAAGCTCTTTTGTGGGGCTTACCCAATTAAGCGTTACGGGAGAATTAAGGCTTTGAGGCTGTTGGCTTGTGCCACCGAGGTTTTTGCCGTAGCTCACCTTTTTAAGCGTAAGGTCGCCGTCAAACTTAACTATCAGCTTTGCGGAAATAATGCCGGGGTTGTTTTTCAGCGATATTGTAACATCAAAATCTTCGCCGCCTTTAACGGCAGGCGATGTAATCGCCATTTCCGGCGCTGACGCCGCAAATGCCGGACAAATGCCCATAACCGCCGCCAAAACCATTGCCAAAAAAACAGTAATAAGTTTTTTCATATAAAACCCTCCGAAGTTTGTTTTACAAAGTCATTATACTCTATGATATTTAATAGTTCAAGAAAAATTTAATAACGGCTTGACATAACAGTTTTCTTGTAATAATATTATAAACGAAAAAATTCAAGGGGCATTTTATGTATAAATATGAAACACATTTGCACACCTCACCGGTGAGCCGGTGTGCAAGGGCAAGCGCCGAAGAGTCGCTTATTTTTTATAAAGAGAAAGGCTATGACGGCGTTTTTATCACAAATCATTTTATTGACGGAAACATAAATATTGACAGGTCTGTATTTTACGAGGAAAAAATCAACTTTTATTTCTCCGATTATGAAAACGCCGTGCCGCTCGGCAAAAAGATAGGAATTAAGGTGTTTTGCGGAATTGAAATGTCCAACCACGGAACGGATTTTTTGGTTTACGGCATAGGCAAGAATTGGTTTTTAAAGCACCCGGAGATTGAAAGAATGAGAATGTCGGAAAAGCTGTCACTGCTGCGCGATAACGGTGCGTTTATAATTCAGGCGCACCCTTTAAGAGAGGCGGCGTATATCGACCACATCCGCCTTTATCCCCGGCACATCGAGGGCGTTGAGGTAATAAACGCCAACCGTACCGATTTTGAAAACAAAATGGCGGAACTTTATGCCGATAGCTACAATCTTTTAAAGGTTGCAGGCTCGGATAATCACACCGGCAGGGAACAATCAATACTCGCAGGTGTGATGACGGAAACGCCGCTTGAAAGCGAGCAGGATTACATAAAAGCGGTAAGAGAAAACAAAATACAGCTATTTAAAGTACCAAATGATTGAAAAATGCGGCAGGGAATGTTCCCTGCCGCATTTGTTTTTTTACTCGGTGAAAAGGGGCGTCGAATAGTACCTATCGCCGCTATCGGGCAAAAGCGCCACTATCGTTTTACCCTCGTTTTGAGGCTCCTTTGCAAGCTCTATTGCCGCAAAGAGCGCCGCGCCTGATGATATACCTACCGAAATGCCCTCTTTTTGTGCGAGAGCTTTTGCGGTTGCAAACGCATCCTCGTTTGTAACGCGGAAAATCTTATCATAAACGCCTGTATCGAGCACATCCGGCACAAAGCCCGCGCCGATACCCTGAATTTTATGAGGTCCGGCGGTTCCCTCTGATAAAACGGGGGAGCTGTCCGGCTCTACCGCCACGATTTTTACCTTTGAGTTTTGCTCTTTTAAATAGGTGCCGACACCCGTAACAGTGCCGCCCGTTCCTACACCTGCTACGAATATATCCACTTCGCCGTCGGTATCGTTCCAGATTTCAGGACCGGTTGTTGCCTTATGTATTGCCGGGTTTGCAGGATTTACAAACTGCCCGGGGATAAAGCTATCAGGTGTTTCCTCGGCTATTTCCTTAGCCTTTGCTATTGCGCCTTTCATACCCTTAGTACCATCCGTGAGCACTATCTGAGCGCCGTAGGCTTTAAGGATGTTTCTGCGCTCAACGCTCATAGTTTCGGGCATTGTGAGTATTATGCGGTAGCCCTTTGCCGCCGCTATTGCGGCAAGACCTATGCCGGTGTTGCCGGATGTGGGCTCTATAATAACCGAGCCGGGCTTTAACTCGCCCTTTTTCTCGGCATCCTCTATCATCGCCTTGGCAATTCTATCCTTTACGCTTCCTGCCGGATTAAAGTATTCGAGCTTTACTAAAACCTTTGCCTTTAACGACAACTGCTTTTCTATATTGCTTACTTCCACAAGCGGTGTGTTTCCTATAAGCTCCGCCGCACTTTTATAAATTTTGGACATAGTATTTTCCTCCTTATTTTATGGCGTTAAAGCCGTTTTCAAGGTCAGCGATAATATCGTCAATATGCTCTGTGCCGATAGAAAGCCTTAATGTGTTTTCGTGTATGCCCTGGGCTTTAAGCTCCTCTTCTGATAACTGCGAATGGGTAGTTGTAGCCGGATGAATTATAAGGCTTTTAACATCGGCAACATTGGCAAGCAGAGAAAAGATTTTAAGCGCGTCCGTAAAGCGCCACGCCTCTTCCTTTCCGCCCTTGATATCAAATGTAAATATCGAGCCGCCGCCGTTCGGGAAATACTTTTTATAAAGGCTATGTTGCGGGTGCGTTGGCAGTGCCGGATGATTTACCTTTTCCACAAGCGGATGATTTGATAGGTAATCGAGCACCTTTTTGGTGTTCTCAGCGTGCCTTTCGAGCCTGAGTGACAGCGTTTCCACGCCCTGCAAAAGCAAAAACGCGTTAAAGGGTGATATCGCCGCGCCGGTATCACGAAGTAAAATTGCCCTGATATATGTAACAAACGCCGCAGGCCCTGCCGCCGCGGTGAATGATACACCGTGGTAGCTATCGTTTGGCGCGGCTATATTCGGGTATTTTTCGGGCGACCAGTTAAACTTGCCGGAATCTACTATAATTCCGCCGAGCGTTGTTCCGTGGCCGCCTAAAAACTTGGTAGCCGAATGTACAACTATATCCGCGCCGTACTCGATAGGTCTTATAAGATAGGGGGTTCCGAAGGTGTTATCAATCACAAGCGGTATGCCGTTTTCGTGGGCTACTTCCGCTAACGCCTCAATATCCGCCACCTCACTGCCGGGATTAGATAAAACCTCGGCAAAAATCGCCTTTGTTTTCGGATTTATCGCGGCGCGCACCTCATCAATGTTGTTTATATCAACAAAATTGGTATCAACGCCGTAGAGCGGAAGGGTGTGGGAAAGCAGGTTAAAACTGCCGCCGTAAATATCCCTTGCGGATACAATATTATCCCCCTTTTGAGCGAGCGCCTGGGTGGTATATGCCACTGCCGCCGCACCTGATGCCACCGCCAGTGCCGCGGCGCCGCCTTCAAGAGCCGCAACACGCTGCTCTAAAACGCCCTGTGTGGTGTTAGTCAGCCTGCCGTAGATATTGCCGGCATCGGTAAGACCGAAGCGTGCCGCCGCGTGGGCGGAATCGTGGAAAACATAGCTTGCCGTTTGATAAATCGGCACGGCACGGGAATCGGACTCACTGTCCGCGCGCTCTTGACCTACATGTAATTGTAATGTTTCAAATTTATAGTTACTCATAATTATTTTTCCTTTCTTTTCGCGTAGTAATCTTCTATCGCGTTCTTGATTGCCTCCTCGGCTAAAACCGAACAGTGCATTTTCACTTCGGGCAGTCCGTCAAGCGCCTCGGCTACCGCCTTGTTTGTAAGTGCTAACGCCTCGCTTACGGGTTTTCCCTTTATAAGCTCGGTTGCCATTGAGCTTGAAGCTATCGCACTGCCGCAACCGAATGTTTCAAATTTTACATCGGTTATTATATCGTTATCTATTTTAAGATACATTTTCATAATATCGCCGCATTTTGCGTTGCCGACTTCACCTATACCGTCAGCATTCTCAATTACGCCTACATTGCGCGGACATCGAAAATGCTCCATTACCTTTTCACTGTAAAGCGCCATTTTTACGCCCTCCTATAATATGAATTCTCTTTTGCCTGAAATAAGGTCACGCCAAACGGGTGAAAATCCTCTGAGATGTGATACCACTTCGCCTACCGCCTTTATGATATAGTCCGCCTGCTCTTCGGTTATATCCTCCCCGATTGACAGCCTCAGTGACCCGTGGGCTACATCGTGAACCCTGCCGATGCTAAGTAACACATGGCTCGGGTCAAGTGAGCCTGAGGTACACGCCGAGCCTGACGAAGCACATATTCCCTTATCGTCAAGCAGTAATAAAAGCGACTCGCCCTCTATCCCCTCAAAGCAAAAATTCACATTTGAGGGCAGGCGCATTCGTTCATCTCCGTTCAGTGCGGAATGTGAAATTTGTGATAAGCCCTTTATAATCCTATCGCGCAAAGCGGTGAGCTTTTTGGCGTTATATTCCATATTTTCCACCGCTTCACTGAGAGATGCCGACATTCCCACTATACCTGCCACATTTTCGGTGCCCGCGCGTTTTCCTCGCTCTTGTGCGCCGCCTTCGATAAGATTTTGAAGTGCCACACCCTTTTTTGCATATAAAAAGCCTGTGCCCTTTGGACCGTGAAACTTATGAGCGGATGCCGAAAGCATATCAATATTATCGTTTTCTACATTTATAGGTAAATGGCCTACCGCCTGAACGGCGTCTGTATGAAATAAAACGCCTCTTTTGCGGCAAATCTCGCCTATTTCCTTTATAGGCTCTATTGTTACTATCTCGTTATTGGCATACATTATTGTAACAAGGCAGGTGCTATCCTTAATAGCCGCCGCTACATCCGCCGCACGCACAAGACCGTTTTTATCGACCGGCAAATATGTGACCTCAAAGCCCTCTTTTTCGAGCTTTTTAAGGGTATGAAGTACGGCGTGATGCTCGATAGTATCTGAAATGATATGAGTTTTACCCCTCTTTCTGCCTATTGCGGCGGCTGAGAGTATAGCCTGATTATCAGCCTCGCTTCCGCCAGAGGTAAATATAATCTCACGCGGTGAACCGCCGATACATCGTGCGATATTTTCTCTTGCAAGCTCTACGGCGTCCTTTGCCTTTTGACCGAATGAGTAAAGGCTTGAAGGATTACCGTAAAGCTCTTTAAGAAACGGTAACATAGCATTGAGTGCAGTCCGGCTGAGCTTCGTGGTAGCCGCATTATCCGCATATATCATTTCATCTGCTCCTTTCGTGTTTTTGTCATTATAACCCCATTCGCCTACTATGTCAATAGGTAAATAAAAAATTCGGCATTTTTCTTAAAAATTGGAGGGAAAATCTTGAAAACCTATTCACCTTGTGGTAAAATAGGTCAAAAGAGGTGTTTGTATGATTTCAACCAAGGGGCGCTATGCCCTTCGCGTTATGATAGACCTATCCGAGCAGGAAAGCGGCGTTTTTATTCCGCTAAAAGATATTGCCGAAAGGCAAGAGATTTCAAAAAAGTATTTGGAAATTATCGTTAAAGACCTTGTAAAAGCCAGGCTGCTTAAAGGTTCAAGCGGAAAAGGCGGCGGATACATGCTCTGCCGAAAGCCGGAAGAGTACTTTGTGGGCGAAATATTGGAGGCAACCGAGGGAAGCCTTTCTATGGTGGCGTGCCTCTCCCCATCAGCAGAAAAATGTCCGAGAGCGTCAGTCTGCAAAACACTGCCGCTGTGGAAAGACCTTGACGACATTATCCACAATTATTTCTTCTCAAAAAAATTAAGCGATTTACTGTAAAAACACACCGCGGAGAAATTTCTC
>CADBOD010000020.1 GCA_902796165.1 Oscillospiraceae bacterium | reverse complement strand
CGGCGTATTTCAAGTTTTGAGGCAAAGCCCGACGGAAATTTTGCCCTTCAAAACCATTTTGTCCTTGTCGAGCGTAAGCCTAATATAATAGGCATATAAAAACCCGGTGAAGATTTTCTTCACCGGGTTATCTTTAAAATATATGATTTGTTGATTAAGCCGCAAATATCAATCCAAGCCAACTCTCGGTTTGCCCACAAAGAAAAGCGCTACCGTGCCGGGACCTGTGTGAGAAGCTATAATAGTGCCGATGTTTGATAGCTTTACCTCTTTGAGCTTCGGGAAGGTTTCTTTTACCAGCTTTATAGTTTCTTCGGCATCTTCTATACAGTTAGAGTGGCATAGAACGCACTTGCCGTTATAATCGCGGCCCTCTTCTACATCGTTAAGCATTGTATCTACGGTTGTTTTAATTGCCTTTTTCTTGCCGCGCACCTTACTGTATGCTATGATATGACCTGTTGAATTAAGATGCATTATCGGACAAATGCCGAGTATTGTGGCAACCGTTGCCGTAGCTCCCGATACTCTTCCGCTTCGCTTAAAGTATTTAAGATCTGACGAGAAAAACTGATGATGTATGCGGCTTTTGTTGTTTTCTAACCACTCGACCGCTTCGTCAAAGGTTTTCCCCTCATCTCGCAAATCTGCCGCAAGGTCAACAAGAATACCGTAACCGCCGCAGGAGCAGAGAGAATCTATAACCTTAACATTTCTTTCGGGATATTTTTCTTTGAGATTTTCCGCGGCTTCTATCGCATTATTTACCGAGGGCGACATACCCGAGCCCATAGCAACATGGATTATGTCCCCGTCATATTTATTCAAAAGCGACTCAAAATAATCCTGATATTTATAAACATTTATCTGAGATGTGGCAGGAAACTTTCCGTTCTCCATAAATCCGTAAAAGCGGTCAAGCGCCTTCGGATCGCGCCCCATATCATCATCGTATTCCACACCGTCAACCGTATAGGTGTAAAAAAGCACCTCAATATTTCTGCCTGAAATATAAGAAAAAGGTAAATCGACGGTTGACTCACATGAAAGCAAAAAATTGGTTTCCATAAAAAGCACCTCTTATATTTGTTTTTGCGGTTTTCCGCGAACACAGATATTTTAACAAATCCGCAATATACTGTCACCCTACAAAAAGAAAAATGGCTCTACCGATAAGTTTTTACCGAATAGAGCCATTTTATTATTCTCTACTGAGAGTAGAAAGTGACTATTTTTGCGTGTTTACCTTGATTTCCTTTTCGTCAATTATGTAGGTTGTGTTTCCGTTTAAATCAGTGCGATTAAATTGAACGCCGGCTTCTTTCAGCCGTAACAGTACTATATCGTGCGGATGAGAATACCTGTTGCCTCTGCCGCACGATATCATGGCAAGGGTGGGCGAGCAGGCTTTTAAAAACTCCTCGCTCGTGCCGTACATACTGCCGTGGTGGCCCACTTTAAGCACATCGCATTTAATATCCGCACCGTCTTCGATAAGTCGGCGCTCGGTAGGCTCCTGCGCATCTCCCGTGAATAAAAATTTCCACTTTCCGATTTTTGCACTGATTATTATACTGCGGTCATTTTCATCATCCTCGTCATAGTAGCAGCCTATAACCGTGAGGTTGAAATCTCCTAAGGTGTAATTCATACCTTTTTTCGCAGTAACGCTCTTACCGCCGTTGTTTTTTACATTTGATATGGCGGTCTGCATTTTATCTGTGCGCTCATCTGTTTTTGAAAGATCGGGAATTATAAGGGTTTTTACCGCAAATTCTTCTGTGAGCGGTACAATTCCGCCCATATGATCGTTGTGGTTGTGGGAAATTATCATATAATCGAGTTTTTTGATGCCTTTGGTTTTAAGTGTGTCAGCCACCTCGTCGGCATAAGACTTTATACCGGTATCAATAAGAGCCGCTTTGCCGCCACTGAAAAGAAGAATACTGTCTCCTTGCCCTACATCGAGCATTTCAACATAAGAATTCTTGTTTTCAATCGGCTTTTTGAATAAGTAGCTTTTAATGTCATCAAAGGCATCGGTTATATGACCGATAAGGGTTAAAATCAATATGGCAGCCGCAATTATTGCGACTACCATATTTTTATACTTTCGTAATTCTCTGCTCATTCAGTTCTGGCTTCCTGTTCCATAAGTTGTTCTTTGGTTATAAGTACCTTGCGCGGTTTAGAGCCTTCATACGGGCCTACAATCCCTCGTTCTTCCATTTGGTCGATTATCCTTGCCGCGCGAGAATAACCGAGTTTAAGCCTGCGCTGTAAAAGGGAAGTGGAAGCCTGTCCCGCTTCGACAACTACTCTTATTGCATCATCAAGCATACTGTCAGCATCGCCCTCTTCGTCACCCTGAGCGCCCTGAACCGGAGCACCCTTTTGCTTGGAGTTCGCCGCCTGGCGCTCGATTTCATCCATAACATCACCGTCATAATCGGCGTTGGCACTGCTTTTAACAAATTCAACCACGCGCTCCACCTCTTCATCGGAAACAAAGCACCCTTGAAGTCTGCGCGGCTTGCTGGCACCCACAGGATTAAAGAGCATATCGCCGCGGCCAAGCAGTTTTTCCGCACCGGCGGTATCCAAAATGGTCCGGCTGTCAATCTGAGAGGAAACCGAAAACGCGATACGCGTAGGAATATTCGCCTTGATTACTCCGGTTACCACATCGACCGAAGGTCGCTGAGTGGCAATAAGCAGATGCATACCTGCGGCACGGGCTTTTGCGGCAATTCTGTTTATTGAATCCTCAACCTCTTTCGGCGCCGTCATCATAAGGTCTGCAAGCTCATCAACCACAATAACGATATGCGGCATTTTTTCGACTTCCGGTTCATCTTTGAGTGTTTCTACAAGTTTATTGTAACCTGCAATATCACGAACACCGCGGTCGGCAAACTTGCGGTAACGGTTTTCCATTTCACTTACCGCCCAACCGAGGGCACCTGCCGCTTTTCTCGGATCTGTTACAACGGGAACAAGCAGATGAGGAATGCCGTTATATACATTAAGCTCTACTACCTTGGGGTCAATCATAAGCAGTTTTACATCATCAGGCGAAGCCTTGTAAAGCAGACTGATAATAAAGGAGTTTATACAAACCGATTTACCTGAGCCTGTGGCGCCGGCTATAAGACCGTGCGGCATTTTGGCAATATCAGTCACCACAACATTACCGCCGATATCTCTGCCGAGGGAAACTGTAAGACTGCTCTTTGAAGCGGAAAATGCGGTGGATTCTATAATTTCTCTGACGCCCACCACTGCCGATTGCCTGTTCGGTACTTCAATACCCACAGCCGCCTTATTCGGTATCGGCGCTTCTATTCTTACACCTGCCGTGGCAAGATTTAGCGCTATATCGTCTGCAAGACTGGTGATTTTACTTATTTTAACGCCGGCTTTCGGTTGAAGCTCGTATCTTGTAACCGTAGGGCCGTGGTTTACATCAACAACTCTTGTTTCAACACCGAATGAGCGAAGAGTTTCAACAAGCCTTTCGGAAACGCTTGCCTGTTCTGCGGCGGTGGCTCTTACATCACCGCTGTTGTATTCGTTAAGAAGGGTAAGCGGAGGCGGGATATAACCGACATTTTTAATGTAATTCTCACTGATTTTATCAGCCATTTCATCGGTTTCTTTTTCGAAATCCACCTTTATTTTCTCGGGCTTTTTCTCCTCGTCATTCTCGCCGGCATTGGCGACATTGTCAATCGCAGTGTCAATACCGTCACTCGCGTTATCATCCGGGATTTCCTCGTCATTATATGTAGCAACGAGTTTTTTCTGCTTGTCTTCAAGCGTATCTTTTTTGCTCTTTTTAGTAGGCTTCTCCGGCTCGTCAACCGGTATATCAACATTAAAACCCTTGACCACCTTTAATTCGCCCTGCTTTTCGGCACGCTCGGCAAAGGTGTTCTGCGCGTGCTCGCTTACGGCTTTTGCAGAGTTGCCGAACGCCTTAAAAAGCATTATAAGTGTGGTACCCGTCATAAGCATAACGAGAACAAAAATCAATATTATCAAGGTTATTGCGGCTCCGGTTTTGCCGAATGCGGCACATATCGGGTGACCGAGCAGTGTGCCTAAAATGCCGCCGCCCTTTATTGCTGAGGGGATGCTTTTGCCTGCATCCCACACAGCAGAAATATGCTCACCGAAAGAAAGTCCGTCCGTAAAATTTGCAAAAACATCTATCGTTGCGCCTATAAGCGCAGAAAGTATAGCGGTTTCCACAGTTCTGTATTTTACCGATTTGCTGATTTTATCAAGCGCCGCCATAATTGCGGCAAATCCGAGTAAAATCGGAAAAACATACGCCGTAATACCGAATACTGAGAACATAAACTCGTGCAGCCATGTCCACACATTCTTGCCCGGTATTAAAACGATGCACGCCCACAATACAGCCACCGCCAACCATATTATCGCCGCTACCTGCCGTGATGCCGCGCTCTTCGCCGCCTGGCGCGAAGATGACCTTTTGTTTTTTGTGTTAGCCATAATTCAACTCCAAAATTTATAATGCAAATTATTTTTGCTCTATCATATTGTTAAGGCAATCAATAACATCCGAAAGGGAACCCAAGCTGTCAATGAGTCCCACATCTACCGCGGCGTTTCCGCCGAGCACCGAGCCTACATCTGTTACAAGCTCACCTGTGTTCATAAGCAACTCGTTGAACTTATCCTTGGATATATTGGAATTCTTAACTACAAAATCAGTAATACGCTCCTGCATACGCGTAAAATGATTCATCATCTGCGGTACGCCTATAACCAACCCGTTAGTTCTTACCGGATGTATAGTCATAGTAGCAGACGGCGCAATAAAAGAGTGCTTTGCGGAAACCGCAAGCGGAACGCCTATTGAGTGACCGCCACCTAGCACAAAGCTCACGCTCGGTTTTTTCATACCCGAAATAAGCTCGGCTATCGCAAGCCCTGCTTCAACATCGCCGCCGATAGTGTTTAAAATCACTATCAGTCCCTCGATTTCGTCACTTTCCTCCACCGCTACGAGTTGGGGCAGAATGTGCTCGTACTTGGTGGTTTTGCTCTGCTCGGGTAAAATGCTGTGCCCCTCAATTTCGCCTATGATTGTAAGACAAAAAATTTTATGCCTGCCACCGAAGGTTTCAACGGCGCCCATTTCCTTTATACTGTCCGCTCTTTCACTGTTTCGTTTGTTTTCGTTATCTGACATAGTATCTCCTCCGATAATATTATCCGGAGAAAACACCGTTAAATACACATTATTTTCTTATCGACCTTAAATAATCCTCTAAAATCACCGTTGCCGCAACCGCATCTACCGTGTTTTTTCGTTTCTTTCCGCGCACATTATTCATATTAAGATAGTTGTGTGCGGTGATTGTTGTACATCGCTCGTCAAACAAAACCGTTTCAATTCCTGACGCCTTAAATACGCTTTCGGCTATTCTTTTTGAGGTTTCGGCGCGCTCGCCAAAGCTGCCGTCCATATTCTTCGGTAATCCCACAACAAGCCTGCCCGCGCCGTATTCCTTGATAGCAGCGCAGATTTTTTCTATGAGGACTGCTTCATCACGCTCGTAAATCACATCCCTCGGAAAAGCAAAGCTCTCGCCCTCGTCAGATACCGCTACGCCTGTTCTGGCAAGCCCCAAATCAACTGCCATTATTATCAATCTTTACCTACCTCCGCAATTCTGCTTCGTTTTGGCAATAATTCATCCGGAATATGAGAGTGATCGTTCATATATTTGAGCTCAGCGTTAAAATTATCGTCAAACTCAACCAATGTTACAGATGTGTTTTCACACCACTCAACATCCTTGAGCCGGTCAATAGTGCCGTATAAAAGACGGCAGTTAAGGCACCTCGTTACGCCGCCGTGAGTGGCGATAGCAACCGTTTTACCGTCATTTTCCTGAGCTATTTTCAAAACGGTTTCCCATATGCGTTCGTATGCTTTTCGCATAGGCTCTCCGCCCTCCGGCTCGAAATCCTGAGGCCTTTCATTCCATATTTCGCCGAGCATCGGAATTTTTTTGAAGGTTTCCAAAAATGGCTTGCCTTCCACTATTCCGCCGTGAATTTCTGTAAGACCTTCCAGCGCCACTACATCTATATCGCGTCCGGCTCTTATCGCCTGGGCGGTTTTACGGGCACGGATAAGGGGGCTTGTATATATCTTATCAATATGTAATTTTTCAAATCTTTTGCTTAAAAGTTCAAGCTGGCGACCGCCAAGCTCGGTTATATCACAATCGGTAGAGCCCTGAAAAAGTCTTTTGTGATTTCCGGCGGCTTCACAGTGCCGTACTATATAAATTCTTGTCATAACATACACCCAATAACATTTTAACACAATATATATGTTTTTTCAAGGATAATATACAGTATTTGTGCCGGGTTTTATTGTGCCGTTTTCAGAAGCCGGAACATAAAAAATCGGAAATCAGAGGCTTTTATACTTGAAAATATTTGACTTACACCGTATAATAAATACAATACATATATTTAAAGGTGCATTATAAAACGAACGGAGGAAATATTTATGGGAATGTATATAGGCGGTGCAATAATCGTTTTAATCATTATAGCAAGCATAATATTCACTGCGAAGCGAAACAATAAAATAAACCAAAACGGCGTTGAGGCGGATGCGGTAGTTACACGAGTGAAAGAGAGTGAAAGCACCGATGAGGACGGTATAGTTACAGGCGTTTATTATACTTACTATGTTACATATCGCACAATGGACGGTAAAGAGGTTGAAGCCAAGCTCGCCAGCGGCAAGAGCTTTGATAACAGAATAGGTAAAAGTTGGGATAGCGATCTTCACGAGGGCAGTAATGTGCGCATAAAATATCTGCCCGAAAAACCAAAGTATGTTATTCGTGTACAGTAATATTAAACAGGAGATATTATTATGGGATTTGAGAATAAATTTGCAAGAATTATGAGAAATACCGGCCCTGCGCGCTTTTTCGTGCCGCTCGGCATTATCCTTATAGTATTCGGGATAATACTTGCCGGTTTTAAAACCGATAAGTATCTTGAAACAAATGGAAAAATCATCGCCGTAACAGAGGTTGAGCCGATAGATGCCGAAGAAAATTCCGAAGCGGCATACGATGTTGATATCACATATACCGTGGGCGGTAAAGAGTATAAAAGCACATTCAGCAATCTTACCGGTAAATACAGTGTCGGTGATAATATAAAGGTTTATTATGACCCGGCTGACCCCGAAAGGATATCCAACAGCAAAATGGGGCCGCTTTTTGTGTTTGCTTTGATAGGCGCCGGTGCGGTTTGCCTGATTTTCGGCGTGTATAAAACCGTTGATGCGTTTAAAAAGAGCAAGGAGCTCGATAATATCGCTCCTTTTCCTAGCGCGGAATTTGAAGGCATCAAGGGTGCTTCCGGTGTTACCGAGTATTATTTCCGGTTTGACGGAAACGGTTTAAAGCCCGGATATATTGTTGAGAACGCCGATAGAAAGGTGCTTTTTGAAGCTAAGATGTTAAAGCAGGCGATTGTGGGTACCCGCCCGTACGAGTTCAGCAACCATATCACCGGCAAGGTTGAGCAGCACGAAGTGGGACATATTGTGACACAATCTTATAACGATGAGGTTTTCTCGGCAAAATCGTGGTTTAAGTTTGACGGTAAGAATATCTGGGATTTGCTGCACGAAAAGGGTATTCGCATATCGACTAATGTGCACAGTAAATTTCCCAACTTCATCTATGATGTAGCTAAAAACGGCTCGGTATTCGCAAGGATTGAAACAAGCAGTATGTATGTTCACGAGGATGAGGAAGCGGAACACAAGATAAAGGTCCCCATAGGAAAAATGTATTATAGGGTGTGGACATCGTCCGACGATTTAGATACCCTCTTCCTTACGGTTTTTGCAATTTCCGAAACGGAACAGGCAGTCGTTGAATAGGTGATTATTTAGTATTTCAGGCATCTAATATGCCCGATAACTTTCAGTGAATAGGACAGGAGTATTTTATTTATGCAATTTGTTTTTTCGGTGCCAAATCTCATAAACGCCCTGCTGATTTCTGGCGGTATAGGCGTTTGCACTCTTTGCTTTTTGCAGATTTCATCGTCCAGGCATTTAAAAAAAGAAGTGCGCATGTATTTTCAGGTTTTTTTCCTTTTGATACTTTCTTATATTTCGCTGCATCTTGCAAGGCAGATTATGGACGGCTTGCCGGGAGGCGCTGTGCGTACAGCGCTTTATATCACTACATTTTTAGAAATGACCGCCGCCGGCTTTATGGCGCACATTATGTCACTTTTGGTAATTGCTGTTTCAAGGCTTAATAAAAAGCTGACTGCACGGATGGTTGTGCTTACATATACCCTTCTTTTAATACATATTGCGTTTTTAGTCATAGGTTGGCCGTTTGACCTTATATATTACTTTGATGCGGATAATGTTTATCACCGCGGAACTTATTATCTGCTTTCAAATATCGGGCCGATACTTATGTTGGTATTTGACGCGGTAGTGTTGTTGAGTAACAGCAAGAAGATTTCAAAAAAGGTAAAAATCGCTTTTGGAAACTATATTATAGCACCTATAATCGCAATACTTCTTCAAAGCTTTTCACCTAAAATTCAATACATAATTTTTGTTACCGTAGGTGCTTCGGTTTATATGTTTTCGGTTATTATCGAAAATCAGAATGCGGAATACGAAAAGCAAAAAATTGAAAGCTCAAGAATTGATACCGAGCTTACTATGGCATCGGCAATTCAGGCGGATATGTTACCTAATATTTTCCCCGCGTTTCCGGATAGAGCGGAATTTGATGTTTACGCCTCGATGAATCCGGCAAAGGAAGTGGGCGGAGATTTTTATGATTTCTTCCTTGTTGATGATGACCATCTTTGTATGGTTATGGCGGATGTATCGGGGAAAGGAGTCCCCGCGGCACTGTTTATGATGGCGTCGAAGATAATCCTCGCCAATAACGCGATGATAGGCAAAACGCCGGCTCAGATACTTACCGATACAAACGCCGCAATTTGTTCAAATAACCGTGAGGAAATGTTTGTAACGGTATGGCTCGGTATTCTTGAAATATCAACAGGGCGCCTTACTGCCGCTAATGCCGGTCACGAGTATCCCGTTATTATGAACGAGAGTGGCGAATTTGAGCTTTTAAAGGATAAACACGGGTTTGTAATAGGCGGAATGGACGGGGTAAAATATAAGGAATATGAATTAAAACTCACCCCCGGCTCAAAGATGTTTCTTTATACTGACGGTGTACCGGAGGCTACAAATGAGAATAAGGAGCTGTTCGGTACAGAGAGAATGCTTGCGGCGCTTAATAAAAACACAAAGGCATCGCCCGAAGAAATGCTTAACAATGTAAGACATTCGGTTGATGAATTTGTAAAAGATGCAGAGCAGTTTGATGACCTTACAATGTTGGGTCTTGAATATAAAGGAAAAAGTGAGATTTTGGAGGGATAAGCAATGCTTAATGTTTTAAAAAACAAGGATAACGATTTTCTTTCGGTATCGCTTGAAGGCAGGCTCGATACCACCACGGCACCTCAGCTTGAAAAGGAGCTGAACGAATCCATTGAGGGTGTTACCTCTCTTACACTCGATATGAACAAGCTCGATTATATTTCGTCCGCCGGACTTCGAGTGCTTCTCTCGGCGCAGAAGAAGATGAACGCTCAGGGAAGTATGAGGGTTATAAATGTGGGCGAAACAATTATGGAAATTTTCGAGGTGACGGGATTTTCCGATATACTCACTATTGAATGATATTTAAAACCGGAGAATTAAAATTGAAGGATAGAAAAGAACTGATAAGAGCCGTTAAATTTTTGCTGTTTTCAATATCGGCAGGCGTAGTAGAATTCGTTTCGTTTGCTCTGCTTGATGGATATACTCAGTTACACTATTGGGCAAAGTATCTGATAGCACTGATACTGTCTGTTATCTGGAATTTCACTTTAAACAGGCGTTTTACTTTCAGATCGGCGGAAAATGTGCCGATAGCAATGCTCAAAGTTGCATTGTTCTATGTGGTATTTACTCCGCTTTCAACATTGCTTGGTAATTTTCTTGCGGAAAACCTCGGATGGAACGATCTTCTTGTTACAATACTGAATATGATGCTAAATCTGGTAACAGAATATTTTTATGACCGCTTTTTTGTCTTTGGTAAGACTATCGATACCATTAAGAAAAAGTCGCCCAAAAATCAATCTCCGTTATAAAACAAAAGAAAGACAGCCCGCTAAAAACGGACTGTCTTTCTTCGTGGTGGAGATGATCGGGATCGAACCGACTACCTTCTGAATGCCATTCAGACGCTCTCCCAAGTGAGCTACACCCCCGAACGCATTTATGATATCATATAATGAACGAAAACGCAACAAAAAAATTATTTTTCTAAAAAGCATTTTTTTATTGACATAAAAGGGTGATTTGGGTTATAATTCCTTATTGATAGGTTATGTAGTTTGGAAAGTATCGCTATTTTGCGACTTTCATTTTATTATAGGAGGTTACGAAAAATGAAAAGAACATATCAACCTAAAAAAATTCATCGTAAAAAGGAACACGGTTTCTTAAAGAGAATGGCAACTTCAAACGGCAGAAAGGTTCTTGCTCGCAGAAGAGCAAAGGGCAGAAAGCAATTAACATATTAAGTTGCTAAGCCACCTTAAGTGTGGCTTTTACTTTTATGTAATAAAACAGTAAAAGCATGAAGCGAATTGATAAATTAAAACAGAATTGGGAGTTTCGCCGATTGTATTCGCGCGGTAAATGCGTGGCTACGCCGGCGTTTGTCCTTTATTTTGTGAAAGGAAAACCGGGGAGGGTTCGTCTCGGTATTACCGCCGGCAAAAAAATAGGCTGTGCGGTAAAGCGCAATCGGGCGAAAAGGCTTGTAACCGCGGCATTTGATTCCTGTTTGCCGAAAATCAAAAAGGGATTTGATTTTTGCATAGTGCCACGCACGAGGATTTTATCGCTTAACAGTAATCAGGTGGCAAATAGGCTTTTTAAAGCCCTTTCGGATAACGGATTGATAGAATGATGAAAAATCCGATTTCATCTTTGATTATCCTTTTAATAAGGTTTTATCAAAAGGCAATTTCTCCGCTTAAAATATCGAGCTGCAGGTTTACGCCTACATGCTCGGCTTATGCTATCGAGGCAATAAAGGTGCACGGTGCTTTAAAGGGCAGTGCGTTGGCGCTTTGGCGGATTTTGCGATGCAATCCGTTTTGCAAAGGCGGATATGATCCGGTTCCGCCGAGGAAAGAAAAACAGTGAAAACAACACTCAGGACGGTGTAATATATGCAGTCATTATTTAATATTATAAACATTCCGCTTGGTTATGTTTTAAAGTTTTTATCGGAGATTTTAGGCGGCAATTTTGCTCTTTCCGTTTTTGTGTTTACACTTCTCATAAATCTTGTTTTAATACCGCTTAGTATCAAAAGCCAGAAATCATCCGTATCGCAAATGCGAATTAAGCCTAAGCTCGATGAGCTTAAAAAGCGTTATGGTGACGATAGGCAAAAGATGGCTCAGGCTCAGCAGAAGCTGTATCAGGACGAGGGCGTTTCTATGTCCGGCGGATGCCTGCCTATGATAGTGAGAATGGTACTTCTTTTCAGCATTTATTGGCTTATTATGTCACCGCTTACCTATATGGCGGGTGCCGATAAGGATAGAGTAAGTAATGTTACAACCACAATAAATACCTCTCTTTCCGAAATGCAGAAGGATTATAAAGATGAAAATGACGAAACACTCAAAGCGCAGAAGGAAAAGAAATATAATTCCGCGGTAAAGTCTTTGTCAAATTGGAAGCTCAACGCATCAAACAGTTATGAGCTGTCCCTGATAAAAATAATCAGAGCCAATCCCGATAAGGTGGAAGAAATTCTCACCGAAAAGCAGTACGCTTCAATTAAGAGCGACTATGAGTATGTTATAGAGGTGGATAAAAAAGCCGATATCAACTTCAACCTTTTCGGAATAAATTTGCTTAATAAGCCCGATTTTTCGTTTGATATTTTCAACAGTTGGGAAGCTATATGGCTTTTGCCGATAGCTGCGTTTTTAGCGCAGATGCTTACGAGTATAGTTTCAATGCGTATAAACAAACATATAAATCCGGAAGCTCCGAGTATGGCGGGAATGATGCTTACAATGCCGCTGATTTCTCTTTTCATCGGTTTCTCTTTCCCGGGCGGAGTGTGCTTTTACTGGATATGCTCGTCACTCGTCGGCGGAGCTATACAGTCGGCTATTCAGTTGCTTTACGGCCCGCATAAGCTCCTTGCAAGCGAGCGCACTAAGGAGCTTTCAAAGGTTTGCGATTTTGAAGCCGGTCAAATAAAAAAGTTGGAAGATAAATAATTACTATTGTGTTAAGGAGGACTTTTCTTGATTAAAGAAGCAGTGGGCACGGGCAACACGGTGGATGAAGCAAAGGAAAACGCTTTGCTCTCACTCGGTGTTTCAGATGATGCTGATGTTCAAATAGAAATTTTGGAAATGCCCAAGAAAAAGGTGTTAGGGATTTTCGGCGGTACACCTGCAAAGGTCAGAGTTTATGTAGAGCTGCCGGATAAAGAAAAAAAGAATACAGGTAAAAAGGAGAACCGCAAAGGCGGTAAAAAAGAAGCTCCTAAGAGTGCACAAAAAAGTGAGGCCCCGGCAAAAGCTGAGGTAAAAACGGAATCCGAATATGGTGAAAGCGTAGATATGAGTGAACTGCCGCAGGATTCAAAACCCTATAAAGCTGCGGTTTATTTAAAGAACATTCTTAAAGGCTTTAATTGCGAGGATGTTGCAATCAAGGTTGCTCAAAAGGAAAACGGCGCGCTTATATCGCTTGAAGGCGAGGGACTTGGCGCGGTTATAGGCAGAAGGGGTGAAACCCTTGAAGCACTGCAAACCATAGTTTCACTTTCGGTTAATAATTCAAGCGGATATTATAGAGTTAATATCACGGTGGGTGACTATCGTGAAAAGCGTGAAAAAGCTCTTGTTTCACTTGCAAACCGTATGGCAAAGCAGGTGCTTTCCAAGGGCAAAAATCGTACACTTGAACCGATGAGTCCGTATGAAAGAAGAATTATCCATACCGCTGTTCAGGGGATTGCCGGCGTCGAATCCAATTCCGTAGGCGAAGGCGATAACCGCAGAGTAGTTATTCATCCCGAGGGCAGAAAGGTTGACGAGAGCAGATACTCAGGCAGAATGTCCGGTAGAGGCGGAAGAAGAAATAATAAAGTCATTTCAAATTCTGTTGACCGCGAACCGCTTAAAGATAGCGATGTTCCGCTCTACGGCAAAATTGAAAAATAATAAAAACAGAATACCGGTTGAGATAAGGAGGACCTTGTTTCAGCCGGTATTTTCTATTCTTCGAATTTAAACTCTCTTTACTGAATTATGCATATTTTATTATAGTACTTGACCATTCAACATTTTTTTAGTATAATTTGTATGAAGTATTGTTTGGAGGTGTATTATGACAAAGAAATTTGTCAAAGCCGTAACATTGCTTTGTGCATTTGTTATAGCTTTTTCATCACTTTCGGTTTTACATATATTTGCAGACCAAAGCGGTATTTTCACATATAAAGTATCAGGCTCCGGTGCTGTGTTGACCAGCGTGGCCAGCACTGCAAAGGATTCGATTACCATACCGGATACATTGGGCGGATATTCGGTTATAGCCATTAACGGAGCCTTTGCCTATAAATCAAAAATAACAGAAGTTATTATGCCGAATTCGGTTAAATCTATCGCTGCCGATTCATTTTCTTGTTGCTCAAAGCTCAAAAGAGTGCAGTTTTCTGAAAATCTCACTTCTATCGGCGAAGCCGCTTTTTTCGGTTGCAGTATGCTTGAAGCGGTGGAAATGCCCGATACTGTAAAAACTTTGGGGCAATATTCATTTTCCTGGTGTGAAAAACTGTCAAGTTTAAAATTATCAAGCTCGCTTGATACGATAGATAAAGGCGCTTTTTCGGGCTGCGTGAGCCTATATGATATCAATATACCTGATAGTGTCGAAATCATTATGCAGGGTGCGTTTGAGCAAACAAAATATTATAACACAAATGAAAATTGGGAAAACGGCGTTTTATATATCGGAAATCACCTTATAGCCGCCAAAAAGAACATTTCCGGTTTATATGAGGTTAAACCGGGTACAAAGTCATTGGCAGAGCGCTGTTTTAATATGTGTTCTTCCTTGACCGGCATTATTATTTATAAAGACCTTAAAATAATAGCTGAGGCGGCGTTTTACGGTTGTGAAGGAATAACGGATGTTTATTATGAGGGAACGGTGGATAACCGCCGCAAGCTGGATGTGCGTAAAAACAATAATTATTTCAATAACGCTCTGTGGCATTATATGTATGATCCGAATGTTAAGGAATACGCTCCCGGCGATATAAACGGAGATGAAGTGGTCAATAATAAAGATGCATTGAGGTTTTTAAAGTACCTTACAAATTGGGATGTTGAGGTTATGCCGGATGTTCTCGATGTGAACGGCGATAAGGAAATCAATAATAAGGATTTAATCCGCCTTTTAAAGCATCTTTCCGGTTGGAATGTAAAAATCTATTCAAAGAATGTAGGCGCTGAATTCTCAGGTGAGGATCACGGTCCGGTAGTACCTGTTTAAATTGAAAACCAAAACCGACTGATATAGGAACTTTTTCTTATATCAGTCGGTTTATTTTTTACATTTTTTATTTTTCGGATTTTTTCGAGTTGTAATATTCTTTCATTGTTTTTGCGTCCTCCGCCTGCGTGCCGTCAGACTCGCAAATAAACCTTGTGCTTTCGCAGTACTTGCCGGCAAGCTCCATAACCGGCTCAAAATCAGGGCCGTAAACGGTATCGGCAAAGGTCAGATGCCGCCTTTCGCCGCCTGCCGTATATTCGATTTTTGAAAAATGCGAATGAAAGCTTTTAAGCCTTTCTTCGCCCAATCTCTCACCAATAGCGCAAAAAACACTCTCGTAATCCGAAAAAGACTTGAAAAATCCCAAGTCGCGCGCGTTCAGGTGACCGAAATCTATGCAGGGGATAAGGCGCTTGTCAAGCTCGCAAAGAGATAAAACTTCATCAAGTGTTCCGAGCTGATTTACCTTGCCCATAGTTTCCGGACAGATATGTATGTGTCCTAAATTCTCTCGGTCAAGTGCTTCAAGGGATAGCTTCATAGTATCCTTTGCGAGCTTCAAGGCTTCCTCACGGCTGATTTTTCCACAGGAACCGGTGTGAACTATTATTCTGTCCGCCCCCATAGCATCCGCCGCGCGTGCGCTGGCTAAAATATAGTTTATGGAATTAAGCCTTTTTTCCTCGTCAATAGACGACATAGAAATGTAATACGGTGCGTGAAGGGAGAGGGAAATTCCCGACTTCGCCGCCTTTTCGCCCAACTGCCGCGCTTTTTCTTCGCCGATATTAACGCCTCTGCCGCATTGGTATTCAAAAGCGTCAAGTCCCATTTCATTGAGATAATCCGGCACATCAAGCGCGTGCTTGTACCCTTTTTCAAAAAAGCTCTTTGAGTTGCCTGCCGGCCCGAACTTTACACTCATTTGAAATCATCCTTTAAAATCTTTAATTTTATGAAGTTTAAAAACTGCTTTTTCAAGTTTTCTTCTAATTTTAAAGCTCAACTGTTTTTCAAGCTCAATAGGAGTAAGCAGTATCGTTTTAACACCGGATAGCCTGCCGCCTAAAATATCCGTGAATATCTGGTCGCCTACAATGGCGGTGGTTTTGCGCTTGGAGCCGCATTTCTTCGCTCCTCTGAAATATCCGAAGGGAAGCGGTTTAAGCCCAAGGCCTATGAAATCGAGCTTTAATCTTTCGGCAAACGGCTTAACCCGTTCACTTTTGGCGTTGGAAACAATAAGCAGTTTAATTCCGCCCTCACGCATTTTTTCTATCCATTCAAAAATTCCGTGCGCAAGCTCTTTTCCGTGGTCGGTGGATAGGGTGTTATCAACATCTAAAAGCAGTGTGTCGATGCCGAGCGTTTTTAAATGCTTAATATCTATATCCGTGATTTTTTTTAATTTCAGATGCGGCTTTAATAGCATATTTATCACCAATACTTAAAAAATAAGGCGGTCGCAAAGCGACCGCCCTTTTGCCCCTTAAATCAGCGGAACTTTCTCTTGCGAGCAGCCTCCGATTTCTTTTTGCGCTTTACAGAGGGTTTTTCATAATGTTCTCTTTTACGAACTTCCTGAATAACACCGTCCTTTGCAGTTTGCCTTTTGAAACGGCGCAAAGCATTGTCAAGAGACTCATTTTCTTTTACCTTTACCTGACTCATTAAGATCCCCTCCCTCCGCAAAAATTAAATGTATGTATAAATACACAAGTTATTATACAATACACTTTGCGGTAATGTCAAGAGTATTTTGGACAAGTGTGAAAAATTATTTTTATCTAAGGCTTATTAACAAGAAGGACCCGGGAATATATCCCGAGTCCCACTGAGCCCGATATGCTTTACACATAATAGGGGTTGGGCTTAGACAGCAGTGTTATCGCATCAACAATAACACCTATTCCGAAAAGTCCGGCTGTAAAGATATATAAAATACCCATACCCGCCTTATTTTCATAAAATTTATGACCGCCTAAAAAGCCTAAGAATATGCACAGCGCTAAAGCTACCCATTTGTTTTTTGCCCTGCCGCCGTAGCCGTTAACATTTTTATTTACATTAGCATTGGCATTTGTGTTGTTAATAACTATATTGGGTTGCTCGCCGGTACTTTTGATTTCTTCTACTTGTCTGCCGCAAGAGGTACATATAACAGCATCCTCGGGAATTTTTGCGCCACAGTGCTTGCAAAATTTTGTTTTTTGCGCCTGTTCTTGTGCATTTGCCACATTATTTTCGTTTTCCATATTTTAGCCCCCAAAGTATTTTTAACAAATTTTAACACATAAGTGTTCATTTGTCAACATATGTATTCAAATTCGTTTATATCAGGGCATACAATATTGTTGAGGTGATACAGATGTATTCTCCAATGTTGGATCCGGTTATAGTCGGCAGCGTGATTGCTGATTTCAGAAAAAAGAAGAAGATACCGCAAGAGGTTTTAAGCGGACTTGCAGGCATAGGCAGAAGTCATTTAAGCGCCATAGAGCGGGGCGAGCGTAAGCCGACGCTTGAAACTTTCTATAGGATTTGCAACGCGCTCGATGTGAAGATGAGTACAGTAATAACCGAAATTGAGAAAAGAATTTAACCGCTGAATGTCATAAATGACTTTGGCGGTTTTATTTTGTCATACAATCAGCCGCATACGAATATTATTAAATAAAAAGCATTATGGAGTGTGGCTTTATATGGACGAAAAATGTATGAGAACCCCTGTTTTTAACCTTGAAACCGTATTTAAGGATTCTGCTGAGGTGCCGGTGGATGTGGATTTTACAATGCCTGATTATTGTCCGGAAATATCAAAAATACTTAAATGCCGCGCGACTGCGAGAATATCCTCAGAGGATGCTCAGGCGCGGAAAATCACGGTTGACGGCGTCGTAACCGTGACGGTAATTTATGCCGATGATGAAAACAATATAAATTCGTATGAGTATCAGTATCCATTTTCAAAGTCGTTTGATACCGCCTGCGATGTTTCGGATTCATTTGTACGCACAAGGGCAAAATGTGAGTACATAAACTGTCGGGCGATAAACGAGAGAAAAATAGATGTTCACGGTGCGGTGGGCGTTTATGTTAACGCTATGTTGAAAAAAAGCCGTGAAATCATATGCGATATTGATGATGAGGGTATAGAAGTGCGGCGCTCCGGCATACCGGCTACAATGCCGTTAGGGTACTCCTCAAAGTATGTGCTGATAGAGGATGAAATCCCGGTGGGTGATTCTCAGCCGGATGTTATGTGCCTTATAAGGTACGATTCCGCGGTTAAGCTCGGAGAGTGCAAGCTGCTCTCGGGAAAGGCGATTATAAAAGGCGAGCTTATGGTAAATCTGCTTTATCGCGGTGAGGGAGGTCTTCCTCAATCGCTTGATACGGTTATACCGTTCAGTCAGCTTGTGGAGATAGAGGGGATAGGCGAGGACTGCGACTGCGAAGCGCGTGCAGATGTGGCATATCTTGAAGTTAAGCCGAAATTCAATTCCTCCTCCGTTTCGCGCGGATTTTCTGTTGACGGAAAAATCCGCCTTACAGCCGAGGCGTTTTGCCAGAATGATGTTGAGGTGGTAATTGATGCGTATTCAAGGGAATATGAAGCGCAGATAACAGGCGACGAAGTGTACTTCAATAAATTGATTTGCAGTATAAACGATACATTCAGTGCCGTAAAGACAATAGATTTTCCGTCAGATACAATTTCAAGGGTTTGCGATGCTTCCTGCGAGGTAAAAAATGTAAGTACGGAATTCGAGGGCGACTGCCTTGTGGTTTCCGGCACGGCGGTGTGCGGTATTATGGCGCTTGATAACGACGGCGCACCTTCTTATTATGAAAGACCGGTAGAGTATGAATACAGATATAAGCTCCCCGTATCAGCCGAAAATCTGATTGCCGATTCACAGGTTGATGTTGTTTCGGTAGGATATACAATGTCGGGAGATAAAAAGACAGAGCTCAGGGTTGAGCTTAGTGTAACGGCTTCGGTTTACAGTCCATCAAAGGTAAGCCTCATAAGTGATGTTCAGGTAAATAGAGAAAAGCCGGCTAAAAATAATAACCGCGGCGCGCTCACGGTTTATTTTGCCGAAAGCGGCGAACAAATTTGGGACATAGCAAGAAAATATCTTGCCGATATAAATGAGGTAAAGCGAATTAACGATATAAAAGACGACAATTTAACATCAGGACAAATGATACTTGTTCCGGTGAAATAAATCTGTTTGGGGCGGAGGTTTCCGCCCTTATTTTTTGTTGACTTTAATTGCGCCTTATTGTAAAATAATATAAGTAAAATATATTATAAGAGGTGGCATATATGAAACCTGTTTACAAGAGGGTTTTGCTGAAACTCAGCGGTGAGGTTTTGGCTGGCGTTAAGGGTACCGGAATTGATTTTGATAAAGTGCTGGATGTTTGCCAAAGGGTTAAAACCTGCGTTGATATGGGTGTTCAGGTTGCGATAGTAGTAGGCGGCGGCAACTTCTGGCGCGGCAGGTCAAGCGGCGATATGGATAGAACGAGAGCCGACCATATGGGTATGCTTGCAACCACAATAAACTCATTGGCACTGTGTGATGCGCTTGAACAGTTAGGCGTTACTTCGAGGGTTCAAACCGCTATTGAAATGCGCCAGATAGCCGAGCCGTATATAAGAAATAAGGCAATAAGGCATCTCGAAAAGGGCAGAGTTGTAATTTTCGGTTGCGGTACGGGAAATCCGTTTTTCTCAACCGATACCGCAGCAGCGCTCAGAGCCGCAGAGATAGGCGCGGATGTTATATTTAAGGCTACTAATGTTGACGGCGTTTATGACTGCGACCCGAAAAACAATCCCGATGCTAAAAAGTTTGATAAGCTCACTCACCATGAGGTGCTTGCCCGTGAGCTTCATGTTATGGATAGCACGGCGGCGTCACTTTGTATGGATAACGGCATTAAAATATTGGTATTCAATCTTAATAATCCCGATAATATCGTTTCCGCTATGACGGGGGATACTATCGGAACATTGGTAGAATAATTAAGGGAGGAAAATTTATGCAAGAGCTGTTCAAAAGAACCGAAGAAAAGATGAATAAAACCGTTGAGGCACTCGAAAGGGAATATAAGTCTATCAGAGCAGGCAGGGCTACCGCGGCGGTTCTCGAAAGGGTTACGGTGGATTATTACGGCGTACCCACTCCCGTTCAGCAGATGGCGGCAATTTCAATTCCCGAGGCGAGAACTCTTTTAATTCAGCCGTGGGATGCATCTACTCTCAAAGAAATAGAAAAGGCGATACTCACTTCCGAGATAGGAATAAATCCTCAGAACGACGGTAAGGTTATCCGCCTTAATTTCCCGCCGCTTACTGAGGAGCGCAGAAAAGAGATAGTTAAGGAAGTTCACAAAAAAGGCGAGGATTCAAAGGTTGCTATCAGAAATCAGCGCAGAACGGCGCTTGATGACCTTAAAGCGCTTAAAAAGAGTAATGAAATAACCGAGGATGATGAGAAGGACGGAGAAAAGAAAATTCAAAATCTTACGGATAAATTCTGTAAGGAGATTGATTCCATCGCCGCGGTGAAAGAAAAGGAAATAATGGAAATCTGATTTTCGGAGGGACAGCGGCTTTGTTCTTTAAAAAGAAAAAAAGCGATGAGGAGCGAATTTTGCCCACTCATATCGCTATTATTATGGACGGTAACGGCAGATGGGCGAAAAAACGCTCTCTGCCGCGCACTGCCGGTCACGCGGCAGGCTCTAAAACCTTTAAATCAATAGCGCGATACTGTAATAAAATAGGCATTAAGTATCTCACCGTTTATGCCTTTTCAACCGAGAATTGGAAAAGACCCAAGTCTGAGGTTGATAACATAATGAATATACTTCGCGATTATCTTAAAGATACCGATAGCTTTAAGGATGAAAATATAAAGCTCGAATTTATAGGGGATAGAGAGCCGCTTGCCGATGATATAAAAGAGCTTATGTTAAAAGCCGAGGCGGATTCCGCGAGTGCTACCGGGCTTCACCTCAATATTGCGCTTAATTACGGCGGCAGGGATGAGATAGTCCACGCGGTAAAGCGAATAGTAGCCGAGGGGATAAATGCCGAGGATATAACCGAGCAGACTATAAGCGAGCATCTTTATACCGCCGGTCAGCCTGACCCTGATTTTATTATCAGACCGAGTGGCGAATACAGACTTTCAAATTACCTTATATGGCAGTCGGCTTATGCGGAGTATTGGTTTTCCGATATTCTTTGGCCGGATTTCGGGCCAAAGGATTTAGACCGCGCCATTGAGGATTTCAGCCGAAGAAACAGAAGATTTGGCGGAATTTAGAAGGGGAATTTATGAAAACGAGGATAATATCTGCCGCCGTTATGATAGCCGTTGTGATTGCGGCTTTGTGGGCGGGATTAAAGTATAACACCTTGATTATAACGGTGTTTATAGCAATTCTGGCGGTAGCGGCAAGCTACGAAATAATGCAGCATATCGTTAAAACCGGCACTGTTTTCAGAAAAACCGCCGCCTGCGTTTACGCAGCCGCGGCATTCTTTTGTGTTTGTGATATATTCCATAACTCTTATGATGTCCTTGTAAAGAATATCAGCATGGATATAAAGCGTATAAGCTATTGTTTATCGGTGCTTTTGCTTATCACAATCCTTTATGTGATACTTTTTACACTCTCTGTCATATTCGAGAAAAAGGAATTTAATATTAAAGAAATCTTCGCGCTTTTGGGTGTTCCGCTTCTTTATAGTACCGCATTCGCAACGCTTGATTGTATTATTACAAGACCTCAGGGAATATACTATTTATTGTTGGTGATAAATTTTTCAAGTGTTTGCGATACCGGCGCATACTTTACGGGTGTGTTCTTCGGAAAGCACAAGCTATGTGAACATGTAAGCCCTAAAAAGACTGTTGAGGGCGCCGTGGGCGGTATTGCGGCAAGCCTTATTATAACCGTTGTTTTGTTCATCGCGTTTAAAGTATCTGTAAATATCTTCATAATGCTCGGTGTTACGGTAGTTATGTGTATTGTGGGGATGCTCGGCGACCTTTTCGCTTCAATAATCAAACGAAGCGTAGGGGTTAAGGATTACAGTAATTTAATCCCCGGTCACGGCGGAATACTTGATAGATTTGATAGTATTCTGTTTATTTCACCGGCGTTATTATCACTCATTCTTTTAGGTGTTTTAAAATGAAGAGTATTGCAATTTTAGGCTCTACCGGTTCAATAGGAACTCAGGCGCTTGATGTAATTTCAAAAAGCGGGGATTTTAAGGTGGTTTCCCTTGCCGCAGGCAGAAATATAGAGCTTTTAGAAAAGCAGGCAAGGCAGTTTCGCCCCAAAGTAGTTGCCGTATTTGATGCAATCGCGGCTCAAAAACTAAAAGCCGCGTTAAAGGATACCGATATTAAGGTTTCTTCCGGCGAAAGCGGTGTTGTTGAGGCGGCAGGCATAGGCGCCGATATCGTGCTCACTGCGATTGTGGGGGTGGCAGGGCTCAAACCCACAGTGGCGGCGATTGATGCCGGCTCGGATATTGCCCTTGCGAATAAGGAAACTATGGTTACCGCAGGGCGTATAATAAACCGGATGTGTGCTGAAAAAAATGTCAGAATTTTGCCGGTGGATAGTGAACATTCGGCAATTTTTCAATCCCTTCAAGGAGTACCCTCCGGCAGTCTAAAAAGAATATTGCTTACGGCTTCCGGCGGCCCGTTTTACGGAAAGAGCCGGGATGAACTTAAAAATGTTCGTGCGGCGGATGCGCTTAAACATCCAAACTGGTCTATGGGCAGTAAAATCACTATTGACAGTGCAACTCTTATGAATAAGGGACTTGAAGTGATTGAAGCCGTTCACCTGTTCGGTGTTAAACCGGATGATATAGAGGTTTTAATTCACAGGCAGAGTATTCTTCACTCGGCGGTGGAGTTGTCTGACGGCGCGGTTATAGGTCAAATGGGTACGCCCGATATGAAAATACCCATTCAGTATGCCTTTACATATCCCGAAAGGGGTATTTCTTTTGAAAAATTAAGCCTTGCCGATATCGGAACGCTTACCTTTTCAAAGCCCGATACTAAGACATTTCGTTGCTTGCCGCTTTGTATTGAGGCAATAAAAAAGGGCGGGCTTTATCCGGCGGCGATAAACGGTGCTAACGAGCAGGCAGTATCTTTGTTTTTGAAGGGGAAAATCGGTTTTTTGCAGATAGCCGAGCTTAATGAAGAGGCAATGCTTAACGCGAAAAGCAAGGATGATTATACTATTGAGGACATATTGTATGCCGATAGTGCGGCGCGTGAATTTGTGATGAGTAGGGTGTGATTTTATTTCTTTCGTTGCTGGTATTTGGGGTAATGTGTGGCCGTATCTTGTGGCGGTGCTTATTTTTATTGCGCTGATTATTATTCACGAGTTCGGTCATTTTATAGCGGCAAAGCTGTTAGGCGTCAGAGTTAATGAGTTTGCGGTAGGCTTCGGGCCAAAGCTGTTCTCAAAGAAAATGGGAGAAACAGTGTATAAAGCAAATCTCATTCCGCTCGGCGGATACTGCTCTATGGAGGGCGAGGATACCGAGAGCAGTGACCCTCGTGCTTTTTGCAATAAACCGGCTTGGCGCAGATTTATAATTGTTGTTATGGGCGCCACCTTTAATCTTATTTTAGGCTTTATTTTGGTAGCGGCGGTGTTGGCGCCTGAAAAAAGATTTACCACTACCACAATAGCGGAGTTTTCCGAAAATGCCGTAAGTGAGCAATCAGGTCTTAAAGTAAATGATAAAATCTTATCGGTTGACGGCAGAAAAATCTTTACCACCTATGATTTGAGTTACGCCTTTACAAATGTTAAGGGCGGTACAGTGGATATGACCGTTTTGCGTGACGGCGAAGATGTAAAGCTCCGCGCGATAAGATTTGATACAGATGAAGAAAACGGTATTTCATATATAAAGGTTGATTTTCGGGTTTACGGCAGGGAAAAAACATTTTTGAGCTTCATATCCGAAACCTTTAAAACGGGCGTTTCGTACTGCGCGGTCATTTGGCGCTCGCTTATTGACCTTATTTCCGGTAAATACGGTATCAGCGCGGTGTCCGGTCCTGTCGGCGTTACGGCGGCGATAGGCTCAGCCGCAAAGCAAAGCCTCAGAAACATTTTGCCGATAGCGGCGCTTATTACTATAAATTTGGGACTCTTCAATCTCTTGCCGCTTCCCGCGCTTGACGGCGGCAGATTACTGTTTATATTTATAGAAATGATAAGTCGCAGAAAGGTGCCCGAGAAGTATGAATCGCTCGTTCACACAGTCGGGTTTATAATACTGATAGGCTTTATGCTTCTCGTAACCTTAAAGGATATTTGGTCACTCATATTTAAGTAGGTGATTTTGTGAACACAAATAAAACCACAAAGCGTGTAAATGTCGGCACGGTGCCTGTCGGCGCAGGAGCGCCTGTAAGTATTCAGTCAATGTTAGCAGTGCCGGCGCACGATATAAAAGGCAATGTATCCGCGGCAAAGGTGTTAGAAGAAGCCGGTTGTGAAATTCTCCGTGTTTCCGTTCCGGATGCCGATGCTGTGAAAACACTCGAAAGCCTGAAAGAAAATGTGAATATTCCGATAGTAGCGGATATCCATTTCGATTGGCGATTGGCGGTTTTGTCCGCCAAAGCAGGCGCGGATAAAATAAGAATAAATCCGGGCAATATCGGGGACGAAGCGGGAGTAAAAGAGGTTGTAAAGGCGTGTAAGGCGCGTAATATCCCCATAAGAATAGGTGTAAATTCAGGCTCGCTTGAAAAAAGCATACTTGCACGCTATAAAAAGGTTACACCAGAGGCGCTCGTTGAAAGCGGTCTTTATCATATAGGATTACTTGAAAAATACGACTTTGACGATATAATTTTGTCACTCAAATCATCCAATGTTACGGTGATGTATAACGCGTATGTGCTGGCGGCGGAAAAAGTTAAATATCCGCTTCATTTGGGAGTAACCGAAGCCGGTACTGAGAATACGGGCGTTATAAAGTCATCGGCAGGCATAGGCGGATTACTTCTCAGAGGTATCGGCGATACAATTCGCATTTCCTTGACTGATGACCCCTTAAAAGAGGTTGAGGCGGCAAAAAAACTGCTTTCGGCAATAGGTATGAGAAACGAAGGTATCAGGTTTGTATCCTGCCCCACCTGCGGCAGAACACAGATTGACCTTATCGGTATTGCAAAGCAGGCTGAAAAGCGGCTTTCGGGCGTTAAAAAGAATATCACGGTTGCAATTATGGGTTGTGTTGTAAACGGTCCGGGTGAAGCGGCGGCGGCGGATATCGGTATCGCAGGCGGAAAAAACAGCGGAGTTCTCTTTAAAAAGGGTAAGATAGTTAGCTCCGGCATACCTGAGGACAGGCTTTTAGATACACTTATATCAGAAATAGAAAATATGTAGAGGTAAAAAATGTTGGATTTCAAGGGGCTTTTCGGTAGTTACATAACAGATGATACGGCAAATGCGTTTAGCGGCGCGGTGCTTAAAAATTGCGATTTGAATATGTCAGACCGCATACTTTTCTTGTCCCTTGAAAGCGGCATTTATATAAGCGAAAAAGATATAGACCGGTTTGTAAGCGAGGTTAAGGGAATCCTTAAACTGAGTAGTGTGAGTATTGATGTGAAGTTTGAAAAATCGGCTTTTTGTATCGCCGCTATTGAGGATATTATTAAAAAACTCCGTAATAAAAGCGTTGCTTTAAACGGATATTTTAACGGCGCTGAGTATTCGATTGAGGGCGATAGCATTGATATCGCTTTAAAATACGGCGGATATAAGAAAATCATAGACTGCGGGTTTGAAAATAATTTTTCACGCGAGGTAAACACAGCTTTCGGCTTTGTGCCGAAAATCAGTTTTTCAGGTCAGCTTGATGATATTGAAATTGAGTTAAAGCCCGAGCCTAAAAAGCAAAAGGTGCCGGCTGATTCTCAGGCGAAATCCACAGAAAAGAAGACAGAAAAAGAAGAGCCGGAAATCGTCTATGATTATAAGCCTAAGGATGGCTTGCCGGTTTACCTTGAAAGCGCAAAAATATTTTTCGGCAGGAAGATTGATACTAAGGTTACGGCACTTAAAAACATCATACCTCCTACTAATCCCGACGAGAGGATAAATATATGCGTTTGGGGCGAGGTTTCAAATTTAGAGCTGAGGGATGTAAACACTCGCCGTGGCGGCAGAATGGTCACATATAAATTCAATTTCAGTGACTCTACTAATACTTTTGCCGCAAACCTCAAAAAGTTTTTCGACCCGAAGTATGTGGAAAATATTGATTCGGAAATATCCCGTTTCAAAAAATCACTTAAAAATCTTCGTGACGGTGCGGCTGTCGTTATAAACGGCGAATACGGATTTGATAACTGGTCAAATAGCTTTATTGTGGATGTAAAGGCTTTGGCAGAGGTTAAGAAATATGAAAAAACCGATAAGTATGACGGGCTTCGCCGCGTAGAGCTTCATTGCCATACCAATATGTCCGCTAAGGATGCGGTATCGAGTGCCGGTGATATTATAAACACCGCTTACCGCTGGGGGCATAAGGCTGTGGCTATAACCGACCACGGAGTAGTTCAGGCATATCCCGCCGCTGCCGCCGCGGTTAAAGGCATAAGAAAAGGCGGCGGAGATTTTAAGGTTATCTACGGAGTAGAGAGCTATTTTATAGACGATATACGACACGATATTTCAAACCTTTCCTCAAAAGAAATGTCGAGGATAAGAAATCACCAGATAATACTTGTTAAGGACGCCGTCGGTCTTAAAAATCTTTATAAGCTCGTGTCAGGCGCTCATCTTAACTGCTTCCATTCACGACCTATAACGCTGAGAAGCGAGCTTGATAAATACCGTGAGGGACTTATTATCGGCTCCGCCTGCGAGCAGGGTGAGCTTTACCGCGCGGTTGTAGATGGCAAGAGCCACGATGAGCTTATAGAAATTGCAAAATATTATGATTACCTTGAAATTCAACCGATAGGGAATAACGAATTTATGGTGCGTGAAAGCTCTGCACCCGATAGGGTTGATAAAAAGGGAAATACCGTTAAAAACAGATTCAGAAATGTTACGAGCATAGAGGTTATTAAGGACTTTAACCGTAAAATCGTAGAGATAGCGGACGAGCTTTCAAAGCCTGTTGTGGCAACGGGCGATGTGCATTTTCTTCGTGAGGAGGACGGTGTGCTTCGCCAGATAGTTTTGGCAGGTCAAGGGTTTGAGGATATACAGTATCAAGCACCGCTTTATTTCAAAACCACCGAGGAAATGCTTTCTGATTTTGATTATTTCGGTGAGCGCGCAAAAGAGTTTGTTATTGATAACCCCAATAAAATTGCGGATATGGTGTCAGGCGATGTTATACCCGTGCCGGAGGGCAATTATCCTCCTACCATTGAAGGCTCGGATGATTTGCTGCGGCAAATATGTTGGGATAACGCTCACCGTATATACGGCGATAATCTCCCGGAAATAGTTGAAAAAAGGCTTAAAAAGGAGCTTGACTCCATAATAAACAACGGATTTTCAATAATGTATATCTCGGCGCAAAAGCTGGTGGCTTACAGTGAGGAAAAGGGATATCTGGTAGGCTCGCGTGGCTCTGTCGGCTCGTCGTTTGTTGCTACTATGGCAGGTATATCCGAGGTAAATCCTCTGCCGGCGCATTATGTTTGCCCTAATTGCCACCACAGCGAATTTTTCGGCAGTGATGAGTATGGCTCGGGCTTTGATTTGCCGGAAAAGAATTGCCCCGATTGCGGCACACCGCTTAACCGTGACGGGCATAATATACCATTTGAAACATTTTTGGGCTTTAAGGGCGATAAGGTGCCTGATATTGACCTTAACTTCTCTGATGAAGTGCAGAACGATGTTCAGGATTATACCAAAACTCTTTTCGGCGCTCAGAATGTGTTTAAAGCCGGAACCATAACCACTATTGCCGAGAAAACCGCTTTCGGCTTTGTAAAAGCCTACGCCGAAAAAATGGGTATCGCGGTAAGCACGCCTGAGCTTAACAGGCTTGCAAAGGCGGTTGAAAATTCCAAGGTAAAAATGACCACCGGTCAGCACCCGGCAGGTATGATTGTTGTGCCGAATAATATGACTATATATGATTTTTGCCCCGTTCAGCACCCGGCTGACGATGTAAATTCCGATATAGTAACCACCCATTTCGATTTCCATTCAATTCACGATACCATTTTAAAGCTGGATGAGCTGGGACATGTTGTGCCCACTACATATAAGTATCTTGAAGAGTATTCGGGAGTGCCTGTTAGAGATGTTTCAATGAGTGATAAGCAGGTTATGAATTTGTTTATTTCAACAGATGAGCTCGGCGTATCGCCCGATGAAATATACTCTAAAACCGGCACCCTGGGGCTTCCCGAGTTCGGCACTAAGCTCACGCGCGATATGCTTCTTGACTGTAAGCCGAAAACCTTTGCCGACCTTTTGCAGATATCAGGACTTTCACACGGTACTAATGTGTGGCACGGCAACGCAAAGGACCTTATTGATAACGGCACCTGCACAATCAGTGAGGTTATCGGAACGAGAGATAATATAATGGTTTATCTTATACAAAAGGGTATGGATGAAAGCCGGGCGTTTAAAATCACCGAAACGGTGCGAAAGGGCTTGTATGCAAAGGGTAAGATAACCGAAGAGGATTGGAACAGTATGGCGGAGGATATGCGTGCCGTCGGAGTGCCGGAGTGGTATATTCAAAGCTGTAAAAAGATAGAGTATATGTTCCCGAAAGCACACGCGGCGGCGTATGTTATATCGGCGCTTAAAATAGGTTGGTATAAGGTGCATAAACCGCTTGAATACTATTGCGCGTACTTTACCGCAAGACCTGAGGATGTTGATGTTGACACTTTGTTAAAGGGACACACGGCGGTAAAATCGCTTATAGCCGATATCGCGGCAAAGGGAAAGGAAGCATCCAAAAAGGAACTTGATATCTATAATAACCTGCTTATATTCAACGAAATGATGGCAAGGGGAATAGAGGTCTTGCCGGTCGATTTAAAGCACTCTCACGCTATGAAGTTCTTGCCGGAAAACGGCAAGATGAGGCTTCCCTTCGGGGCGCTTTCAGGAGTTGGCGAAAAAGCGGCATATTCTATATATGAAGCGGCGCAAAAGGGCGATTATATATCAAAAGAGGATTTTGCCGCCTCGGCAGGCGTTTCAAAGACAATTATAGAAAAGCTCTCCGAGCTTGGCGCTTTATCAGACCTTCCCGATACAAATCAGATGTCACTGTTTTAAAAAAGTTTACAAATAACCGCAAAGCCTTATAACATCGGCTCTGCGGTTGTTTTTTTAATACATATTGAAAGCATAAAAGGTTAAAAATATTAAAAAAAGGTTGCAATTTTGTAACTTTTGCGTATAATAAAACTATACCGGTTACAAATTTGTAACCAACAAGGCTTATAAAGGAGAATGCTTTATTTTTAATAAATGTATTGCTTTTGTGGAAACGAAAGCTCGGGCATTAAGTAAAAAAATAAGTTTTAAAAATATAATAGCTGTTTCATTTTCCGTGGTTTCGGTATTTGCGATTTTCGCTTGTATGATATTCGGCGGTGTTAAGCTCGCATACAATGTTAAGTTTGATAAAAAGGTTATCACAACGGTAAGCAACAAAGAAGTGTATTATGCCGCTGTGGATATAGTTGCGGATATTGTTGAGGGCGATGATGTGGTATCATACCTGCCGGAAGCGGAGATAAACGCGGTTGTAACCATAAACGATACCGTGGAAAGTTGTGATGAAGTAGCGGATGCCATAATCGAGAACACGGATGAGATAATTTCGGCTTCTCGCCTTATTTTAAACGGTGAAGTGCTCGGCACTGCCGATACTTCTGATTTGTATTCAGCCGTTTCGGCTCGCAAGGCGGCGTTTGATATTGAGGGCACCCAATGCGAGAGCGAGTTTTGTGATGATGTTATCATTGAGGAGGGCTATTTCCTCAAAAGTGAGGTTGCGGATGTATCCGAGCTTGGTGAAAAGATTTCCTCACTCAGCGTAAAAACCACACTTAAAGAGTCAACCGAGCAGTCAATTCCTTATAAAACCGTTACCAATAAAACCGATAGCAAGCCGGCAGGATATGTAAATAAGGATAGAGCCGGTGAATACGGTGTTACAGTTGTAACCTCCGGCGTCGTTTATGTTGACGGCGAAGAAACCGAGAGGGTAACATTAGGCTCAGAGGTTATAAAAGAGCCGGTTGATGAGATAGTTACCGTAGGAACGGCAAGAAAATCTGCCGGCAGGGTTGTAAGCTCAGGCTTTACTTTCCCGCTTCCCTCAGGTGTTTGGGAGGTTTCCTGCCCATACGGAAAAGGCGGTCATAAGGGCGTTGACCTGCGCGCGCCGCATGGCACATCTATTATGGCGGCGGCATCTGGCAGGGTTACTCTTGCCGGGGTTTACAGGGATTACGGCAACTGTGTGATAATCGACCACGGCAACGGCCTTTCAACCCTTTATGCTCACGCGAGCAAGCTCTGCGTAAGCGTAGGCGAGTATGTTTCGGCAGGCGAGGTTATTGCTCTTGTAGGTTCAACCGGCAACTCAACCGGTAACCATCTTCACTTTGAGGTTTATGTCGGCTCTGACAGGGTAAATCCACAGCCTTATATCGGACTTAGATAAGATTATTATTGTTTCGCTCCCGGAGTTTTTCCGGGAGCATTTTTTTGCCTTAATCACTTGACTAAGCCACAATATATGGTATATAATAAATACCGAATATAATATTACTGTTTTTCGGGAGGAAGGGTTTTGGCTCAGATGAAAGCCGAATACGGCAACGAAAGTATTCAAAAGCTCGAAGGACCTGACAGAGTGCGTAAACGCCCCGGCGTTATCTTCGGCTCTGATGGGCTTGACGGTTGCGAACATTCAGTATTTGAGGTTATTTCAAATTCCATTGACGAAGCACGAGAGGGCTACGGCAAAAAAATAGTTGTAACAAGATATACAGACGGCTCGATTGAGGTTGAGGACTTCGGGCGAGGCTGTCCTGTTGATTTTAATAATAAAGAAAACTGCTTTAACTGGGAACTTGTTTATTGCGAGCTTTACGCAGGCGGTAAGTATAATACCAATGACGGCGCAAACTATGAGTATTCTGTCGGTCTTAACGGTTTAGGCCTTTGCTCCACGCAGTATTCGGCGGAATATATGGATGTTGAAGTAAAGCGTGACGGATTTAAGTACAGCCTCCATTTTGAAAAGGGCTATAATGTGGGCGGTCTTAAAAAGGAGCCGTATTCCGGAAAGGATACCGGCACCAAAACGCGTTGGAAACCGGATATTGAGGTGTTTACCGATATCAATATACCGAGTGAGTATTTTGTTGATACACTTCGCCGTCAGGCAATAGTCAATAACGGTCTTAAATTCGAATTCCGCGACCAGCAGGGTTCGAGGTTTATATCTCAAGAGATAGTTTATAAAAACGGTATAGAGGATTATATCAATGAAACTGTCGGCGAAAATAAGCTGAGTTCTGTTCAGGTCTGGCACACCGAGCGCAAGGGGCGTGACCGTGATGATAAGCCTGAGTATAAGGTTAAGATAAATGCGGCGCTCACCTTTTCAAATACCCGTCAATTAAAGGAGTATTACCACAATTCAAGCTGGCTCGAATATGGCGGCGCTCCCGAAAAGGCAGTGCGTAATGCGTTTGTGTATCAGATAGACGCTTATATCAAGCAGGCCAATAAGTATAAATCCGGGGAGAGTAAGATAACCTTTTCGGATGTGGAAGAGTGTCTTGTTCTCGTTATTTCTTCTTTTTCCACTATCACATCCTATGAAAACCAGACCAAAAAATCCATAACAAACAAATTCATAGCCGATGCCATGACCGAGTTTTTAAGGCATCAACTTGAAATCTACTTTATAGAGAACAAGGCGGAAGCCGATAAGATTGCCGACCAGGTGCTTATAAACAAGCGCAGCCGTGAGCGAAGCGAGAAAGAGCGAATTAACATCAAGAAAACTCTTTCAAGCAGTAATTCTATGGTTGACCGCGTTCAAAAGTTTGTTGACTGCCGAAGCCGCGATGTATCAGAGCGCGAGCTTTATATAGTTGAGGGTGATTCGGCGCTCGGCTCTTGTAAGCTGGCGCGCGATGCGGCATTCCAGGCAATTATGCCGGTAAGAGGTAAGATACTTAACTGCCTTAAAGCCGAATATGACAAAATATTCAAAAGTGAAATAATTACCGACTTATTAAAGGTGCTCGGTTGCGGAGTAGAGGTAAAATCAAAGTCAAATAAAAGCCTTTCAAACTTTGATATGAACAATCTTCGCTGGAATAAAATCATAATATGTACCGATGCGGATGTTGACGGATTTCATATCCGCACCCTCATCCTTACGATGATATACCGCCTTATGCCCACCCTTATTCACGAGGGCAGGGTGTTTATCGCTGAAACTCCTCTTTACGAGATAAACACAAAGAATAAGACATATTTTGCCTACGATGAAAACGAGAAAAGGGATATACTTGAAAAAATAGGCGATGAAAAATATACTTTACAGCGCAGTAAGGGACTCGGTGAAAACCAACCTGATATGATGAATCTTACAACTATGAATCCCGAAACGCGCCGTCTTATAAAGATAATGCCTGATGAAGCACAGATGACAAGTGAGATGTTCGATTTACTGCTCGGAGATAATCTTTCCGGCAGAAAGGATTACATTTCCGATAACGGTTATCTTTATATGGACGATATAGATTTGAGTTAGGAGAAAAACGGATGGCTCAAAGAAGAAAGAAGGAAGCGGTTTCAGAAAAAAGGAAACCGAGTGCAGAGGCTTATATTGCAGGCGCCGGCACAGTAGTTGAAGAGAGCGTTACCGAAACGCTCAAATCAAACTTTATGCCCTATGCTATGAGCGTTATAGTTTCCCGTGCTATACCGGAAATTGACGGCTTTAAGCCTTCGCACAGAAAGCTCCTTTATACAATGTACAATATGGGGCTTTTAAACGGCTCTACAATAAAGTCCGCCAATATAGTGGGCAGAACTATGCAGCTAAATCCTCACGGAGACGCCGCGATTTATGATACTATGGTGCGCCTCAGTGAAGGTAACGGTGCGCTTCTTCATCCGTTTGTAGCCTCAAAGGGCTCTTTCGGTAAGGCATACTCGCGCGATATGCAGTGTGCCGCCGCAAGGTATACCGAGGCAAAGCTCGCACCAATTTCCGCAGAGCTTTTCGCGGATATTGATAAGGATACCGTCGATTTTGTAGATAACTATGATGCTACAATGAAGGAGCCGGTGCTTTTCCCCGTAACCTTTCCGACAGTTCTTGTAAACGCCAATATGGGTATTGCCGCAGGTATGGCGAGCACGATTTGTTCGTTTAATCTTAAAGAGGTATGCGAAACCACCATAGCCTATATTAAGGATAATGATATAAATGTTGCCGATACACTTTTAGCGCCTGATTTTTCCATAGGCGGTGAGCTTCTTTATAACCGCGAGCAAATGGAGAAAATATACGAAACGGGAAGAGGCAGCTTTAAGGTAAGAGGCACATATACCTACGATAAAGCCAATAACTGTATCGATATAAAATCCATACCTCCCACTACAACTACCGAGGCGATTATCGAAAAGGTAGTTGAGCTTGTAAAGGCTAAAAAAATAACCGAAATCAACGATATCAGAGATGAAACCGACCTTTCAGGTCTTCAAATAACAATAGATTTGAAGCGCGGCACGGATTATGAAAAGCTAATGGCTAAGCTCTTTAAAATGACTCCGCTTCAAGATAGCTTTGCTTGTAACTTTAATATCCTTATTGCAAGCACACCGCGCGTTATGGGTGTTAAGGAAATTATAAGCGAATGGGTAGCTTTCAGAAGTGAGTGCGTTCGCCGCAGGGTTTATTTCAAGCTCACAAAGGCTAAGGATAGACTGCATCTTTTAAAGGGTATGCAGAAAATTCTTCTTGACATTGATAAGGCCATAAAGATAGTTCGTGAAACCGCTGAGGAAAAAGAGGTAGTGCCTAACCTTATGATAGGCTTCGGCATTGATGAAATTCAGGCGGAATATGTAGCTGAAATAAAACTCCGCCATTTAAACCGCGAGTATATTTTAAAACGCCTCGAAGATATTGAAGAGCTGACTGCCACCATTGAAGAAATGCAATCAATCCTCGATTCAAAGAATAAAATCAAGCGCATTATTATAGATGAGCTTGAAGAGGTTGTAAAGAAATACGGTACAGAGCGTAAAACCGCGATAGTAGCCGCCGGGGAAAATGAAATCGATACGGATAATGAACCGCTTGATGATTCGCCTGTAACGCTTTTCTTCACGCGTGACGGTTACTTTAAGAAGATAACACCGTTGTCACTTCGTATGAGCGGCGAGCAAAAGCTGAAAGACGGGGACAAGATAGTGCAAACTATCGAGTCCGCAAATGACCGTGATTTGCTCTTCTTTACAAATGCCGAGCAGGTGTATAAAAGCAGAGTTATAGATTTTTCTGACGGTAAGGCGAGCGTGCTCGGCGATTATGTTGCCGGTAAGCTCGGGTATGATGACGGGGAAAGCTCTGTTTATATGGTTGAAACCAAAGACTATTCGGGATTTATGTTGTTTGTGTTTGATAACGGCAGAATAGCAAAGGTTCCGCTTTCGTCTTATGAAACCAAGACCAACCGTAAAAAGCTGATAAAAGCATACTGCGGAAAGTATAAACTGCACACAGTATTCCATTTTAAAGAAGACTGTGATATAATACTTAAATCCACAAACGGCAGAATGTTAATAGTAAGCACAGCTTCTATTCCGCTTAAAGCCTCGAACGAAAACGGCGGTATAGCGGTTATGACGCAGAAAAAAGGCCAGCGCATATATACGGTAAAAGTATATAAGGCAGGCAAACTTGAAAATGAGCACCGCTATCGAACTAAGAATTTACCCGCGGCAGGGTCACTTCAACCAAAGGATAGCGCGGCGCAAACTAAATTGGATTTATAAAAAAACCGCTCAAAAAGCGTAAAACGCAATTCGGGCGGCTGTCCGCCCGAATTGCAAACGCCGTTTTGGGCTGACAAATTAAGTTTTAACTATTTTAAGAATTTTATACATTTTCTTTTGGAGTTGATAAAAATAATGGCAAAAGAACTTGCAAAACAGTATGACCCTAAGGAAGTTGAGGACCGCATATATAAAATGTGGCTTGACGGTAAGTATTTTCACGCAAAGCGTGAAGAGGGAAAGAAAACTTATACAATAGTCATTCCCCCTCCGAATATTACCGGTCAGCTTCATATGGGGCACGCGCTTGATAATACTTTGCAGGATATTCTCATTCGCTTTAAGCGTATGCAGGGGTATGATACGCTGTGGCTCCCCGGCACTGACCACGCCTCAATCGCAACCGAAGCTAAAATTGTTGAGGCTATGCGTAAAGAGGGAATAAGCAAGGAAGATATCGGCAGAGAAGGTTTCCTGTCCCGCGCTTGGGATTGGAAAGAAAAATACGGCGGCAGAATAATAGAACAGCTTAAAAAAATGGGCTCTTCGTGTGACTGGGACCGTGAGCGTTTTACGCTTGATGAGGGTTGCTCAAAGGCTGTTCGTGAGGTGTTTGTAAACCTTTATAATAAGGGCCTTATTTACAGGGGCGAGAGGATTATAAACTGGTGTCCGCATTGCCTTACTTCCATTTCCGATGCCGAGGTAGAGTATGAGGACCAGGCAGGGCATTTCTGGCATCTTCGCTATCCGTTCAGTGACGGCAGCGGTTACTTAGAGCTTGCCACAACCCGTCCCGAAACACTGCTCGGAGATACCGCGGTAGCGGTAAACCCGAATGACGAAAGATATAAGGATATTATTGGTAAAACGCTTATTTTGCCGATAGTTCACCGCGAGATACCTATTGTTGCTGACGATTATGTTGAAATCGATTTCGGTACCGGCGTTGTTAAAATCACTCCGGCGCACGATCCTAACGACTTTGAAGTAGGCCTTCGCCATAACCTGCCTGTTATAAATGTTTTAACCGATGATGCAAAAATCACTTCGGATTATCCGAAGTATGCCGGTATGGATAGATATGAGGCGAGAAAGGCGATTGTAGCGGACTTAGAGGCGGAGGGCGCCCTCGTAAAAACAGAGGACTATAACCATAATGTCGGCACCTGCTACCGTTGCGGAACCACCGTTGAGCCGAAGGTATCAAAGCAGTGGTTTGTAAAGATGAAGCCGCTCGCCACTCCGGCTATTGACGCGGTTAAAAACGGAGAAACAAAATTCGTTCCCTCCCGTTTTGAGAAGGTTTATTTCCATTGGCTTGAAAATATCCGAGATTGGTGTATTTCCCGTCAGCTCTGGTGGGGACACAGAATTCCCGCTTGGTATTGCGATGATTGCGGAGAAATCACCGTAAGTAAAACAGATGCTAAGTGTTGCGAGCATTGCGGAAGCACACATATTCATCAGGACCCCGATACACTTGATACATGGTTTTCTTCTGCCCTTTGGCCGTTTTCAACACTCGGCTGGCCGGAGAACACCGCCGACCTTAAACATTATTATCCTACAAATACTCTTGTCACCGGCTACGATATAATACCGTTCTGGGTTATGCGTATGATGTTCTCAGGAATAGAGCATACCGGCGAAGTGCCGTTTAATACCGTGCTTATTCACGGTCTTGTCCGCGATTCGCAGGGCAGAAAAATGTCAAAATCGCTCGGCAACGGCGTTGACCCGCTTGAAGTTATCGATAACTACGGCGCCGATGCACTCAGGTTTTCTCTTGCTACCGGTAATAGCCCCGGTAATGATATGCGCTATATACCCGAGCGCGTTGAGGCAAGCCGGAATTTTGCAAATAAGATTTGGAACGCCGCAAGGTTTATTCTTATGAACCTTGAAGGCGATAAGGCGCCCGAATTTAAAACATCGGATTTGGCTCTTGAAGATAAATGGATAATTTCAAAGTATAATACACTTGCAAAAGATGTTACCGTAAATCTCGATAAGTTCGAGCTTGGTATAGCGGTAGGAAAACTCTATGATTTTATATGGGATGTTTTCTGCGATTGGTATATAGAGATTTGTAAGTCCCGCTTAAACGGCGAAGATAGCCTGGCGGCGGATACCGCAAGAGCGGTTCTGCTTTTCGTATTCGGCGGCACACTTAAACTTCTTCATCCCTTTATGCCGTTTATCACGGAGGAAATCTGGCAAAGCCTGCCTAAATCCGCAGGGGACGAAATTATTATGATAAGCGAGTTCCCGAAATACGATGAAAAGCTCGATTTTTCAACCGAGGAAATTGAGTTTGAGCGTATTATGCAGGTAATTAAGGCAGTGAGAAACCGCAGGGCAGAAATGAATGTTCCGCCCTCAAAGAAAGCACAGGTATTTATTAAAACCGATTATCCCGAAACCTTTAAAGGCGGCGCGGCATATATCTGCCGCTTGGCTTATGCGTCGGGCAGTACGGTTGTGGATTCTTATGACGATGATACCGCCGTTTGTATAGTTACCGATTCCGCAACGGCATATATGCCTATGAATGAGCTTGTCGATATAAACGCAGAGCTCGAAAGGCTGAATAAGGAGCTTTCAAAGGCACTTGACGATAAGAAATTCTTTGAAAGTAAGCTCAATAATAAGGGCTTTATC
Source organism: Oscillospiraceae bacterium (assembly GCA_902796165.1). Classification (GTDB taxonomy): domain Bacteria; phylum Bacillota; class Clostridia; order Oscillospirales; family Acutalibacteraceae; genus UBA737. Next base: position 262 of record CADBOD010000020.1, on the reverse strand, counting down.
GCAAAAGCTCCCGAAGCGGTAGTCGAAAAGCAAAAGGACGGCCTTAGTAAAGCGCTTCAAAAAATAAAACTTATTGAAAGCAGTATCGAAAGGCTTAAAAAATGATAAAAGCGGCGGTTAAATCCGCCGCTTTTTGCGCCTTCGGCGCGTGGTATGTCGAGGCCGCCATACTTTTTAGTAAGATTTTATCGCAATAAAGTAGTTAAAATATCTCCGTAACCTACAACTTGCAAACGTTCATCTCTTGTAATATCAGCTGTTG
>CADBOD010000019.1 GCA_902796165.1 Oscillospiraceae bacterium | reverse complement strand
TTTATCAAAGAGTGTGACGCGATACTTGCCGACCATAATAGAATTCTCGATATTGTAAAGACCGACGCGCTTAATCTTCGCGATAAGTATGCCGATGCACGCAGAACGGAAATCAGCGATGTTGCCGGCGAGGTTGATATTGAGGATTTGATACCGGAAGAAGAATGTGTTATCACAAAATCCACCGCAGGTTACATAAAACGCCTGCCCTCCGATACATATAATGTTCAGCACCGCGGCGGCAGAGGTATAACCGGAATGACCACGCGTGAAGAGGATAGCGTTGAGAATATGTTTGTATGCTCCTCGCACGATAGGATAATGCTTTTCAGTAACTTCGGGCGTGTTTACAGAATTAAGGCTTACGAAATCCCCGAAAGCTCACGCACGGCAAAGGGTATGAACCTTATAAATGTAATACCCTTGATGCCGGAGGAGAAAATCAGGGTAATAATCCCGGTAACCGCCGAGGATGAGGACGAGCGCTATATCTGTATGATAACCAAAAAGGGTACAGTAAAGAGAACAAGACTGTCCGATTTCAAGAACACAAGAAAGAGCGGAATTATCGCCATTTCCATAGACGAGGGCGACGAATTGGCGCATGTTCGTATGACCGACGGCAGCGATAACCTGCTCGTTGCTACGCGTGACGGTAAGGCTATTAAGTTTAACGAAACACAGGTTCGCTCAATGGGCAGAACGGCAAGAGGCGTGAGAGCCCTTAATATGAGCGAGGGTGACAGCGTTGTTGATATGGCGCTTTGTAAGGATGATACAAGGATTTTGACCGTGACGGAGACCGGCTACGGCAGAATAAGCAATATATCGAACTACCGCTTGCAGTCGCGCGGCGGTAAGGGACTTATAAACTACCGCACCGATAAATACGGCAAGGTTGCCGCGGTTTTGCCGGTTGAGGAAAACGAGGATATAATAATGATAGCCTCAAACGGCATAATAATCCGTATATATGCCGGCGATATTTCCGAATTTGCCCGTCCTGCAAAGGGTGTAAGGGTAATGAGGGTAGCCGAGGGCGAGAGAATACTCTCGGTTGCAAAGGCCGAGCACGATGAAGCCGAGGTTACCGATGCTCCCGAGGCGGCGGATGCGGATGCCGGCACTGTTGAGCCGGAAAACGATACGGATGAAACCGTACAAGCTGAGGAATAAATATGGATAATTTTGTTGGCGGCGGCTATACTGTGGAAGAACAAATGCGGTATTTTGCCGCCGAGCAGGAAAAAAAGGCGCTTCGCCGCGCCGCGTGGGCTGTTTGTGTGCCGGGAATGGTGTTTTTCTTCGTCACTCTGTTTTGGTCGCAAATAGTTTTATCGGTGTGCGCTGAATTAGGTCTTGATAAAAACAGTGTGCTGGAAACGCTCAGAAATCCGGCGGTTTTACAGATAATAGAGGTCTGCTTATCGCTGTTGCTTTTAACGGTGCCGTTTGTGATTTGCGCCAAAATTGCCGGGTTTAATATTTCGTCAGGCGCAGGGCTTATAAAGCCCCAGAGCGAAAACAATTTCGCGTATTTTCTTTTCGGCTTGGGCTTTTGCTCGTTTGCAAATATCGCGGTAAGCGCCGCGGGCAGAATTTTTCAGAGCTTCGGCATAAACTATTCCGCACCGAAAAATGAAGACCCTGAGGGCGTGTTCGGTTTTTTGCTGGTTGTGGTTTCCACCGCGATAGTTCCGGCGCTTGTAGAAGAATTTGCGTTCAGGGGAATAGTGTTCGGGCTTTTAAAACCGTTTGGAGAAGCATTTGCGATAATTGCCTCGGCGGCGGTTTTCGGTGTACTGCACGGCAACTTCGACCAAATACCGTTCGCCTTTTTGGTGGGGCTTATATTGGGCTTTGTCAGGGCAAAAACCAATTCGCTCGTGATTTGTATGCTTATTCACGCGGCAAATAATTTCATCGCAACCCTTATTTCTTATTCTTCCTTCGCGCCGGCCGCGCTTGTGAATATTCTTTATACGGTATATATTATGCTGGCACTCACGCTTTCGGTGCTCTCAGTCGCCTACTTAAAAGGCAAAAACGCCTTCGCGCTCAAAAAGGCTGACACCGTCAACACGCTTAAAAAAACATATTTCAACTTCTTTCTCTCACCGGCGTTTATTATCTTCTTCCTGCTCTTTATGCAAAGGGCGGTAGAATATATTTTTTAATAATAATTTAAGGAGAATTTTTATGTTAAGATTTGAGGATTTCGGAATTACCCCGGGCTTTGTTACTTCCCGTTTGGTGTGCGCGGCAGTCTGTCTTTTAGTTGCCGCCGCGGCAGGTATTCTTCTTTATTGCCTTTTCGGTATAGGCCTTGCGAGAATTGCAAAGAATAACGGCGAGAAAAAAGAATGGTACGCTTATCTTCCGCTTTTGCGCTATTATACGCTCGGCAAAATGATAAAGGGCAGTGAAAAACTTAAAAAGATTTTCGCCTGCCTGTTGCCGTCTTTATTGGTGGTTAAGTTTGTTTTCTGCGTTATATCGGCAGTGCTTCTTATGCGCGGTGCGGTAAGCCTTTTGTTCGCCGCGGAGAATATTGAGGGCAGTGCGATAGAGCTGTCGTCACTCGTCACCTTCCCCGTAGGATTTTATACCGCGTTTCTTGTTTTAACTCTTATTATCTCCCTCGCGGCAAAAATCGTTTCGGCAATATGCTATTTCGGCGCATTCAGCTTAAAGGGTAACACCACCGCTTTGATTTTCACGGTGCTCACCTTTATTTGTTGTCCGCTCGGCTCGGTTTTCCTTTATGTTACATCTAAGGCAATAAAGGGAGAAGCAGAGGAAAAAGAGGATGCGGAGCTTTAATGGAAAGCCGCTTTATGAAAAGAGCCGTGGAGCTTTCACGGCTGGCTTTTGATGCCGGAGAGGTACCGGTCGGCGCGGTGATAGTAAAAAACGGTGAAATTATAGCCGAGGGCTATAATCGCCGGGAGGAAACAAAGCGCGCAATATCCCACGCCGAAATCGAGGCTATCGAGGCGGCAAACAAGGCGCTTGGCGATTGGCGACTTGACGGGTGCAGTATATATGTAACGCTCGAACCGTGCTTGATGTGCGCCGGCGCTATCGCCGCCGCGCGAATAGACGAGGTTGTTTTCGGCGCTTATGATACCGAGCGCGGATTTGTGCTCAGCCGTGCCGATATAAATAGTCTTACAGATAAAAAAATCACCGTATTCGGCGGCATACACGAGGACGAGTGCAAAAACCTCCTTGATTTGTTTTTTAAAGAAAAATTGAGAAAATAAAGAAAACAGACTGAAAAAATTTTTTTCAGTCTGTTTTTATCAGATTGCAGATGCCGGACATCAGATGTCAGAAACGGTGAAGTGTAGGGTCGATTCACGAATCGACCCTTGCTTTAAGCAAGGGAGGCAAACAGGAATTCTGTGCACCGGGCTTTAATCATTAAACGCATCGGTATTTATTGTAAATCCGCCTGATGAAGTATCATATGTGGTGGTATCTTCCTTAATATCGATATCGAGCTTATCAAGCAGGGTTTTATTTTCCTCGGTATCGTCTAAATCGTTCAAATCCAACTGCTCGCTTATCGCGCTTGACAGCTTTTCGGCTTTAAAGCGCGATAAGAGCTTTTCGCCCTCGGGGTAGGAGATGTCGCTTGTATGATTGTTATAATAAATCGCACAGATAATAAAATAAACAAGGAAAATTATAATTGAAATAAGGCTTACATATATACCGGTATCAAGTCCCGGTGTGTGATAGGAAAAGCGTATAATCGAGGTGCCGGCATCTACCGGAATTGCCATAAAGCCGACATTTGCCTTTTCAATTTCCACACTCTTGCCGTCAACAGTGGCGCTAAAACCCTCGTCATACGGCACGGAGAAGAACACAAGCGAGCGCTTATCCCTTGTAACCGTGCAGGAAAATCCGTTTTTATCGGTTTCAAAACGGGTGGCGGCGGTGCTTTTGAGGATATCGCAATCCTCCTTTAACGCCTCGTCGCCAAAGCCGGTGTATTCACGCTCGGATATATCGGTGAGGATGTCACGGTATTTTTTTATTTGCTCATCGTCAAGCAGGATTGCTTTAAGCATAAGCCTTGAACGCATCTCGCCGGTGTAATCTTCGAGGTATTCGCGCGTCATATAATAATCATACGAAAAACCGTAGCCGATATAATTCTGATTTTCAAAAATGTGATAGCCGCCGTCGGTTTTAAGATATTTATAACCGGGCATTTTGGTTTCGCCGTTTTCATCGGTGAACTTTTCAAGTGTTCGGTCATTTAAAAGATACTTAACCGAAAGAAGCGGTCTGAGCGCCGGATAACTCGTATCAGGGCGGCTTGCAACACTGCGTTCGATACCCACAAAATCATAAAATTCCATAACCGATGCCGGCACTATCGAGTGAAACGCGTTGATTGACGGATACCCTAAAAACATAGCGGTATTATCCACACCGTCATAAACATCTATGCGGTAATCGTCAGTATCCGGCAAATCCACACTACCCTCTATCAAATGGTCAATCATAACATCCTTGATTTCGTAGGAATGTGAGCGCCCGGTAGCCACGAAAACATTGCCGTAAAGCACCGCTATAATAACGGTGCAGGCGGTGGCGGCGGTAAAGAACCTTTTAAGGCTTTTCTTTCTCAGTTTAAGAAGCACTGTAAGTGTGACGAGGGAGAGTATCGCTATCGCGCAAGAGCAGATAAATCTTGCAACATAGGTGAAATCCTGCGGTTTAGTAAATAAGCCGAGGGTGATTTTACCGTCAGTCTTCTTTGGGAAAAGACCGATTACGAGCGATACCGCCACCGTTATGCCGAGCGACCAGGAAACACCGTAGCGGAAGTTGGCGCCGCTATCCTCACACATATCGGCGGTCATAAGGCACAAAAGCAGTATCGGCATATAAAACCAGCGTGCATAATAAGAGGTGTTAAAGGCGTAAAAGGCGCTGTTGAGTATCGGCACCAAAGCCATAAAAATACAAATTCCTATCATTCTTCTCAGCCAGTGGTTTTTGCGGGTTTTAAAGAATGTGAACACACCTGCCGTGCCAAATAACGGCAACCAGCCGCCGAGGCTTGACCATTTGACATTCGCCTCCGGGAAAAAGACCGGTCTTGCAGGCAGGTCGGGAGGGAAGAAAAAGCACTGCAAAATATTCGGGTAAATGCTCTCTTTACCATATACGATAGCGCCCCAGCCGAGCAGAAAATCGGAAACCCTGCTGTTTGAGGCTATCGCAAGAACCGAGGGCAGAATTATCACCGCCGAGGAGAGAAAACCTATAACCGCCTCAAAAACAAGGGCTAAAAACACGGTAAATTTAACCTTTATCGCTCCCGAAAAGGCACGCACAAAGAAATAGATTACAGAGAATACCACCATACCGAAAAAGAAGAAATAATTGACTGCGGCGCTTAGTGCCACGCACACGGCGAAAACGCCGCGGCGGTTTTCGGTAAGCAGCAGTTCAAGGCTTAAAAGAAGAAGCGGAAAAACAATTATCGCCTCGTGAAAATGGTTAAAGAAAATATTATATACCGAAAATCCCGAAAAGGCGTAAAGAATACCGCCTAACGATGCCGCCTCGGGCGTTTTGGTAAAGCGGCGGATGTAAAGGTACGAAGTCAAAGCGGCGAGGGCGAATTTTAAAATGAGCAGCGGTCCTAAAAAATACGGCACCCAGCTATTCGGGAAAGGTAAAGTAAGCCAGAAAAACGGACTGCCCAAAAGATAAAAGGAATACGAGCCTATAAAGTTTGCGCCGAGGTCTGTATTAAAGCTCCAATAAATATTTCCTTCCCTTATAGCCTTGTGGCATAGCTTATAAAAAGGAATTTGCTGAACATTGAAATCTCCGAAAAAGGTAAAGTACCCCTCGGAAAGTATCATATAGGGCAAAAAAATCGCCGCCGCGGCAAAAAGAGATACAAGAAAAGTGAAAAGAGCCTTTTCCTTTTGTCTGCCGAGCACCGATACTTTTTCCTGTGAAAAACGCACGCCGTAATCCCCCTTAATTTATTTATTGATATTATACCAAAAAATGTTATAATATTCAATAAAG
>CADBOD010000018.1 GCA_902796165.1 Oscillospiraceae bacterium | reverse complement strand
TCATTTTGTTGAGAAGCAATAATACGGTTGCCGGACTTACTACCGCTGCAGGCATGTGGGTTACGGCTTCAATAGGAGTGGCACTCGGTTATGGCTTTTATGAAGGTGCATTGGTAGCAACTCTAATCTGCTTCTGTACAGCGGCTTTTTTAACCAAAATGGAGCACAAAAAGAAAAAATCAATTCATTTTTATATAGAAATTACGGATTATGAAAAAATACCGTCAGTGCTCAATGAAGTCGAAAGTCTTTTGAGTAAAGAAATACTGTTTGATGCTATTCCCGCCAAAACCGGAATTTCCGGTCACATAGGGTTTTACGTAACGATGTCGAATAAATATAACTTTGATGACATCAAAGATGAATTGCAGAAAATTGACGGCATCGGATTTATACTGCAGGGATAGTTAATATATAATTCTTGGCTTTCACTGTATAAAAGTCAGAACTGATTATTTAGAGTGGTGTTTAAATGTATTATTTAGCCATAGATATTGGCGCATCAAGCGGACGGCATATTTTAGGAAGTGTAGAAAACGGTAAATTAAAGCTCGAAGAAATTTACCGTTTTGAAAACGGTATTAAAAATGTAGGAGGCTCTCTTACCTGGGATATTGATGCACTGAAGGAAAGCGTAATAGCCGGCATAAAAAAGTGCTCCGAAATAGGGAAAATACCTCAAAAGGTAGCCATAGATACCTGGGGTGTTGACTATGTTCTTTTGGATAAAGATAAAAGGGTAATAGAGCCTGTTTATGCCTATCGTGATTCGCGCACAGACGGCATACCCGAAAAAGTAGATGCGGTAATATCAAGAAAAGACTTGTTTGCTCGCATCGGCATACAGTCAATAAACTTTAATACAATATATCAACTCTATTCAGATAAGCTATCAGGTAGGCTCCAAAACGCCAAATACTTTATGATGATACCCGATTTCCTGTCATATTGCCTTACGGGTATTATCTCAAATGAATATACAAACGCTACTACAGGCTCGCTTGTAAACGCAAATACAAATGATTGGGATTATGAATTGATTGAGCTTTTAGGGTATAAAAAAGAACTCTTTTTACCCCTTTCAAAACCAGCAACCCTGCTCGGTAGTTTCTCACCTGAAATAGAAAGCCGGGTAGGCTTTAACTCAAAGGTTATCCACGCACCAAGCCACGATACCGCATCGGCTGTCGCCGCTTGCCCTATAGACGATAAAAGCGTGTATATATCTTCAGGCACTTGGTCGCTTATAGGTGCTGAAAATAAAACTGCCAACCTTGATTTTGAAGTTAGTAAAGCAGGATTTACAAACGAGGGCGGAGTAGAGTATAGATACCGTTTTCTTGAAAACATAATGGGTATGTGGCTTTTCCAGAACATTCGTAAGAACTTAAACAAGAAATATACATACGACGAAATGATGAATATGGCGCGTGAAAGTGATTACGGTAAACTCATAGACCCCAACGATAAGTCATTCACTGCACCCGAAAGTATGGTTGACGCCATAAGAGAATATTTAGGCGATAAAAATCTGCCGATTGGTGATGTTCTTAAAAGCGTTTATCTTTCCCTTGCGAATTCATACAATACCGCCATAAAGACAATAGAAAAATTCTCCAAAAAAACAATAGAGAATATCTTTATTGTCGGCGGAGGCAGTAAGGATAAATACTTAAATGAACTTACCTCAAAAATCACAGGCAAAAAGGTTATGACAGGTCTTAGCGAAGCAACCGCCACAGGCAATATATTATCGCAAATAATGTATAGCGAGAATATTGACCTTAATACTGCCAGACAAATAATAAAAAAATCTTTTGATATCAAGGAGATATAATAATATGAAAGATATACTAACAGCCCCCTTTGTAGAAGAAATGAAAAGAACTACCGCAAATATGTACAGGCTCGGTTGGGACGAGCGCAACGGCGGTAATATAAGCTATATGTTAAATGAGGCAGAAGTAGCCGAGTATTTAGATCTTAATAATGTAATAAGAACAATACCCACAGGCTTTAAGGCAGATGACCTTATCGGTAAGATATTTATAGTAACCGGCACGGGTAAATATTTTAAGAATGTAGAATTCGACCCCGAAAACAATTTAGGTATTATCCGTATAGCAAAAGACGGTACAACTGCCGAGCTTCTTTGGGGCTATTCTGACGGCGGAAAGTTTACAAGTGAACTTCCGGCTCACCTTATGAGCCACATGGCAAGACTTAAAGTAAACCCTGAAAACAGAGTTATACTCCACTGCCATCCTACATATACACTTGCTATGAACTATGTTCACGAGCTTGATGAAAAGAAGTTTACACATACTCTTTGGGAAACCTGTACCGAATGTATGGTAGTATTCCCCGACGGTATAGGAGTTCTTCCCTGGATGCTTTGCGGCACAAATGAGATAGGGGAGGCAACCGCCAAAAAAATGCAAGAATTCAGGCTGGTAGTCTGGGGACTTCATGGACTATACGGAGCCGGAAAAGATATGGACGAAGCATTCGGCCTTGTTGAAACGGTAGAAAAGGCGGCACAGCTTTATATGATAAGCGCCCACCTGCCGAGAATTAACACCATAACCGATGACCAACTAAAAGAAATCGCCGAAGGCTTCGGCGTAGATTACAGAAAGGATTTTCTGAACTAAATCAGCAGTTTTCATTTTTCCACCTCATAGAGCGCCCGGCAGTAATATAACTGTCCGGGCGCTCGCTTATATGATTAACAAAAGCAGGGGAGGCAACTGCCTCCCCCTGTGTAGTTAAATAATACCGAGTTGCTGAGATATCGCAAGATTTACTTTTTCTTGCTCATCATCAGTTAATTTATAGACGCATTTTCCGAGCAGTTGGTCTTTGGATATCGTGCGGATTTGCTCTGGCAATAGTATGCTCTCACGCCGTAGTGCTGTATTCAGACGCACATGAGTTGGTATAGCATCAGCCTTTTTAATGCGCCCGGATATCGGGATAATCGTGACAATATCACTGAATCTATTTGATTTTTCGCTCCCGACAATCAGTACAGGCCTACGACCGGATTGTATATGTCTTCCCGCCTCTGTGAGCTCTGCCCAAAATATATCTCCTTTGTTAACTCTTTCACTTACCATATTCTTTTCACCTATAAAAATTATTTGCAAAAAGAAAAAGAGCCATTTTCCAATAATGAAAAAATGACTCTATAAAACTTCTTACAATTATAGTGTATTCAAAAAAAATGAATGTCAAATTCTTATGAAATTCTTTAATATATTGTAGTTTTGTTAAAAATCCGGCATGTCAAGGAACTGATTTAGGTTTGTTGTACGATGATGTAATTTGGTTTTATTAAGAATTTGCAAAGCCCTAAACTTTATAATTGTGGGAATTGTTTTTCAATAATTATGGGAATTTTCTTGATTATTTGATATTGGAGTGGTATAATATCAAAAAAGAATATAGGAGAGTTTTATGAATAAGTATTATAGCCGTTTTATAGAAAAAGAAGTTGATAGTAAAATGAAGTCCTCTGGCGCCGTTGTTATAGAAGGTCCTAAATTTTGCGGAAAAACAACTACAGCTTTGAGGTACGCTAAGAGTTTAATAAGATTAAATACATCTCATGCTATTGAACTTGCAAAACTTGAAACAAAGAATATACTAAGAGGCGAAACACCCAGAGTTATTGATGAATGGCAAACAGTACCTGAGGTTTGGAATGAAGTAAAGAATTGGATAGATGAGAATCCAAGTTTTGGACAGTTTGTTCTTACAGGTAGTTCAACTCCGGCAGATAAAAGCAAAATATATCATTCGGGGGCAGGACGGATAACTACCGCAAAAATGCGTCCAATGAGTCTCGCAGAATCAAAAGATTCAAATTGTTCCGTATCACTTACCGAATTGTTCAATAATCCCGATGCCGACATTTTTAATGAAAATAATGATTCAAACCTCGAAATGATTGCACATTACATTTGTCGGGGAGGATGGCCTTTATCTGTCCTTGCCGGAAAAGACATTGCATTAGATGTAACAAGAAATTACTATGAGGGATTGTTTAATTTCGAGTATAGTGAAAACGAGAAATTCAGAAACAAGAATCCTGAATTAATGAGAATGATACTCAAAAGCTATGCTCGCAACATTTCAACTCAGGCACCAATTAAAACCTTGAGGTCAGATGTTATGTCTTCAAATAACAGAACATTGGACCCTAAAACGATGGACGACTATTTGGATGCGTTGAAGGATCTGTTCATTATTGAAGATCTATCAGCGTGGAATCCGAATTTAAGAAGCAAGGCGGCAATCAGGACAACACCCACAAGACATTTTGTTGACACCTCAATTGCCGCTGCAGTTCTCGGCATTTCGCCTTCTGACCTCATGGGAGATTTGAATACATTCGGCTTGTTTTTTGAAGACATGGCAGTAAGAGATTTGATAATTTATTCGTCTGTGATTGGTGGCAGTGTGAAACACTATCGTGACAGTTTAGGGTTAGAGTGCGATGCAATTATTCATCTTAATAATGGTAAGTGGGCTGCTATAGAGATAAAACTTGGTGGCGAAAAACTTATAGAAGAGGGTGCGGCAAACCTCAAAAAAATGAGTCAAACCGTAAACGAGGATAATATGGCGTTTTGTATGGTTCTTACAGCGACTGGTGCTGCGTATAAACGAAAAGACGGCGTACTGGTTGTGCCGATTAATTGCCTTACTGCATAGATCGTGTAATAACATGGTTATTTAGTTGGTTATATGAATATTTGATGTTATAAAAGCATTGAGTTACCGATAATTATTATATTGTTATGTAGGTCTCCAAAACCGAGTGCCGAGGGTTCAAGTCCTTCTGCCCCTGCCAATGTTTAGACACCCACAAACCGCTTGTTTATGCGGTTTGTGGGCGTTTTTTTTGGTGCCTTTAGGTGTGGAAATAAACCCCCGGTTCTACCGGGGGAAGGAAAACGAGCGAAGCTACAATAAAACGGGCGAG
>CADBOD010000017.1 GCA_902796165.1 Oscillospiraceae bacterium | reverse complement strand
TTCCGAATTCTCTTTACGGCTTTCAAGACGAAGCGAATATCCTTTTAAAGAGTTTTGTGCGGAAACGATATCCTCTTCACATTTATCGAGGAGTTTATTTGTTTCGCTGAAATCTTTATCGAACTCTTCGGCTTTTTCCTTTGCCGACGATATCAACTCATCAACAATACTGCCGCGAGAGCGTATCTCCTCCATTGAGGTTTCGGCGGTAGTCATTTTAACACGCGCATCGGAAATTTTTGCGGTAAGGGTGTTTAATATGTGTGCCTGTTCCTCAATTCTTCTTGAAATGCTCTCACTGTCAAGCAAAAGCTCTGAAAGCTCATTTTCAAGCTCTGAAACCTTAGCTTCGAGCGCTTCACTTTCGATTTTCTTCTTTTCAGCACTTTCACGCTTTTCGTTTATCTGGGATAAAGTGGAAGAATCATCAAGCGTTAATTGCTCTCTTTCGGATTTTAAAGCGGCAATTTTTTCGTTGCAGTGCTCGATTTCATTTTTAATTATGGCAATACTGCCGTCAATTTTAACCGTTTCCTCGTTTTTGGCAACTATCTCAGCCCTTATTTCCTCGATTTTGGTCGTAATTCCAGTAAAACGGGCTGTATTCTGCTCGTTTTGAATATCAAAATCGCTAAGCGCCTTTTCAATCTCATTATACCGTAGCTGTGCTGCCGCTATTTTACTCTCATGAGCACGAACGGCATCCTTTGAATTATTAAGCGTATAAAGCCATAAGCCTATTTCGAGCTGCTTTTTTTGGTCAGCAAGAAGCAAAAACTTTTCGGCTTTATCACTCGCTTCCTTTAAAGGACCAACGCGTGATTCAAGCTCGCCCATAATATCCTTTAACCTGATGAGATTTTCCTCCGCGGCGGTGAGCTTGCGCTCGGCGTCAATTTTACGGTAGCGGTATTTTGAAATGCCCGAAGCCTCCTCAAAAATATCGCGCCGTTCATTTGATTTAGAGCTTATAATATTATCAATCTTGCCTTGACCTATCATAGAATAACCGTCACGACCGAGACCTGTATCCATAAAAAGCTCATTTATATCTTTAAGGCGAACCGAAACATTATTTATAAGATACTCGCTCTCGTGAGAACGGTAATATCTTCGTGTGACAGATATACTGTCATTATCAAAAGAAAGCGTGCGGTCGCTGTTATCGATATTAAGCGTTACCTCGCAAAAACCGTGAGGGCGACGCTCATCAGTACCGCCGAATATTACATCCTCCATTGACTGACCGCGAAGGCTCTTTGTAGATTGTTCGCCGAGCACCCAGCGAACCGCATCGGAAATATTGCTTTTGCCGCTTCCGTTAGGGCCGACAATCGCAGTAATACCCTTACCGAATTTAAGGGTTGTCTTATCGGCAAAGGACTTAAATCCCTGTATCTGTATTGAAGTAAGCAGCATATCATTATCCCCTTTCTATATAAATACCGTCGTCAGTAATGCTCTTATCTGATAACACCTTGCAGTTATAACCCATTTCTTTTAGTTTTATTATATTTTCCCGGCTTTGACCAATCATTTTTGAAACATTACTCGGTGATACCGTAAGTACATAATCGCCCGCATCATCTAAAAGATTTATTGCTTTTCTTAAAAAAACACGGGAATAGCATAACTCACTAAACGCCGGATGCCACGGCCCCGCAACATAAGCGGAGGTATCAATGGAATGAAGCCCCAACCGTATAACCCTAATACCCGAAGCACCGAAAGCATTTAAAAGCTCGGTGCATAAATCAACCGCCTCTTCTATCGTTTGAGGTTTATAATGCCCGTCCGAATAAAGAGCCGCAAGCGTAGTACCTTTAAGCACAATAGTCGGATAAATTCTTACGGTTTCAGGTGCCAATTCAATAATATCATTAGCGGTTTTAATGGTCTTTTCACGGCTGTCACCGTAAAGGCCGGTCATCATTTGAAGGCCCAAAGAAAAACCGTAACGCTTAATCAGCCCGGAAGATTTTATTACATCCTGCGCAGTATGCCCTCGGTTATTTTTAATAAGAACATCATTGTCCATACTCTGAGCGCCGAGCTCAATGGATGTGACGCCATACTCTTTTAGCAACCCCAAAATTTCTTCATCAATGGCATCAGGTCTTGTTGAAATGCGAATTCCCTTAACACTTTTTGATTTAACAAACGAATATGCCGCCTGCAAAAGAGAAAGCATATAATTTCTGTTAATTGCAGTAAAGCTGCCGCCGAAAAAGGCAATTTCAGTTGTTTCGGCATTATAGTTTTTCGATGATATTGCAGTGTTTACAGCGTTTATTACATCCTGCGCCTGCGGCACGGATTTAACACCGGTAATATGCCTTTGGTCACAAAAGCTGCACATATTAGGACACCCTACATGCGGCACAAAAACCGAAATATTAGAATGTCTCAAACTCATACAGGCTCACCCATAAGTAACAGCGCCTGTTTTGCCGCCATTTCTTCGGCTTCCTTCTTGCTCTTGCCCTCGCCTACACCGATGGTATTTGAATTAAGGCGTACCTCAACCGTAAACTGTTTGTTGTGGTCAGGTCCCTTTTCATCTGTAATTACATAGCTTACACTCTCTTCCGGATTGCGCTGAACAATCTCTTGAAGAAGCGTTTTATAATCCTTAAAATCAGCCTTTATATCATATCCGTTAAGCTCAGGCAAAACAAACCGCATAACGAGCCTTTGTGCAGGCTCAAATCCGCCATCGAGATAAACTGCAGCAAGTATTGCCTCGAAAGCATCAGCGAGAATAGAATCTCTTTCTGCGCCACCGTTTTTCCGTTCACCTTTACCCAGCAAAATAAAGTCGCCAACACATAACTGCCTTGAAAATCCGCAAAGGGTTTTTTCACAAACAAGCGATGAACGAAGCCGTGTAAGCTCACCTTCGGGCATTTGCTTGAAATTATCATAGATATATCGGGAAACTATTATCGACAAAACCGAATCGCCTAAAAATTCAAGGCGCTCGTTTGAGGATATACCACCTCGTGCCTCGTTTGCGTAGGAAGAATGGGTAAGCGCATTTTCGAGGAAATGTTTGTTCTTAAAAGAATATCCCAAATTGTTTTCAAGTGTTTTCATAATTACTCCGTTTTAAGTCCCGCTTCAATTTTACCGATAACATCGTTACCGGCGAAAGCTATCGCCTGACGAACAGCATTTTTAATCGCCTTGGCATCAGAACTGCCGTGTGCCTTAATGACCGGCTTATTAACGCCGAGAAGCGGCGCACCGCCTACTTCCGAGCTATCCATCATACTTTTAAGTGAATATAAATCTTTCTTGATAACCAAAGCCGCAAGTTTATTCGGAAGGCTTTTATAAAACACATTTTTAATCATTTTAAATAATGTGCTTGCCGTTCCCTCAATAAGTTTAAGAGCAATATTGCCGGTAAACCCGTCCGTTATAACGGCATCGCACTCGCCCTTTGGCATTTCTCTTGATTCAATATTGCCGACAAAATTTATCGGCGTTTCGCTTAACATTTCAAAGGCTTGCCTATGAAGCTCGTCACCCTTTGTTTCCTCAGTTCCGATATTAAGAAGTGCAATTTTCGGGTTTTCTCTACCCTCAACTGCCGTCAGATACGCGTTTGCCATTATTCCGAACTGTTTTAACATTTCAGGTCTGCACTCACTGTTAGCACCCATATCCATAAGCAGATATGAGCCATTAGGCGCCGGAATCATAGAACCGAGTGCCGGACGCTTTACACCCTTAATCCTTTTAACAATAAGCGTACCGCCAACCACTATTGCACCGGTAGAGCCTGCCGAAACGAAGGCATCAGCCTTGCCGTCCCTAAGCTCATAAAAAGCCTTTGCCATTGAGCACTCGCTATGTGCTTTGAGTATTGTGGTAGGGTCATCGTGCATACTGATTACATCGGTGCTATCTACAATTACAAGCCCGTCACCGAAATTGAGAGAATTATCTTTTATAACCTTTTCAATTTGCGTTTTATCACCTGTAAGGGTTATATCAACGCCGTATTCACTGAAAGCCTGTGCGGCTCCCTTTATTATCTCTACCGGCGCATTATCTCCGCCGAAAGCATCAATTACAATTCTCACAACAATTCCCCTTTATCGTAAAATTCAAGTGCACGCTTTGAAAATGCCATATAACGCTCGCGCTTATCTCTTATATGGTTTTCAAGCGCCGGAAGTATGCCGAAATTAGCACCCATAGGCTGAAAGTTTTTAACCGTATTATCGGTTATAAAATGGAGTAGCGCACCTATCATCGTGTAATCAGGTAATACAACCGGATTATCTCCCAAAACTTTTTTTGCCGCGTTTATACCTGCTATAATACCGCTTGCCGCGGACTCCATATACCCTTCAACGCCGGAAATCTGACCTGCAAAATAAATGTTATCGTCTGCTTTAAGGGATAAATCGGTATTTAAAAGCTCCGGCGAGTTTATAAAAGAATTGCGGTGCATAACGCCGTATCTCACAAACTCGGCACCCGATAATCCCGGTATCATACTAAAAACGCGTTTTTGCTCACCGAATTTCAAATTGGTCTGAAATCCGACAAGGTTATAAAGCGTTCCTGAACTGTTTTCTTTTCTAAGCTGTACCGCCGCCCAGGGTCTGTGCCCGGTTCTCGGGTCCCTGAGCCCCACCGGCTTCATAGGTCCGAATCTTACAGAATCGTTCCCTCGCTTTGCCAAAACCTCTATCGGCATACAACCCTCATATACTTTAAGTGAGTTATCAATATCGTGAAGCGGTGCGGTTTCCGCATTTATAAGGGCTTCATAAAACGCCTCATACTCCGCCTTATTCATCGGGCAATTTATGTAATCGCCCTCACCCTCGGTATATCGCGAAGCACTGAAAGCGATATTCATATCTACACTATCCGCCGTAACAATGGGAGCCGCGGCATCATAAAAACTGAGGTTGTCTTTTTGACATAGTCTTTCAATATCGCGAGCCAGTAATTCATCTGTAAGCGGACCGGTAGCAATAACCGTTACTCCTGGCTTTGGTGTTTCGGTAACGGTTTTAGTGATAATATTGATTTTGTTATTATTTTTTACCGCTTCGGTAACGCCTTCGGAAAAAGCGGTTCTATCAACCGCCAGGGCGCCGCCTGCTGCAACCGAGCATTTATCGGCGGCTTTCAGGCAAATAGAGCCCAGCCTTCGCATTTCTTCTTTCAGCAATCCTGCCGCGGAATCAATCCTTGAAGCCTTTAAGGAATTTGAGCAAACAAGCTCGCAAAACAAATCGCTTTTATGTGCAGGCGAATGCTTTACGGGTTTCATCTCAATAAGGTCAACATCAACACCCAGGCTCGCCGCCGCCATTGCCGCTTCACATCCTGCAAGACCTGCGCCGATAACAGTAACCTTATCCATTATTCATTGTCCTTTTTAGATTTTGTCTTTCTGGTCGGGCATTCGGCATTCATACAGTATTTTCTGCCGCGAATTCCCTTTATAATAAAGCCGCCGCACTCAGGGCACTTTTCGCCGGTAGGAATACCGGGGGATGCAAAATTGCATTTGGGATAATTTGAACAGCCGTAGAATTTTTTACCCTTTTTGGAAATACGCTTTATCAGCTTGCCTCCGCAGACGGGACAAGGCTCCTTAATTTCGTTTTCCGGCATAGGTTTGGTGTTTTTGCACTCCGGATATCCGGGGCACGCGAGGAACTTGCCGAAACGCCCTGTGCGCTCAACC
Source organism: Oscillospiraceae bacterium (assembly GCA_902796165.1). GTDB lineage: Bacteria > Bacillota > Clostridia > Oscillospirales > Acutalibacteraceae > UBA737. Next base: position 17,298 of record CADBOD010000017.1, on the reverse strand, counting down.
ATTTTTCTGCCGCATTTTTCGCAAATAACATCGCTTTCGACTACCGGAATTTTAACCCTTCTGCCGTCAAGCGCCTTTTCAGCCTTTTTATAAAGCACATCAAAGTCCTTGTAAAAATCAGATACTGTATTAAGCCATTTTTCTTCACCAATTCCGATTTTATCAAGGCTTGTTTCGAGGTTTGCGGTAAACTTGGTATCAATTATCTTTTTAAAATACTCATTTATAAGGTCACACACCAAAATACCCAAGGTGGTAGGCTTTAACGATTTCTTTTCACGCTCAATATACTCACGCTGTAAAATGTTTGTAATAATCGGCGCATAGGTGGAAGGTCTGCCTATGCCGTTTTCATCAAGCGTTTTAATGAGCGTAGGCTCGGTATATCTTGCGGGCGGTTGGGTAAAATGCTGATTTGGAACTAACGATTTCAATTTCAGCACATCGCCCTTTTTCATATCCGGAAGCATAACATTTGCCTCGGTTTCCTCGTCCTTTCCCTCTTCGTAAAGAACGGTAAACCCGTCAAATTTAACCTTATATCCGCTTGCCTTGAATAAATAATCTCCTGCGGTTATGTCAACACTTACCGTGTTTTGCACGCAAGCCGCCATTAAAGAAGCCAAAAAGCGTTCCCAAATGAGCTTATATAGCTTATACTGCTCCGCGGTAAGTGAGGATTTAGCCCTATCGGGTGTTATCGACACATTGGTAGGTCTTATTGCCTCGTGAGCATCCTGCGCACCGCTTTTTGTTTTAAAATACCTGGGCTTTGCCGGCAAATAATCACTTCCGTAGGTTTCGGAAATGAATGCGTTTGCCGCATATCTCGCCTCTTCGGAAATACGAAGTGAATCCGTACGCATATAGGTTATAAGACCGGTTGTTCCAAAGCCCTGAACATCGATACCTTCATAGAGCTTTTGAGCAACGCTCATTGTGCGTTGACCGGTAAAATTAAGTTTTCTTGAAGCCTCCTGTTGAAGTGTTGAGGTCGTAAAAGGCGGCGCAGGTTGGCGGGTGCGTGTTCCGCGTTTTATATCCGAAACAGTAAATGACTGCCCTTCAAGATTTGAAACAATATCAAGGGCTGTTTTTTCATCCCGTATAGCCTCTAACTTTTTACCGTCGGCAAGACCGAAAATACGGGCTAAGAATGATTTTCCGCTGCTTAAAAGTTTAGCGTCAATAGTCCAGAACTCCTCAGGCTTAAACGCCTCTATTTCGCGCTCACGGTCAACTATGAGTTTAAGCGCCACTGTCTGCACTCTTCCTGCTGAAAGACCGCTTTTAACCTTTTTCCATAAAAACGGGCTTAATTTATAGCCTACTATACGGTCAACCACGCGACGCGCCTGCTGAGCGTCAACAAGATTTATATCAATTTTATGAGGGTTACTTATTCCCTTTTCAACGCCGCTTTTTGTGATTTCATTGAATGATATTCTGTTTTCATCATCAAGATTAAGCCCTAAAATCTGAGCTAAATGCCATGAAATTGCCTCGCCCTCGCGGTCCGGGTCGGTTGCGAGATAAACAAAATCACTTTCCGCCGCCGCGTTTTTAAGGGACTTAATAAGCTCCCTCTTTTCAGGCATATTTATATAATCAGGTTTAAAGTCATTTTCTATATCAATACCGAATTTTGATTTGGGCAAATCCCTGATATGTCCCATAGAAGCCATAACATCATAATCAGCACCCAAATACTTTTTAATGCTTTTAACCTTGGTAGGTGACTCAACTATAACCAGTTTTGACATTTCAAAACTCCCTTTACTAATCTGAAATTTTATAGGTTCCTCCCGGAAGTGACTTGATTAAATGTTCAAATTCAAGCTCAGTAACTGCGGAAAGAATTGTGCCGGAATCAATTCCGAGCCCTGATAAATCATCAATCATAAACTCAGATTTATCCAAACTATTATACACTAACTGCGCCTCTTTTGAAAGATTGGCAATCGAATTTTTTTGTGAATTTTTCTTTAACTTTTTACTGTTTTGGTCTTTATAAGCATTTTCTATATTTATTTTTTCCGGAAAATCGGCGATGTATCGGCAGAAGATATCCGAAGCGTCTAACAGCGGTATTGCACCGTCCCTCAAAAGAGCATTACTCCCTTTATGTTCCTTATCAACAGGATTGCCCGGCACAACAAACACATCTTTGCCCTGGTCTGCCGCGTGGCTTGCAGTTATGAGCGTACCGCTTATCTCGGGTGCCTCAATGACCGCAACACCGAGGCTAAGCCCTGCCATAATTCTGTTTCTTATCGGAAAACTATACCTTCTCGCAACATAATCCGGTGGGCTTTCGCTTATTATGCAACCCTTTTCGAGTATATCCTTACACAACTGATGATATTTTGAATTCATCTGTGTAACAATACCATCGGCCGCGACCATAACACATTTACCGCCTGCACTGAGCGTGCCGCTATGTGTAGCGTAATCACCGCCTTTTGCCGCTCCGCCGACAATAATCATACCGGCACGGGCAAGTCTTCTTGCGAGCGAATAAGCCGCTTTCTTACCAAAATCTGTGATTTTCCTCGGTCCTACAATGCAAAACACCGGCTCACTTTCAAAATCCGGGAATGCTCCCTTTACAAACAGTATTAACGGTGGCTCCGCAATATTACGCAAGCACTCGGGATACCTGTTATCATAAATCGGGATAATATCGATTTTGTTTTCGTTACATTTATCAATAATACCGGAAATACGGGCATCTTTAACACCGAGTATTCGTGCTTTTACCGTATCGTCAAGGTCTGATACTTCTATTGCCTTTTGTATGGGCAAATCAAGATTTCCGCAATCAGAAAGCCTACGATAAACTTCAACTGCCTTTCGGCTTCCTGCTCCAAAAGCAACGGCGAGTGTTAAAATATTATGCAGACTGGTATTGATAGTAATCACCTACTTTATAAGCTCCCACATCGCAATAGCCGCCGCTGCCGCCGCATTTAGCGACTCAGCTTTACCGGACATATTTATATTGACGGTTTTATAGGCGCCGAGCTTTGTTGCTTCAACAAGACCGTTTGCTTCGTTGCCGATGATAACAACATCACCATCGGAAAAAGCAAAACTGCCGAATTTTATATCGGCATTATCCTGTGCAATACACGCAAAGCCCCTGAGTGAATTGTTCTTCAAAAATTCCAATACATCATCACAAAAATAAAGCGGCATTCTAAGCAGTGTACCCATAGAAGCCCTCAACGCTTTCGGAGAATACACATCGCAGGAATCCCCGGAAACTATGATGCCGTCAACGCCAAGTGCCTCGGCAGTTCTTGCAATGGCACCTATATTTGCAGGGTCTGCTATGTTTTCAAGTGCCACAAATCTGCCGGTGGATTTTATACTTTTGATTTTTTCGGGAATATAGCACAAAGCGATAATGCCCTGCGGAGTGGTTGTATCGCTGATTTTTTTAAAAACCGCATCACTAACAACCGCGCCTTCCTCGGCATTTTCGCAAAGTATATCAATTTCACTGTCCCCCTTATCAAACGCAGACTTTGATAAAATCAGCGTTTGAAAACGAATGCCGTTTGCAGCCGCATCCTTGCATATACGCAATCCTTCAAGCACAAAAAAGCCCTCTTGCTTGCGTGCTTTTGCCGATTTTTGAAGAAGTGCAGTGAGCTTAATTAAGCGATTATCTTTCGCTGTAATTTCCTTGAATTTAAGCATTTTTATCCCCTGATATAAAGCAAAATGCGCCCGAGAACAAAAACTCTCGGGCGAAAAAAGTTATTTACTAAGTGCTTTCTCAGCGGTTTTTGCAAGGTTAGCAAAACCAGCCGGGTCATTTACTGCAACATCAGCTAACATCTTACGGTTAATCTGAACGCCTGCCTTTTTAAGACCGTTCATAAATGTTGAATAGTTCATACCGTTGATTTTAGCCGCCGCAGAAATACGGGTAATCCAAAGACGACGGAAATCACGCTTCTTCTGCCTGCGGCCGATATAAGCATAATTGCCTGACTTCATAACAGCTTCTTTGGCTGTTTTAAAGAGCTTAGACTTAGCGCCAAAATAACCCTTTGCAAGTTTTAATGTTTTCTTTCTTCTTTTACGCGTTGCTAACGCACCTTTTACACGTGCCATTTAAGTTACCTCCAATTTATGGTTCCCATTACTTATAGGGAATCATTTTCTTGACTGCTGCAACATTTGTTACATCAGCGCATACGACCTTGCGCAGATTTCTTTTACGCTTCGTAGTCTTCTTATTAAGAATATGCGACTTAAAAGCATGTGCGCGTTTTACCTTGCCGTTTTTTGTGAGCTTGAAGCGCTTTTTAGCGCCACTGTGTGTTTTAATCTTAGGCATTTTAAATCCTCCAATATTCTTATTTAGCCGTTTTAGGGGCTAAAAACATTAACATATTTCTTCCTTCCATTTTTGCGGCCTTTTCAACCGTGGCAAACTCTTCACAATAGCTTGCGAAGCGTGACATAGTATCAAGACCGATTTCCGGATGACCGAGCTCTCTGCCGCGGAAACGAATGGAGACCTTTACTTTATTACCGCTTTTAAGAAACTTTATCGCTTGATTGCCCTTAGTTTCAAAATCGTGGACATCAATTCCAAGACCAAGCCTTATTTCCTTAATCTCAATGACCTTCTGATTTTTACGAACCTCTTTTTCTTTTTTAGACTGCTCAAAACGATATTTGCCATAATTCATAATTTTGCAAACAGGCGGTGTGGCGTTAGGTGAAATATTGACGAGATCAAGATCTTTTTCATAAGCCGCTTTAATAGCATTATCAATCGACATAATGCCAAGCTGAGTACCATCTTCACCGATTACGCGTACCTCTTTAAATTTTATCGCCTCATTTATGGCCAATTCCTTGCTGCTGATTGTAAGCACCTCCAAAACAAAATTCAAGGACACGAACAGAATATGCCCGTGCCCTGCAAATCAAATTTATTAACCCGGCAATTTAAAAACGCAGGGTGAGAAACACGGGATTTCTACTTCATTGTCAATAGTATTATAACACCAAAAAACAATTTGTCAAGTGTTAATTCAGGAAATTTCAAGCTCTTTTATTGAGCGAAGCTGATAGTTGACATTTTTAAGCGACTCGCTGTTTCTGAGCGCGTTAGCCGCACCCTTTACCACACTGTATTCAGGTTCTTCAACGGTAATCGCCTCAGTGCCTAAATACTCTGAAAGCAGAGCGTTCATTCCGTATATCTTTGAACCGCCGCCGGTAAGATAAAATCCGTCCTTTTTAATATCCGCCACCAAATCGGGCTCTGCCTCACTTAAAACCTTCCTTACGCCGTCACAAATGCTCGCGGCGGTTTCTTTAAGCGCGTAGTAAACCTCGGATGAGGTGATTTCAAAGCTCTCCGGAAGTCCTGTAAACACATTTCTTCCCTTTGCCACCATTGCAATTTCAACCGGTCTTTCTACAACAGTTCCTATCTGTTTTTTTATGGACTCCGCCGTAAGATTACCGATTTCAATATTATACTCAGACCTTACATATTTAATAAGCTGATTATCAAAATCAAAGGAAGCCACCGGAAATGAATTGCAGGCGGCAATCCCACCCATAGAAATAACCGCTATATCCGTAGTACCCGCACCGATATCTATAATAAGATAACCGTGAGGTTTTGAAAAATCCAGGTCCAACCCATAAGCGACAGCCAGCGGAGATTCAAACACAAACACATTTCTTCCTCCGCTCGCCTCAATCGCATTTGCAAGAGAATGGTGTTGAAGCTCTGTAAGCCCGGGAGGCAAAGTAGCCATAATACGCGGGCGCAAAATGCGGCTTCCAAACGCATCCTCCATATATACTTTAAGCATATTTTCCGCTAAGTCATAATCGGAAATCTTGCCTCGCTCAATCGGCGTTACACAAACAAGGCTATCAGGTGTGCGCCCTAAGGTTTGCCGGGCCTTTTCGCCGTAATAAACCGGCTCCCAAGTTTCATTATCAACCGTTACGAAGCTGGGCGCTTCAAAAACAATTTTTGAGCTTGAAAATATAACCGTTTTATATGTACCTAAATCAATACCTATATCAGTCGTCATAACATTTCACTCCGTTACTTTCTTTTGATACTTGTAGTCAGTATCGAAACGCAATATACCTCTTGAACACCTGCAAACATAAGCTCCTTTGCCGCCTCATCAAGTGTAGAACCGGTAGTAACAATATCATCAAACAGCAAAACACGCTTTTTGTCAATTCTGTTTTTAGTATAATACTTGCCCTTGATATTTTCAAGTCTTTGGCGAAAAGAACTTTTATGCTGCGGTCTTTTAAAAGGTTTTACCTTTAAAGCGCCGTGCAAACATTCTATTGCCAAATTCTCGGCAATCATAGAGGCGATAGTTCTGTTATGGTCAAAACCGTTTTTTAACCTGCTTTTAATAGAGGTGGGAACATAGCACAGTGCGTCAAATTCCAAATCCTTAAAATCTGATTTTACACACTGTGTGACCTTCTGCGCCAAGAAACGCGCAAGGTCCTCTCTTTTGCCTAACTTGTAAGCATAATATATCTTCTTAGCCAAGCCCTCATTTTTATATACCGCCGTGATACCTTTAAAACGGTATTCTCTGAATTTGCACCTGCAAGCATCCTTTTGAGCACCGCAACTGACGCATATGTTCTTCGCGCGGTCAGCATCAATGAAAACGCGACAGTAATCGCACAAGGCTTTGTTTTCCTCTATTATTTCATTACAGGCGGCGCATTTATCGGGATACAGGCATTTAAATAATGTGTTACCTCTCATTTTTGCGCTAAAAAGTTCTTCAAAAGTGTATATCTGAGCGTCTTTTTATCATTGCCGCACATTTTGAAGAATACCTGCCTGTCCCCCACGGCAACAAACAACCTCTTTGCCCTGGTTATCGCAGTATAAAGCAGGTTGCGGTATGCAAGCGGCGCAGGCACACCGTAAACCGGCATCACAACACATTCAAATTCACTGCCTTGACTTTTATGTGCCGTAATAGCATACGCCAGCTCTATTTCCGATAAATTTTCCAATGTGTAATTCACCGATTTATCCTCAAACAAAACAGTGATGCTTCCGGCGCCAGAATTAACATCCGTTATATAGCCGATATCTCCGTTGAACACACCAAACCCTGATTCACCGTTCGCTTTATCCCAGGGTAAATCGTAGTTATTCTTGATTTGCATAACCTTATCGCCCTTATAAAAATACACGCCTTTATAGCTTAAATGAGCGCCGTTGCGTATATTCGGATTAAGAAACTGTTGCAAAAGATTATTGTTATTTATACTGCCGGTTTCAAATTTTCTCGAAGGGCATATTACCTGAATATCCTTAACGGCATCAAAACCGTAGGCATCCGGCAACCGTTTTGAACACAACTCCAAAACAGTATCAAGCACGGCGGAAGAGCTTTCTCTGTCCATAAAGAAAAAATCTCCGTCATTTCTTGACAAATCCGGCAATTCGCCGTTTATAATCAAATGTGCATTACTTATTATCAAGCTCTCGTTTGACTGCCGAAACACCTTTTTAAGTGCAATATAAGGGATCTTTTCGCTTTGAATAAGGTCGGATAAAACATTACCTGCCGATATGCTCGGCAGCTGGTCAATATCACCAACTAAAACAATCTTGCAATTATATCTTACCGAGCGAATAAGTGCTTCAAACAAAAGCGAATCAAGCATTGATGCTTCATCCACAATCAGTATATCCGCGCTGAGCGGATTGCGCTCGTTTCTGGCAAATCGGGTTTTACCCTCGCTAATCCATTCCGCCTCTAAAAGCCGATGGATTGTTTTTGCCTCTCTGCCGGTAAGCTCGGTCATACGCTTTGCCGCCCTGCCCGTAGGAGCGGCGAGTATTATATCATATTTTCGTTGCTCACAAAGTCCGATAATACCGTTTAAAGCGGTGGTCTTACCGGTACCGGGTCCTCCGGTTAAAACCATTATATTTTCTGAAAACGCCATACGCACGGCGTCCCTTTGCCTTTTCTCAAACTTAATTCCGAGCTTATTCTCTATGTAATCAATTTCCAATTCGTCAATAGGCTCGCGGTTTTCTCTTTCAAGGCAGGAAGAGAGCCTTGCGGCAATATATTCCTCAGCAGAATAGTATTCCGGCAAAGCAATATATTTTTCGCCGCCAATCATCTCTTCTGAAATCTCGAAGGAACCAATCATTTTAAAGCAAATGTCTTCCAATCGGTGATAATCGCTCTCTAACAGCTTGCAAGCAACAGGTAACAACTTTTTCTCAGGCAAACAGGTATGTCCGTTAAGAAGATTTGCCGTAAGGATATACCTAATACCGGCAGAAAGCCTTTGCTCATTATCAGCTGAAACGCCCAAATCAAAAGCAATTTTTTCTACCGTTTCAAATGAAAATCCGAGGTCATATTTACAAAGGATATAAGGATTATCCTTTATCATTTCCGCACATTCACGCCCGAGTGTTTTAAAAACCTTAACACAGCGGTCTGGTGACACGCCGTAAGGAGATAACAGGAAAGTAATATCTTTAAGCCCGAATTGCTTTTTATACTCGTATTCAATCGCCTTTGCTTTACTTAAAGAAATACCGTTAATAGTTGCGAGCTCTTCGGGATAATTCTCGATAATATTTATAGCATTCGCGCCGAACTTTTCAACAATTTTAATTGCCGTACTTTGCCCTACACCCTTTATCGCGCCTGATGACAGATATTTAAGAATTGCCGCCGCGGTTTCCGGTGTTTTGCGCCGGTAGCTATCTGCGGAGAACTGTTTTCCGTATGTCGGATGAATAACATATTTGCCTTCAAATTCAGCACTTTCACCCTCAGCCAAAAACGGCATGGTTCCGACTACGGTTATATTCTCCCTGCCGACTCTTACTACCGCCACGGTATATCCGTTATTATCATTCTTGTATGTTATTTTATGTACTGTCCCTTTAATACGATTTTCACTACTGCTGACGGTATTATTCTCCATTTATTTCTCCGGTTTCCAAAAAATTAAACTGATTTTCCAGGTTATCAAGGCGGCATAAGAACACTTGATTTTTATAGCAAAAGCTTTCACACGCGGATATTTCCACATCGCTGAGTTTATCGACCACACCGATAACATCATCGCAAAACTCTGTTCCGTACCAGCGCAGTTCACCCGAAAGCCAACGCAACTGCTCCGTAGCGCAACCCGGTTTCAAGAACACAACGCAGTGCCTCGATGTTCTGACATCGGGCATTAAAAAAACAGAAATAACAGCGTGTATGCAATCGCAAAGGCCTAAACACGCAAAGACAATTAAAAAAGTAACCAAAACAGCCTTTATCACAAATACCACCTCATCACATACTATGCAAAAAGGTGGTATCTGCTAAAAATCAACTGATATTTACCGCTATACTATAACTTCCTACCTGCCAAATATCATTGTATTTATCGGATTTTATAGTAACTGAAACCGTATAGCTCCCGGCGGATTTATCGCTCAAATCAGCTACCGCATATAAATCAGCCGCCGTTATTTCGGATATAACTTTTTTAGGCCCGCAAATCTTAACATTCTTTATCGCACTGTCACTCTTAACCGTCAGAGCCGAATCAAGGCCGGTGCATTTGATATTGTTAATAGCAAGGCTCTTATCCGCAAATTCGGAAGTATCTATCGTAACAGTGAAGAAATCGATTGAATCAAACAACCTTACGCCGTCTTTAAGAGATGCTGAAACCTCAAATTTATTTGAAGTTGTTGACACTTCATTGAAATCAATCGGCGAAAGAGTCACCTCTTGAAGTTCGGCAATAACATCCGGCGTTCCTATAACAGTAACCGTTCTATGGTCAACGGTGCAATAAATATCTGAGGCAGACATACTCGCCGGAAGATTATTGAACACAACTTTAACCGGCAATGTTGCCTTTTTAGATATAGGTTGCGTAACCTTTACAGATGTAAAGCTCAAAGAAAGATAATTATTTTGTACTGTGTTTTTAGAGCCGTCAATCACACTGCCATCCGGCAAATACTGATAAAGAACATCACCGTTTTCATCGTAAAGCACTATTTGAGAATCAAAGGTCTGAGTTGAAGAAAGTGTCTTATTAACCTCAAAATATGTTCCTGCCGATGCGATTTTCTCAATCGTTGAGCGCGGACCTTTAACGGTAAGAACGGACTGGTCATTATTTGAAACAACCGGTGTTTCAGCTACAAGACCGTCCTCCGCACTCACGCCTATCAGCTTAGGCACCAAAGTTAAGTCCTTAGAATCAATATAATCAAATTTTACATCAATAGTAGCAGGTGAAATTGATTTAAAGGTGTAACCTGTTTTACTGCTGTTACGGTTTCCATAAACCGAGAGCGTGTGCACACCTACCGAATTCACCTCAGATACATCGGCAGAGAGAATAAAATCATCTGAGGATAGTGAGCTTACAATATAATTCGGTCCACTCACTGTTACTGTGAATTTAACGGATGAAATATCCGAAACAATACCGAGCCCCATATCACTTGCCGCCGTATTATCAATAGATATATTTGCCGTTACATCGGTAAAGACCTGTTCCCTTATAGGATTTTGATTTATCATTACCGAAAGCCATATAGCAAAGGAAAGTATCAACGAAAAGACAATGGCAAATTTTTTGTTAGCAAAAAGCCTGCCGATATTGAACTTGAAGGGTAATTTAGCTTTCATTGTTTTCACCCTCCTGCTCTTTATTATTCCTCTTTGCGAGCTTTGGGAAAACACGCTTTAAAACAGAAATAACCCGTGCTTCTTTTTCAATTTCATCAGTAACGATCAGCTTATCCTGAAGCTCGGCATAAGCGGTAGCCGCCGTATAATTTCCGGTAATATTGCCGTTAAATGCTATTGAAATATTACCCGTTTCCTCGGACACAACGAGAACAACGGCATCCGAATTCTCAGTCATACCGATAGCTGCGCGGTGGCGTGTTCCGAGATGAGAAGAAAGGTTATTATTCTGAGTAAGCGGTAAAATGCAGCCTGCGGCATAAAGCCTGCCGTCACGCACTACCACAGCTCCGTCATGCAAAGGAGATTTCGGGTAAAACACATTACATACCATTGAAACCGAAGGCTTTGCATCGATAACCGTGCCGGTATTTATTATTTCACCGAGCTGGGTTTTTCTTTCAAACACAATAAGAGCGCCCGTTTTGCTCTCCTTCATATTCCCTGCCGCTTTACATATACTGTCAATCGCGGCTTTTGTTCGCTCCTCTTCGCTATCCAGCGCCTGCCCCGCGCCGACATTTATTTGACCTATGCGCTCGAGCATACGCCTCAGCTCCGGCTGGAAAATAACCGCAAGAGCAATAATTGCGGAATTGAATACAAAAGCTAAAACCCAACGCAAAACCGCAAGGTCAAACCATTTTGCAATAAGATATACTACCACTAAAACAATAATACCCTTAGCAAGCTGACCCGCCCTGGTTTCACGCAAGAACTGAATTGCCTTGTAAATCAAAAATGCTATTACTAAAATATCAATAATATCAAAAACTCTGATATTCGATACCGCATAAGCAATTTGATTCCAGGATGTAACGATAAAGTTTAAAACGGTGCTCAAATTTACCACCCTTCACTTTTAGAATTCTACAAAATTATTTTAGCATAACAATTTTGTTTATTCAACTGATTTTTTAATTATTTATAAACTTTTAATATTTTTATAAGATATGCGATTTCGCTTAAAGTACTGTAATATGACGGCGATACTCTGACGGTACCGCCATCTATTGTTTTGAGCTTTTTATGCGCATACGGCGCACAGTGAAGCCCAGCCCTTACTGCAATGCCCTTGCTGTTAAGATATGCCGCCGTTTGCTCCGACGTCTTACCTTTAACATTAAAAGAGAGCACCGGCATATACAGGTTTTTCACAATTTTCGGTGTATAAAGTGTTATATTAGACATTTTGTCAAGTGAATCATAAAGGCGAGCAACCATCTCAAATTCCTTATTATACGCATCCCTCGCCCTGCCGCTTACAAAATCGATACCTGCCGCCGCACCCATAATTGCCGGAACATTTATAGTGCCGCTTTCATACCTTTCAGGCATTATATCCGGCTGATACAGGCTTATCGAATTTGTTCCTGTTCCTCCTTCAATCAGCGTATTTCCGATATCCCTTTGAGCAATAAGAATACCGAGTCCCATAGGAGCGTAAAGTCCTTTATGCGGCGCAACACACAGAAAATCTATGCCCATATCCCTCATATTTATAGGTCTTACTCCCGCCATCTGAGCCGCATCAACGCCAAAGGCAATATTTCTTTTTTTGCATATATCACCGATTTTCTTTATAGGCAATGCCCTCCCACAAACATTTGATGCCGCGGTGCAAAAAATCATTTTTGTATTTTCTTTTATAAGCGTCTCAAAATTTTCAACCGTTTTATCATCGCTGAGCAAATCCACTTTTGCAACACTTACGCCTACATCAATTTTTTGCAGCGGGCGTACAACCGCATTATGTTCTAAATCGGATATTATTATGTGGTCGCCCGGCTTTAAAAAGCCCTTTAAAACATAGTTCACAGCCGCTGTGCAATTTGAAGTGAAAATAACATTATCGGCGCCGCTCGCCCCGAAGTATCGGGAAATCTTTTCCCTTGCGGAATATACAGCCCCGGCGGCAAAAACAGAAAGATTATGACCTCCTCTGCCGGGGTTTGCAGAAAACCTGTATAACGCATTATTTACTGCGTTTATAACGGATTGTGGCTTTTTCCCCGTCGTAGCGGCATTATCAAAATTTATCATAATTTTTCCCTCCTTTACCACTAAAATAGATAAATTTAAAAGGCGTCAAACCGCGGCGGGTTTGACCCTTTTTAGATTTGTTAATAGTCTATAATCTCAATAATCCTTACCGCAGAATCATTAAGAATTTTTTCAATATTCTTTATATCTCCGTTTGTTACTATGCCGTAACCGCAACCGCCGCTTTTCTTATTTCTGCGCTCAACAGCCGCTTTTAATCCGCGGCGCCTTAATGCGTCACGCCCTTTAAGCGCATAGGTTACCGATGGTGTAATTATCATATATTTTTGCATAATAATCCTCCGTTCGGGGAGTAACAATCCCCGATACATCCTATGCGAAAACCTATTGGCAAGACAATAAAGTTTCGAATTTCCATCAGTGGTGATAAGTTGTTTTTTAGAAATTTTTGAAAAATAACACTTTTTTTAAAAAAATGACTTGACAACTGTCGATTTTATATATATAATGTTAATGGTTAGTTTAGGCTAACTTTAATTTTGTCAGCAGGGTTAGCTCTGGCTAACCAAATATTTTCCAAGGAGTGTATATATGATACCGCTTACTATGGTTGACCCGGGCGAAGAGCAGATTATAAAGCGTATCGGAGGCAATGAAGAAATCAGGCATCACCTTGAAAATTTAGGTTTTTGCGTAGGTGGAGCAGTAACAGTTATAAACACACTGGCCGGCAGTGTGATTGTAAATATCAAAGAATCTCGCGTTGCCATAGGTAAAGATATGGCTATGAAGATTATGGTATAGTTTAAGGAGTTGAGGTTTATGAACACATTAAGGCAGGCAAAAATCGGCGAAACCGTGACGGTTAAAAAACTGCACGGTGAGGGCGCTATCAAACGCAGAATTATGGATATGGGCATCACAAAAGGCGTAAGTATCTATGTTCGCAAGGTGGCACCTCTCGGCGACCCGATTGAAATCACAGTCAGAAACTATGAGCTATCACTTCGCAAAGCGGATGCTGAAATGATAGAAATTGAGTAAAGGTTGGTGAATAAAATGGATGAAAAGATAAGAATTGCTCTTGCCGGTAACCCTAACAGCGGTAAGACCACTCTGTTTAATGCACTTACCGGTTCAAATCAGTTTGTCGGAAACTGGCCGGGTGTTACAGTTGAGAAAAAGGAAGGCAAGCTGAAAAAGCACAATGATGTGATAATAACCGACCTTCCGGGTATTTATTCACTTTCCCCGTACACGCTTGAAGAGGTTGTTGCGAGAAACTATCTTTTAAGCGAGCGCCCCGATGCGATACTCAATATCATTGACGGTACAAACCTTGAAAGAAACCTTTACCTTACAACACAGCTTACAGAGCTTGGTATTCCGGTTGTAGCGGCGGTAAATATGATAGATATTGTTCGCAAAAACGGAGATAAGATAAATATTGACGAGCTTTCACGCCAACTCGGTTGCAAGGTTGTTGAGATTTCAGCTCTTAAAGGCACCGGTGTATCGGAAGCGGCAGAAGCGGCAATATCTGCGGCGAAGGGCGAAAAAACCATTCCTCAGCACTCATTCAACGGTGTGGTTGAGCACGCGCTTGCACATATTGAGGAAGCCTTGCTTCACGATATGCCTGAGCAAAATCAAAGATGGTATGCCATCAAGATTTTTGAGCGTGATGAAAAGGTACTTGAAAGCCTGAATATTCCGGCTGAAAAGCTCTCACATATCGAGGAGGACATTAAAGCGGCTGAAAAAGAGCTTGATGACGATTCGGAAAGCATTATCACAAACGAGCGTTATTTATACATAGCAAATGTAATCAAAGCCTGCTACAAGAAGAAAAACGCAGGCAAGCTCTCAACATCGGATAAGATTGACCGCGTAGTAACAAACCGCTGGTTAGGACTTCCTATTTTTGCCGCAATTATGTTCTTAGTTTACTATATTTCAATGGTAACTGTCGGCTCTGCCGCGACTGACTGGGCAAACGACGGACTTTTCGGTGACGGCTTCCATTTATTCGGTATAGGCAGTTCCGCTTATGAAGAAGTAAATGATGAATACACAGAAGCCTCTTTAATAGTTGACGGATATGAGGCTTATGTTGAAGAAAACGGCGAGGCTCCCGCAAAAGAATTCACCTATGAGGTAGAGGACGAGGAAACCCTCGAGGTTACCACAGAGACCGCCACATTGAGTGATTATAAAGACGCACTCAAAACGCTTGACGAAATAGGCGAAGAGCCTGACCCGGCAGATTACGGAGTTTGGGTTCCCGGTGTTCCTGTATTAGTTGGTGACGGTCTTGAAAAGGTCGGTGCGGCAGACTGGTTATCCGGTCTTATTAACGACGGTATAGTTGCCGGCGTAGGTGCCGTTCTCGGATTTGTTCCTCAGATGCTCGTTCTTTTCTTATTGCTTGCATTCCTTGAGGCTTGCGGATATATGGCAAGAATCGCATTCGTGCTTGACCGTATTTTCAGAAAATTCGGTCTTTCAGGTAAATCCTTTATTCCTATGCTTGTAGGCGTAGGATGCGGTGTTCCTGGTATTATGGCAAGCAGAACTATTGAAAATGAACGCGACCGCAGAATGACCATAATGACTACTACATTTATCCCCTGCGGCGCTAAGGTTCCGTTTATCGCGATGATTGCCGGTGCTATATTCGGCGGAAGCGCGTGGGTTGCTACAAGTGCATACTTTATAGGTATGGCGGCAATCATAATCTCAGGCGTTATGCTTAAAAAGACAAAGATGTTCTCAGGCGAGCCTGCACCGTTTGTTATGGAGCTTCCCGCCTACCATATGCCGACACTCGGAAATGTTTTGCGTTCAATGTGGGAGCGCGGCTGGTCATTCATTAAGAAAGCCGGAACAATTATTTTACTTTCAACAATCATCGTTTGGTTTACTTCCTACTTCGGCTTTACAAGCGACGGTTTCAGGATGCTTTCAGAAGACGAATTGAACCTTTCAATCCTCGCAAAAATCGGTTCGGGTATCGCTTGGATATTTGCTCCTCTCGGTTGGGGCAACTGGCAGGCTGCCGTGGCTTCAATCACCGGCCTTGTTGCAAAGGAAAATATCGTTGGCACAATGGGTATTCTCTATGGCGGCGGAGACAGTACAGTTTGGCAGACACTCGGTCAAGCATTCACCGGCATTACCGGTTATTCATTCCTCGTATTCAACCTGCTTTGTGCCCCCTGCTTTGCGGCAATCGGCGCAATTAAGCGTGAAATGAACAACGCTAAGTGGACTTGGTTCGCCATTGGTTATCAGTGCGGATTTGCTTATGTAATAGCACTTATGATAAATCAGTTCGGCAATGTGTTTACCGGCAATGTAAATGTTATTGGTCTTATTGCGGCGCTTATACTTCTTGCAGTTATTATATATATGCTCTTCTTCAAGAAGTACACCGAGGCTACCAAGCTCAGCAAAAAAATCTGATAAGGAGAAATCAATATGCTTGAGTGGTTAACAAGTAATATCGGCACTATTCTTATTGTACTTGCGCTGATAGCAGTTATTGCCGCGATAGTCGTTAAGATGATTAAGGACAAAAAAGGCGGCAAATCAAGTTGCGGTTGCAACTGTGGCTGCTGCCCTATGAGTGGCGAATGCCATAAAAGCAACTGATAATGTATCTTCACAATAGATTTAGTTAATAACCTCTCTTAACAAACAAACCCTTAGCCGTTTGGCTAAGGGTTTGTTTGTATACTACTTGATCGTATTAAAAGCCTTGAGCCATTCCCTTTTAATTAGCTCATGTCCCATTGCTGTTGGATGGACACCGTCCATCAGCCAATAACTTTCCTCATTCAGCTTACAGGCTTCATCAAATTTTTCCTGTAATTCAACAAAAGGAAGATTATGTTTATTTGCCACACGACGGGCGGCTTTTGCAATTTCGTAAACTCCCGTGCTGAATTTATTGAAACGCTCGGGTTGATCCTCGGTATTATCGGTAGCGGAGCCTCTCAAAACAAACGGCTCCATAATTATAATTTTTATGTCCGGTAATTCGGCTTTTATCTCTTCAATAAAAGTATTATACACTTTTTCGTAGCGGGTAAGACCTGTACCGTTATTCCAATCCATGCCGTGCCATATATCATTAACGCCGATAAGAACGCTCATATAGTCCGGCTTTAAATTCAAAACATCTTTAATAATGCGCGCGTACATATCCAGAACCCTGTCGCCGCTTACACCGCGATTATAAAACAAATACTCACCGGGATTATCAAAGCCAATCTGCGCTTTCACAAGCGTAGGATAACCGGACCCCTCAAAATTGTCATTCTCACGGTTCCTGCAGGCATCGGTAATAGAATCTCCCTGAAATAAAATGATTTTAGACAAAACAATTCCCCATTTCGTATTATTAAGATTATATCAATAATTATCTTTACGAATTTCAAAATATGCTTGCGGATGATTGCATACGGGACAAACATCAGGAGCCTCGGTTCCTATTACGATATGACCGCAGTTGCGG
>CADBOD010000016.1 GCA_902796165.1 Oscillospiraceae bacterium | reverse complement strand
TTTTTCGGCGCAAAGGAAAAGAACTACGGCGACCTTATGAAATCGGATATTACAACTTTGCCCGACTTTGATTTGATGATTGGCGGTTTTCCTTGTCAAACATTTTCTACGGTCGGTAAACGCATGGGTTTTAACGATGAACGCGGACAAGTAATTTTCGGGTTGATGAGAATTCTTAAAGAAAAAAATGTGCCTTACTTCATTTTAGAAAATGTAAAAGGGTTCGTTTCCCACGACAACGGTAACTCAATGAAAACCGTTCTCAAAAAGTTTGATGAACTCGGTTACGACATTTCTTGGAAAGTCCTCAATTCTATTGAGTACGGCGTGCCACAATCACGGGAGAGAGTTTATCTTGTCGGAATTCGCAAAGATATTGAACATAAACCGATTGAATGGGAAACAAAAGACAGACCAACAAAAACACTTAAGGAATGTCTTGAAAGATTACACGGAGAACCTATCAGCATTTATAATAAGTCTTGGCAAGAGTATATGAACACCGGTTTGAACAAAGGGCAGTTTCGTGAAAAAGATTTGTTAAAGGAAGATTATTTAATAATTGACCGCAGAAATCGTGATATGAGAATTTACCGCCATAAAATACCTACTTTACGAAAAGGCAATCTCGGTCTGTTCTATGTTCACAACAAGCAAATATACAAGATAAACGGTTATCAGAGTTTGCTTTTGCAGGGTTTTCCCAAAGAGTTTATGGAAAAGGCGAAAAAAGCAAAACTCAACCCGAATAAAATCTTGGGACAAGCAGGAAACGCTATGACCGTAAATGTTGTTGAATATGTAGGTCGTGCGCTGTTAAACAGTATTGAATTATGATTATTTGAAACTTATTTATCATCTGCTGACCTATTGGCAAGACGGGGAGATTTTGAATGAAAGACTTTAATTTCTTATTCAAGAAAGGAGTTAAAATATGAGATGTAACTACAAAAAATCAATCAGGGACAAGGAAAACGCAAATTTTACCTCAATTAAAATCGTAAATGCAAACCCCTCTTTGTATTTTGCTGATATGTGCTATGCTTTAGAAAGATTAGAAGAAAAGAATTATAAATTTTTTTCAACTGCTTACACCGATTTCATAGTTGCGGAAAAAATTGGAGTCAATGCAATACAAATGGTATATGACGATTATATTTCCGAAAAACCCAATTATAAAATTATATCTGAATTGGTTTTAGTTATGAATTGGCGTTGCGATTATGCGGAAAACGAAATACACAATGAAGATATAAAAAACAAATATCTTGAATTAATAGGCAAATCGGACAAATATGCTTTTGAAAACACTTTCAATAATATTGATGAAGAAATGTATTATTTAGATATTGCCTGTTAGTTTTCAATCTGCTGACCTAACGGCAAGACGTGGAATTATTAAATAATAATAGAAAAGGACTGAAGATAAATGAAAAAAGACAAAAAGAAAAAAACCGAAAAAGAAATATTAGAACAATTATGCAAAGAGTATGGAGAATGGAAAGAAAGGAAATTAGAAATGGAAAAAGCAACAAAAACAAGGGAAGCAATTATAAACGATTTTATTGATGAAACATTTACAGATACCTATGAGTTTATCACAATACTTTACGGCGACAATCAAGATGAAAGTATGCTTTCGGCGATGACCGAATATGAAGAATGGTATGGGAAAGATAGCGGAAGTATTACGGCAGATGATAGGTCATTGAATTATTTATGTCCGTTAGGCGATGCCATTTATTACGATATTTGTGAGTTGGATTACACACCACTTGCCGAACAACTTGACATTGATATTGATGATAAAGAAGAAATGGACAGTTTAATATGGGAAGTAGTCGGAACTATCAAGGACAGAATACTTGATTATTTTGAAAAGCATAGCGGTGAATGCAGGAATTAACGATAACGAAATAAGTCCTGCCAAACACGGCAGGACTTAAACTTTTTTGAGGAAAATTAATAAACTGTGGTAAAACTGTGGTAAATTGAGTATTTATCACATTAAAAATGCTTGAAAAACCTTTATTTATAAGGGCTTTATTAGTCCAAAGGTTTCATCGTATGGAAAAGGGGCTTATTACAGGAAAACTTCTTCTCACCGATTCCACCCATGTCCGTGCCAACGCAAGAAACGATCTTTACGAAA
>CADBOD010000015.1 GCA_902796165.1 Oscillospiraceae bacterium | reverse complement strand
GTGCTTATTGCCCTTTATATTGAATTGGTTTGGCGACTATCGGAGTTTGCGTTTTTTGTGCGACTGCTTCGGTGGTCGCACTTTTTAATTTAAAGGAGGTGAGAAAATGAAAAGAATTACAGTGCTTTTAGTAATAACGCTAATTTTATTGCTTGTAACAGGTTGTTTTGGTAAAGAGGAATTTAGTAGCAAATCAAATGAAACAGCATCCGCTCAAAACAATTCGTCATTAGGAAAGATAAAATATGCAGACCTAATCCCAAAACCTGAGCAATTTTTTTTAGATGGCGTAATATCAATTATTGATCAAGACAGCGGAAATGAATATGCATTCAGAGTAAAAAACTATAATGACGGTGAATATGAATCTTATGTAGCAAAGTGTAAAGAGATGGGATTCAGCAATATTCATTATGAATCTGAAAACGACGGTGGTAAAATGTTTATGGCATATACTGAAGATAAAAACTATTATCTTGAAGTCTTTTTGGGTAATGAGATTAAAGCTATAGATGTTAGATGTAAAAAAACAACAAACTAAAAATATAGTGGTTTGGTTTCAATGTAAAACAGCATTGAATGAACAATAAATAAAAGCATTACAATATGCTTAATGGAGGTTAAAAGAATGAAAAAAACAATGGTGTTCTTAGTTGTGCTTTCGATTGTATTTTCTCTGACTGGTTGTGGTGGGGCAAAAGTACCAACAAGCAATGATACAAATGATTATAATGATGTGTCTGATGTGCAAAGCGCCACTTTAGATACAAGTAATACAGAAACAGAATCAAATTCGAATAACACGGAATGGAAACAGTTTATTAAGGACTACAATGCCTGGGTTGATGAATATATTAAAATCGTTAAAAAATATAAAGCCAACCCTACTGATCTATCAATAATGACTGATTACACAAAAATGGTTTCAGAAATGACTGATTGGGCTGAAAGGTCAGAAAAATTAGAGGAAGAGTTAGACACAACTGATGCATTGGAATTTGCAGCAGAATTAGCAAAAATTGCACAAAAACTTGCCGAAGTTGCAAAATAATTAAACGGAATAATCGCACATTATATTCGTTTTTGAAAAAAGAAAGAGCGCTCTGTGTTCGCTTGAACACAGGGCGCTCTTGTTTAAATAGCATTAGATAATATTATTTTGATTTTATCGCTGCCTGAGCGGCGGAAAGTCTTGCTATCGGCACACGGAAAGGTGAGCAGGATACATAGTCAAGACCGATATTATGGCAGAACTCAATGGATGAGGGATCGCCGCCGTGCTCACCGCATATACCGCAGTGAAGTGTGCTGCGAACTGCCTTACCGTTCTTAACAGCAAGCTCCATAAGCTGACCTACGCCGGTTGTATCAAGACGGGCAAACGGATCAGACTCAAAAATCTTGTTCTGATAGTATGCCGGCAAGAACTTACCTGCATCGTCACGGCTGAAGCCGAATGTCATCTGAGTAAGGTCGTTAGTACCGAAGCAGAAGAACTCAGCCTCTTTTGCGATATCAGCAGCGGTAAGAGCCGCACGCGGAATTTCAATCATAGTACCAACTTCATATTTAAGGTCGCTGCCGGCTGCGGCGATAACCTCGTCAGCAGTCTTAACAACAACATCCTTAACGAATTTAAGCTCTTTAACTTCGCAAGCGAGCGGAATCATAATCTCGGGAACGATATCCCAATCATTATGACGGGCTTTAACTGCGATAGCAGCCTTGATAACAGCCTTTGTCTGCATCTTGGCAATTTCAGGATAGGTAACTGCCAAGCGGCAACCACGGTGACCCATCATCGGGTTGAACTCGTGAAGGTCATTTATAACCTGCTTGATGTAAGCAACGGTCTTGCCCTGAGTTTTAGCAAGAGCTTCAATATCAGCTTCCTCGGTAGGAACAAACTCGTGAAGCGGGGGATCGAGGAAACGAATGGTTACAGGATAGCCGCCAAGAGCCTCAAAAAGACCCTCAAAGTCAGCCTGCTGCATTGGCTCAATTTTAGCGAGAGCCTTTTCACGCTCTTCAACTGTCTCAGAACAAATCATTTCACGGAAAGCGCCGATTCTGTCAGGCTCAAAGAACATATGCTCGGTCCTGCAAAGACCGATACCCTGAGCGCCGAGCTCTGCGGCACGCTTAGCGTCAGCCGGAGTATCAGCATTGGTGCGAACCTTTAAGGTTCTGAACTTATCAGCAAGCTGCATTATTCTGCCGAAGTAGCCGCTGTTAGGATCAGCAGGAACTGTCGGAATAATCATATCATAGATGTTACCGGTTGAACCGTCAAGTGACAGGCCGTCACCCTCTTTAAATACCTTGCCGGCAAGGGTGAACTGCTTATTCTCTTCATCCATCTTAATATCGCCGCAACCCGATACACAGCATGTACCCATACCACGGGCAACAACTGCGGCGTGAGAGGTCTGACCGCCACGAACGGTAAGAATACCCTGAGCATACTTCATACCTTCAATGTCTTCAGGAGAGGTTTCAAGACGAACAAGAATTACCTTTTCGCCGGCCTTGCCCTTTTCGGCGGCATCTTCTGCTGTGAATACGATAGTACCTGCAGCGGCACCCGGAGAAGCGGCAATACCCTTACCAACAACATTGTTCTTATCGGCATCTTTAAGAGCCTTAGGATCAAAGGTCGGGTGGAGAAGCATATCAAGGCTCTTAGCATCAATCTGCATAACTGCTTCTTCTTCGCTTATCATACCTTCATCAATGAGGTCGCAAGCAATCTTGATAGCGGCGGCAGCTGTACGCTTACCGTTACGGGTTTGAAGCATAAAGAGTTTGCCGTGCTCAATGGTGAACTCCATATCCTGCATATCGCGATAATGGTTTTCAAGAGTTTTGCAAACGCCCTGGAACTGCTCAAAAGCCTCAGGGAACTTGTTTTTCATCTCACTAATCGGCATAGGTGTACGAACGCCGGCAACAACATCTTCGCCCTGAGCGTTTGTAAGGAATTCACCCATAAGACCCTTTTCACCGGTAGCCGGGTTACGGGTAAAGGCAACGCCTGTACCGCAATCATCACCCATATTACCGAATGCCAT
The DNA here is from genome assembly GCA_902796165.1 of Oscillospiraceae bacterium. GTDB lineage: Bacteria > Bacillota > Clostridia > Oscillospirales > Acutalibacteraceae > UBA737. The sequence continues at coordinate 4,718 of CADBOD010000015.1, read as the reverse complement.
CATCTGAACGTTAACGGCTGTTCCCCAAGAATAAGGAATATCGTGGTCCATACGATAGATGTTAGCACGGGGGTTGTCCCATGAACGGAAAACGGCTTTGATAGCCTCGAAAAGCTGTTCCTTAGGATCAGACGGGAAGTCTTTTCCGAGCTGCTTCTTATACTCAGCTTTAAACTGAGTGGCAAGCTCTTTAAGATCATCGGCTGTAAGCTCAACATCGAAGGTAACGCCCTTCTTTTCTTTCATTTCATCAATGAGCTTTTCAAAATACTTTTTGCCAACCTCCATAACAACATCGGAGAACATCTGAATAAATCTTCTGTAACAATCCCAAGCCCAACGGGGATTATTAGACTTCTCGGCAATAACATTAACAACTTCATCGTTAAGACCGAGGTTGAGAATGGTATCCATCATACCGGGCATTGAAGCACGCGCGCCGGAACGAACAGATACGAGAAGCGGATTTTCAAGGTCACCGAACTTTTTGCCGGTAATTTCTTCCATCTTTTCGATGTATTCCATAATCTGTGCCTGGATATCAGCATTGATCTGACGACCGTCTTCATAATACTGTGTGCAGGCCTCTGTGGAAATTGTGAAACCCTGGGGAACGGGGAGACCGATACTTGTCATCTCTGCAAGGTTGGCACCCTTACCGCCTAAGAGCTCACGCATCTGCGCATTACCTTCGCTAAAAAGGTAAACATACTTGTGACTCATTTAAGTCAACCTCCTAAATAAATTTATGGACAGACCATAGTTTACAAATTTAGTATGCAAATAAACATAATTCTTGCATATCTAATTCATTATATCACAATTTTTTAAAAAATAAAGGAAAATTTTTCAAAAAAACAAAAAAATCGGCGGACCAACGGTCCGCCGCAAGTTCAAAAATAATTCTTTAACCCTTGATATACGCCTCGTGATACCGGATATGCGACAATAAATCCGGCAATTATCTCTACAAGACCGTTTATTCCCACAAACAATATCACAAAAATAAACGGGTTTGCCGCACCTAAGATATAAACAAAATTCTGTATTGTTTCTCCTTTATAAAATAGTGCAACCAGTGTTGACATAAAGAAAACCGTATTTAAAATCGGTGCAATAAGCGAGCATACAACAAAACGCAACTCGTTTACTGCTTTGTTGCCTTTTTTCATGCCTGAGGCAACCGCACCGGTAATAAAGCCTGCTAAAACTCTTGTGGGCACACAAACCAAAAAGGTATAAAACGCGCTTTCGCTTAAAAGCAGAGCACCGAACTGGCTGTAACCAAAGCATTGCAAGAAGCTGACAATGCCGAAAACACAGCCAAGCACTGCGCCGGCAACCGGTCCGTAAAGAATAGCGCCTACCGCTATGGGTACCATTGAAAATGTAATTTCAAGGCCCATTGTTTTCAGCGGTATAAATGAGATGACGGCAACTATTGCCGAAAGCGCCGCTAAAACAGTTAGCTTTACAGTTTTGTTTTGTTTTGAATTTTCTGACATAATAATACCTCCGATACTGTCCAAACGGTACAGTTCATAATATTTGCATTATCCTAACGGATAAATAATGCCTTATTTATTGCGTTCGTATATTTCGCGCAAGCCATCAAGCAAAAGGTTTTCATCGTATATTATATCATGCTGACAGTGTGCGACAATTTCTTTTGAAAGACCGCCTGTTGCGACAATGGTAGGAAATGCACCGAGCTCGGCTGATATTTGCTCAATAAGCCCATCAAGCATAGCGGCGGCGCCATACACAAGACCTGACTGCATACAGTCAACAGTATTTGTGCCGATAACATTTTTAGGTGCATTTATGCTAACGCTTGGCAGTGCCGCGGTATTTTCGGTAAGGGCTTTAAGCGTAAGCCTTACGCCTGCCGCGATAACACCGCCTCTGTATGTTCCGTTTTCATCAATAACACTAAGAGTAGTGGCGGTTCCCATATCAATAACAATGCAGGGAAGCGTATATTCATTTATAGCGCCTACGGCGCCGGCAACTAAATCCGCCCCGAGCTGAGCCGGATTATCAATTTTAATATTAAGACCGGTTTTTACACCCGGACCTAAAACAAGCGGAACAATATCGCAAAGCAGTGAAATTGCTTTTTTTAATGAGGTGCAAACGGTAGGGACTACGGATGCAATTATGCAATCTTCAATATCCTTGTAACTTTGACCGTGCAAGGAAAGAACATTTTTAAGTTCAATAGCATATTGGTCGGCAGTAGTTCTACTATCGGTTGCAAGGCGGGCGGTAAACAATAAAACCTGTTCGTTATAGATGCCAAGTGTGATATTAGTGTTTCCAACATCAATAGCAAGCAGCATATAATCACCTCAATGCTTTATATATCGGTATTTTATCACTTTTATTTTGCAAATGCAATAAAATATTAAAAAAGGCTTGAAAAAATCCGAAAAGCAGGTATAATAGTTAGCGTAGGGTAACTAAAAACGCCTTTATTTTTTTAAAGTTTAGGTTAGCTATCGCTAACGATGTTCAGGAGGAAGATATGGAAATAGTAAAATTCGAGAAGGTATCAAAAATTTATACGAGCGGAGAGCATGAGTTGCGCGCACTTGACAAGGTTGATTTTACACTCGATGAGGGCAAATTTGTTGTTATTTTAGGACCTTCAGGCGCAGGAAAAAGCACGCTTCTCAATCTGCTTGGCGGACTTGATAGTCCGAGTGAAGGAACAATTACGGTAAACGGTAATGATATTTCTGAGCTTACTGATAATGAGCTTGCGAATTATCGGGCTTCAACCGTCGGTTTTGTTTTTCAGTTTTACAATCTTATACCGACCTTGACGGTTTTTGAAAATGTTAATCTCGTATCACAGATTGCCACTAAGCCGCTTGATGCCAAAGAAATGATTGCACAGGTAGGTTTATCCGACCATTTAAACAACTTTCCATCGGAGCTCAGCGGCGGCGAACAGCAACGAATTTCAATAGCGCGAGCTCTTGCAAAAAATCCGAAAATACTTTTGTGTGATGAGCCTACGGGCGCGCTTGATTCCGAAACCGGCGTTATGGTATTGAAGCTGCTTTTAAAGATGGCTAAGGAATACGGCAAAACCATTGTTATTGTCACACACAACCAGAATATTGCAAAAATGGCGGATGTTGTAATACGAGTTAAAAACGGCAAAATTCGTTCTGTTGAAAATCAAAAAAATCCGCTTAGTGCCGATGAGGTGGAATGGTAATGTTATTTAAAAAGCTAATTCGTACTGCGTGGAGTTATAAAGCGCAGTTTATATCGATGATTATTATGATAACGCTTGGTGTGGGGATGTTTCTCGGGTTTAATATGGAATGGTACACCATTGAATATGATACCTCACATTTTTTTGAGGATACCAATTATGCCGATTACCGCCTATATTCACAGGATGGTTTTACAGTAGATGACTTGAATTTGATTTCCGGTATAAAAGGTGTGGAAGCGGCAACACGATTTTTATCTGTGAATTTGGATATTAAGGGTAAGGAAAATAAATCATTAGCCCTTGATGTGAGCGAAAATTATACGGTATCTACATTTACGGTAATGTCCGGTAAAGAATATGACGAAAAATCAGACGGATTGTGGCTATCGGATAAATTCGCCGCGGCAAACGGTATCAAGCTCAACGATTTATTAACACTTGAATTTCAAGGCGTTGAGATAAAAAGTAAAGTTGAGGGACTTATTAAATCCGGTGAACATATGATATGTGTTGCTGATAAAAATCAACTTATGCCGGATTATAACACATTCGGATACGCTTATATATCACCCGAAAAGCTGAAATCCGTGGTTACAGAAAAACTGAAAAATACATATACCGACGAGCTTAAAAAGCAGGGTGTTCCGCAGGACAGTATAAACAGTTTTGTTTTGGAAAAACTCTCTGACGAAGAAATATCGCTTGCAATGAATAAAGTTTATGCTCAGATAAATGTTATTTCCAAAAAGGATAAGGCGGAACTTGAAGATGCTATTAAAGATAAGCTCGGCAAAACCATAATGGTAACTTCAAAGGATGAGCATGTTGTGTATAAAGAGGCTATGGGTGAAGCGGAAGAGGGTAAGACGATGGGCTCGATTTTGCCGGTTTTATTCCTTGCGATTGCCATACTCACTATGGTTACTACAATGCACCGTATAGCAACAAAAGAGAAGCTCCAAATCGGAACACTTAAAGCTCTCGGATTTAAAAACAGAAGGATACTTTTTCATTATACCGCATACGGATTGTTTATTGGTGTGTTAGGTACAGGACTTGGCGTCGTTCTCGGATATGCAGTGTGCAAGCTGATTATGAGTGAAAACGGTATGATGGGCACATATTTTGATATGCCTGATTGGACGGCTAAAATACCGCCTTTCTGCTATCCTGTTATGATTGCCACAATAATTTCTCTATCGCTGATAAGTCTTTTGTCAGTGAGATATCAGCTCAAAGGAACTGCTTCCGATGCACTGCGACCTTATACACCTAAAAAGATGCGTAAAATCTTTTTTGAGCAATTTGGGTTTTGGAATAAGTTGGGATTTGGGACAAAGTGGAACATAAGGGATCTTGCTCGTCACAAAAGCAGGTCGGCTATGACGCTGATAGGTATTATAGGATGTATGGTGCTTATGGTCGGCGGGCTCGGTATGAGAGATACTATGGCAGGCTTCCTTGATTTGTTGGATAAAGATATATC
>CADBOD010000014.1 GCA_902796165.1 Oscillospiraceae bacterium | reverse complement strand
TGAATACTATAATGACCCTAAAGCCACTGCACAAACCCTTAAAAACGGTTGGCTTTACACCGGAGATATGGCAATGCAGGATGAAGATGGATTTATTTATCTTGTTGACCGTAAAAAAGATGTAATCATCTCAGGCGGTGAAAATATTTACCCGGTTCAAATTGAAGATTTTATTTCTTCACACCCGGATGTTAAGGATGTAGCAGTTATAGGTTTGCCGGATAATCGCCTTGGTGAGATTGCCGCCGCGATTGTTGAAATCAAAGAAGGTCACACATGCAGTGAAAATGACCTCGAAACTTTTTGCCATCAGTTGCCGAGATACAAAAGACCTAAAAAGTTTATTCTTGCAAATGTACCTCGGAACGCTACCGGAAAAATAGAAAAACCGAAATTAAGAAAGATATATGGCGCTTCAAATCTTGTTGATGCGCAGAACAAAGCATAATTTTGAAAGGAAATTAAACTATGAAGCAATTACTGATTGGTAATGCGGCAGTGGCACGCGGTCTTTATGAAGCAGGTGTAAAGGTGGTATCAAGCTATCCCGGCACTCCCTCTACTGAAATTACCGAGTTTGCCGCAAAATATGATGAAATTTACTGTGAGTGGGCACCTAATGAGAAGGTTGCTACCGAGGTGGCGTTTGGCGCTTCTCTCGCCGGTGCCAGAAGCGCTTGTGCTATGAAGCATGTCGGCCTTAATGTTGCCGCGGATCCGTTATTTACAATGTCATACACAGGCGTCAGAGCCGGTATGGTAATTTGTGTTGCAGACGATCCTGCGATGCACTCATCACAAAACGAACAGGATTCTCGCCATTATGCGATTGCAGCAAAAGTGCCTATGCTTGAGCCAGCTGATTCTGCGGAAGCGTATTCTTTTGCTAAGGCGGCTTTCGATTTATCCGAAAGATTCGATACACCGGTGATGATGCGCACATGCACGCGAATTGCACACTGCCAAAGTATTGTTGAAACCGGCGAGCGTATTGATAAAGATTTATTGCCTTATGAGAAACAACCGGCAAAGTATATAATGATGCCGGGATATGCAAAGAAAAAACATCCTGTTGTTGAAGAAAGAACAAAGGCATTAAGTGAGTTCGCGGAGAACTGTGAATTTAATAAGGTGTTTTATGCATATAATTCTGAAATCGGTATCATAACTTCGGGCACCTGCTATCAATATGTAAAAGAAGTTTTCGGCGATAGTGTATCAGTATTTAAAATAGGTTTAATAAATCCTTTGCCGATAAAATCACTTATCGATTTTGCAAGCAGGGTTAAAAGACTTATAGTTGTTGAGGAGCTTGACCCGATTATTGAAACACATCTTAGAAACATCGGATTGAATCCCGAAGGAAAAAACCTGTTTTCAAACATCGGTGAGTTTTCTCAAAAGGATATTAAGAAAATTTTGCTTGATAAGCAGGAAGCGACTGTTTGTGCGGATTCCGTAATACCTAACAGACCGCCTGTTATGTGCCCTGGATGTCCGCACAGAGGTATTTACTATGTACTTGCTAAATTAAAACTAACTGTTCTCGGAGATATCGGGTGTTACACACTTGGTGCTACTCCCCCGCTCAACGCTCTTGATTCCACGCTTTGTATGGGGGCCTCTGTATCGGGAATTCACGGTTTTAATAAGGCGCGTGGCAGTGAAAGTGAAGGAAAAACCGTTTGTGTTATCGGTGATTCAACATTTATGCACTCAGGTATGACGGGGCTTGTAAATATCTCTTATAACGCTTCAAATTCCGTTGTTATAATACTTGATAACTCTATAACCGGAATGACCGGACATCAGCAAAACCCCACAACCGGTTACAATATCAAGGGCGATCCTGCGGCTAAGGTAAATCTTGAAAAGCTCTGCAATTCGCTCGGTATAAACAGAGTAAGAGTTGTTGATCCTTATAATCTTGAAGAGTGTGAAAAGGCTGTTAAAGAGGAATTAAAAGCCGAAGAGCCTTCGGTTATAATTTCGCGCAGACCTTGTATGTTGTTAAAATATGTTAAAGCAAAACCGGCATTGAAAGTGGAAAGTGATAAATGCCGTTCCTGCAAGAGTTGTATGAAGCTCGGATGCCCTGCTATTTCTATGAAAAACGGCAAAGCAGTTATAGACGCTACACAGTGTGTGGGTTGTGCGGTATGCGAACAATTATGTCATTTTGACGCTATTAAAGAAGGTGGCGAAATATGAAAACTGTAAATATTATGATAGTCGGCGTTGGCGGTCAAGGCAGTCTTCTTGCAAGTAAGCTGCTTGGTCATCTGCTTTTAAGTCAAGGATATGATGTGAAAGTATCAGAAGTACACGGCATGAGCCAGCGCGGCGGTTCAGTAGTAACCTATGTAAGATACGGAGATAAGGTCTATTCCCCACTCGTTTCCGAGGGCGAGGCTGACTTTATTATTTCTTTTGAAAAGTTAGAGGCGGCACGCCACGCTCCGATGCTAAAAGCAGGCGGTCAAATTGTTGTTAATACTCAACAGATTGACCCAATGCCCGTAATCACAGGTGCGGCGGAATACCCGCAGGATGTTTTGAGCGAGCTTGAAAGCAAAGGCGTTAAAATCGATGCGATTGATGCGCTTACTCTCGCAAAGCAAGCAGGAAGTGTAAAAGCCGTTAATATTGTTTTGATGGGACGCCTTTCAAAATATTTTCCGTTTGAAAAAGAAAAATGGATACAATCTATTGAAGAAACCGTCGCTCCAAAATTTGTTGAAATGAACAAGAAGGCGTTTTTACTCGGCAGAGGCGAGTGATTAAGGAGATAATATGGAATATTGCTATCAACCAGAAATTGAAAAGGCTTCGAGAGAAGAAATAAAAAACATACAAAGCGAAAGACTTGTTAATATTGTGAAGCATGTCTATGAAAATGTACCTCTATATCGGGAGCGTATGGATAATATAGGAATAAAACCCGAAGATATTAAGAGTGTTGATGATTTAAATAAGCTCCCTTTTACTTCAAAGCAGGATCTGCGTGATACATATCCTTACGGTATGTTTGCGGTACCAATGGAGAATGTTGCTCGCTTGCATGCTTCATCAGGCACCACCGGTAAGCAAATTGTAGTTGGTTATACTCAAAAAGACCTTGATAATTGGGGCGATATTGTTGCCCGTCAGCTTGCCGCCGCCGGCATTGAAAAAAGTGATAAGGTCCATGTAGCTTACGGATATGGGCTTTTTACTGGTGGTTTAGGCATTGCCGAGGGTGCAAGAAGGCTTGGATGCACTTCAATTCCTGTATCTTCCGGAAATACTGCAAGACAGCTTACAATTTTAGAAGATTTTGGCTCTGATGCTATCGCCTGCACCCCGTCGTATGCTATGTATCTTGGTGAATCAGCTGAAAAAGCCGGAATTGATACTAAAAAGCTGCCACTTCGCGTAGGTATTTTCGGTGCGGAGCCCTGGACTGAGGAAATGCGCAGAGAAATTGAAAAATCTCTAAGTATCAAAGCCTATGATATTTATGGTTTGACAGAAATTATGGGTCCCGGTGTTGCGTATGAATGCAGTGAGCAAAATGGTATGCATGTAAACGAAGACCATTTTATCATTGAAATTCTCGACCCTGAAACGCATTTGCCTGTAAAAGACGGTGAGAAGGGCGAAATCGTGTTTACCTGCCTTACCAAAGAGGCATTTCCTGTTATTCGTTTCCGTACAAAAGATATTGGAACTATCACGCATGAAAAGTGTGGTTGCGGAAGAACCTTTGTGCGTATGTCTAAACCTATGGGCAGAATTGATGATATGCTTATTATTCGTGGCGTTAATGTTTTCCCGTCACAGATTGAAACAGTGCTTTTACAAATGAACCTATCGCCAAATTATCAAATTATAGTTGACCGAAAAGGCGTTCTTGATACTCTTGAAGTACAAGTAGAAATTACAGAAGGTATTTTTTCTGATACTATTTCTGATATTTCAAGGCTTGAACACGAGCTGGCTGACAGACTGAAATCAACCCTCGGCATTGCGGCTAAGGCAACATTTGTTGCCGCAGGCAGCATTGCACGCTCTGAGGGTAAAGCAAAAAGAGTTATTGACCGCAGAAATCTTGATTAGGAGGTAAACTTATGTTTATTAAACAGCTATCAGTATTTGTGGAAAACAAGCAGGGTGCGCTTTCAAAAATCATTTCCCTATTATCCGATACCGGCGTTAATATGCGTGCGGTTTCTATTGCGGATACTCAGGATTTCGGTATTCTGCGTATTATAGTAAACGATATTGATAAGGCTCTCGAAACACTTAAAAGTAATAATGTAATCTATCGTGCCAACAATGTTATTGGTGTTGAGCTTGAAGATTCTCCCGGCTCATTAGCTAAGGTGTTGGGCCTTTTGACAAATGGCGGCGTTAATGTTGAATATATGTATGCGTTTGTTACTCCCGGCAATTCCAACGGCGCTTATTTAGTTCTCAGAGCACGCCACAATGATAAGGCTGAAAAAATTCTTGCTGAGAATAATATTAAAATGTTAAGCGAAGAAGATATTAAGATGATGTAATATAAAAACCACTGTTCATAGACTTTGAACAGTGGTTTTTATTTAAAAGGCAGTAGCCGTTTAACTACTACTGCCTTTTTGTTTTGTGAACTATCAGAAAATCTCAACTTCCCAATCGCTGAGATATTGAAATAATCTTGTTAAATCCTTATTGTTAACACTTCCGTCACCATTTACATCAAGCGCTTCCTCGTTTACCTCAACATCCCAATCGGATAAATATTGGAAAAGTCTTGTCAAATCCTTATTGTTTACAGCATTGTCATTGTTGATATCTCCCGGTGTATGTTCAGGCTCCGGCTCAGTAACCACCTCTTTGCCGGTAACCATGATGTTATCGAAACGAATAGCACCGCTTGGTACGCTTGCATCATTGGTATTTTCATTCGTATAGAAACGGAACGCAGTGAAAGCCTTAGGATTAAAATTTCTATTGATTGAAGCATCATCAAGAGGAGCCTTTATATGTACCCAGTTATCATCAATTTTGGTAACTTCAAGTTTTTCAAAATTGAATATCAGAGAGTTGCTTTGATTGTTTGTAGGATCGTTACCGTCAGAGAACAATCTGAGATAAAGCTGACTTGCATATTTTTCAGCAATAGACGCCCACATATTGTTCGTAAAGCAGGAATCCCACTCGATGTATTTATAGCCGGTAATATCCATAGCCTCAGGTAGTGTATAATATGCCTTTAAAAAGCCGTTATCAACATTTGTACCAACTGCACCGTCATCACTCTTTGCCTGAGCACTAACAGTAGTTAAAGTAAAGGTTTTATCACCGTTTAACTTTGTCCAACCCTCAATAGTATCGCAGTTGGTAAC
>CADBOD010000013.1 GCA_902796165.1 Oscillospiraceae bacterium | reverse complement strand
GACCACCGAAGATATGCTTCCGGCGCTTGAAAGGCTCGATAAAATCGGATATTGGTCGGTTGAGTGCTGGGGCGGCGCCACATTTGATGCTTGTATGCGCTTTTTAAACGAAGACCCGTGGGGGAGGCTTAGAACCATAAAGGCTCATATGCCCAACACAAAGCTCCAAATGCTTTTCCGCGGTCAGAATATCTTAGGCTATAAGCATTATGCCGATGATGTTGTAGATGCTTTCGTTGCAAAATCGATTGAAAACGGTATTGATGTTATTCGTATATTCGATGCTCTAAACGATGTTCGCAATTTAAGGCAGTCTATTGAGTCCTGCAAAAAATACGGAGGCATTTGCGAAGCGGCGTTAAGCTATACCGTAAGCCCCGTTCACAACGAGGAATACTTCGTAAACCTTGCAAAGACGCTTGAAAATATGGGCGCCGATGTTATATGCATAAAGGATATGGCAAATCTGCTTTTGCCGTTTGATGCGTATTCACTCGTAAAGAAGCTCAAAGAGAATGTAAATGTGCCTATTCACCTGCATACGCATAACACAACCGGCACCGGAGATATGACCTATTTGATGGCGGCACAAGCCGGCGTGGATATAGTTGATACCGCGCTTTCTCCGCTTGCAAACGGCACTTCACAGCCTTCCACCGAGGCGCTTGTCGCCACCCTTAAAGGCACCGAGCGCGATACAGGATTAGACCTTAACGCGCTTAGCGATGTTGCGGCGCATTTCCGCACTGTTGCTGACCGCCTTAAAAACGCCGGAATACTTGATCCTAAGGTGCTGTCCGTCGATACAAAAACCCTTATTTATCAGGTTCCGGGCGGTATGCTTTCAAATATGATAAATCAGCTTAAACAAGCCGGCAAAGAGGATAAGTACTATGAGGTGCTTAATGAAGTGCCGAGGGTAAGAAAAGATTTCGGCTTCCCGCCTCTTGTAACGCCGACAAGCCAGATAGTAGGTACTCAGGCGGTTATGAATGTGATTTCCGGCGAGAGATACAAAATGGTGCCTAAGGAATCCAAGGGACTTCTTCGCGGCGAATACGGTAAGCTACCCGGTGAAGTTAACGAAGAGGTAAGGAGAAAGGCTATCGGGGATGAAAAGGTTATCACCTGCCGCCCGGCAGACCTTATAGAGCCTGAGCTCAAAAAGTATGCCGATGAAATGAAACAGAAGGGCATAGGAAAAAGTGAAGAGGATGTTTTAAGCTACGCTCTTTTCCCGGCTGTTGCCGAAAAGTTTTTTGCTTGGCGTGACGGCGCAAAAGATTATGAAAACAAGGTGCGAGAGCTTACGGTTGAATATTAAAATAAAAAAGGTTGCACAATTGCCTTATGCGGCAGTTGTGCAACCTTTATTTTTGCACTTTTCGATATTTCCGAAAATTAACAAAAAGTTCTTTTATTTTATATAATAATATGCTATAATCTATATTGAATAATTTTGTGCGGAGGGATGAAAAGTGAAAATCGGTAAAAAGATACTTTTGCTGTCGGCGTTTTTTCTTTGTTTTACGCTTGCCGGGTGCAATATGTTTTCATTGGATGCTGAGCAGCTTATGTCCCCTCCGGCATTGTCCGGTGAAATGGCTCCGATAAACAAGGCGATTTCAAAAAGCATAAACGGCGAATATCAGCTTAAATATCCAACATCGGGTGAGAGAAGAAGCGCGATAATCCTTGAAGATATTGATGATGACGGTGCATTTGAGGCGTTTGCATTTTACAGTACTCAGGATGATGAGATGACCAATATGCACATAAACGCCGTTAAGAAAACCGAAAAAGGGTATGTCAGCGTGGATGAGCAGTCGATAGTGGCAGGCGGAGTTGAAAAGGTTGATTTTTGTGACCTTGACGGTGACGGTATAAAGGAGATACTTGTCGGTTGGGAGGTATATGGTTCCAGTGAAAAGCAGTTGTGCGTTTATTCACTTGCTAAAAAATCCATAGAGCAACGCCTTTCCGAAAAATATACCGGCTTTATCTGTTGTGATTTAAACGATAGCGGCGATAATGAGTTATTTATTCACCTGCTTGATACTTCGGAAATGCTCAATAGCGCGACGGTTTATCATTTTTCTGACGGGGGACTTCAAAAAATCGGCGGATGCGTTCTTGATTCTTTGGTTAAAACCGCTTCTTCGCCGGTGGCGTCAGCTCTCTCTACGGGGCAGACGGCGGTTTATATCGATGAAATTAAGGGTGCCGGTGCCGTTACCGAGGTTTTGGTGTTTGATGACGGGGAGCTTAAAAATCCCCTGCTTGAAACGGAAAACACGATTGAGAATATAAGAACATTGCGTGCGGCGTCTATCCACTGCCTTGATGTTGACTCGGACGGTAAGCTCGAAATACCGGTTGCAACAAATCTTCCGAATGCCGCCGATAGCGATGAGCTTTTGTATTATACGAACTGGTGCTCTTTTGACGGGGAAAATCTTGTCACCAAGAAAATAACCGTATTCAATACGATAGACGGCTACATTGTTGAGGTTCCTGAAAAATTCGAGGGGCGCCTGGCGGTGCTTAAAGATACCGATAGTCATAAAAGAGTTTTTTATAACTATGACCCCGAAACCGCAGTGGTGGGCGAAAAAATCGCATCTATCGAAGTGTTATCGGTTAAAAAGTGGAGCAATAAGGAATTTGATAAAACAAATTTGTTTGAGCTTGCAAGGAGTGACGATAAGGTTTTCGTAGGCTCTGTAAACAAAACCGATTTTGCTTCGATAAGCAAAAAACAGTTAAAAGAAATATTTACACTTTTGAGGTAGGAGGTGCGCGATGAAAAGGATATTGATTGTTGAAGATGAGGCGGCAATAAGAGAGTTTGAAGCAATAAACCTTAACCGCGTTGGCTATGAAACGGTTGAGGCAGGCTCCGGTGAAGAGGCTCTTGAAATATTCGATAGCGATATTAAAGGCTTTGATATAGCGCTTATCGATGTTATGATGCCGGGGATGGACGGGTTCCAGCTTGTAAAAGAGCTTCGTGCAAGAACGGTTACACTCGGTATAATAATGCTAACTGCAAAATCTCAGGAAATGGATAAGATAAGCGGACTTATGCTTGGTGCTGATGATTATGTCACAAAGCCGTTTAGTCCTACCGAGCTTTTGGCGAGGGTGGATTCGCTGTACCGCAGGGTGAGCGCCAATTCACGCGCGGCTTCGGATAACGGAAAGCTCATATCGGGTGATTTCGAGCTTGATATGCGTAGGCGTACGCTTTCAAAAGGCGGCAAGGGCATAGAGCTTACACAGGTTGAGTTTCAGATTATGGAGTATTTCTTCACCAACCCAGATACTCCGATATCGCGCCATGATATACTGAAAAAGGTTTGGGGAGAAAACTATTTCGGTGAAGAAAAAATTGTTGATGTCAATATTCGCAGGCTCAGAATGAAAATAGAGGATAACCCTTCCGACCCGAAGTATATAGTTACCGTTTGGGGAATGGGTTATAAGTGGAACGCATACTAAAAGGCATATAAATTTTTGAAAGGCGGTGGTACGGTGAAGCTCAAAGTGCATTTTAAAAGCGTTGCGATGCGCTGGTTTTTTGAAGTGTTTCTAATTGTTTTGGTTGTTGTAACCGTATTTTCCGTTGCGCTTTCAATTTTTCTGAGGTCGCTTTATATAGAGCGTGTTCAAACGCTTGCCGAGGAGTATGCCTTTGAATTTAAGGCGCTTGAAGCCACAAATGCCGATAGCTTCCGCGATACCGCTATGCAGCTTACCGATGTTTTTTCTTACAAGAATAAAATAGAGGTTCAAACACTTGATGCCGAGGGTAATATCATCATCAGCACCACAGGCTTCGAGCCTGCCGGCGAAAAGCCTGATGAGTTTGAAGCCGCTGTTAAAGCGGAGAACGGCGTGGCTGATTTCCGTGGGAAAAACGCATCGGGTGAGAGTGTTGTTTCTCAAACACATATCATCAAAAGTGATTATGGCACCGTTATTGGCGGATATCGTTGGATAGTATCGCTTAAAGAAACATACAAGCGATTTTGGTTTACGCTGGCGTTTATCGTTGTTGCGGCGCTCATAGTGCTCGGTATATGCGCGATATCCGGCGTGTTCTTTATCGGTTCAATCCTTCGCCCCGTTCGCGAAATAAGCTCGGCGGCAAGAAAAATTGCTATGGGCGATTTTAAAACAAGAATAGAGAATGACAGAAGCGATGAAATAGCCGAGCTTTGCGAAAGTATAAACGATATGGCAAGCGAGCTTCAACACGCGGAAGAAATCAAGAATGATTTTATATCCTCTGTATCACACGAGCTTCGCACCCCGCTTACAGCAATAAGAGGGTGGGGAGAAACGGCTAAAATGTCGCTCGGTACGGATGAGGAATTGGTATCGCGCGGTATTGATGTTGTGTTGAGCGAGGCAGGCAGGCTGTCCGGCCTTGTTGAAGAGCTGCTTGATTTTTCCCGTATGCAAAGCGGCAGGTTGACGGTTAATACGCAGCCTATCGATGTGTCAATGCTCCTTAAAAGCACCTATGATATGTACACCGAGTTGGCGGCAAAGCAGGGCATAGAGATATCTTATACTCCGCCTATACAGAATTCTATTGTTATGGGCGACCCGGATAGGTTAAAACAGGTATTCATAAATGTAATTGATAACGCGGTAAAATATACCGAAAAGGGCGGTCTTGTACTTATTGTTCAAACGAGGGCAGAGGGCTGTGTGCAGATAGTTATTAAGGATACCGGCGTGGGTATTCCGTCAGCTGATGTAGATCATGTTAAGGAAAAGTTTTATAAGGCGAATAAAACCGTTCGCGGCAGCGGTATAGGTCTTGCCGTGGCGGATGAAATAATAAAACAACACGATGGACTTTTGTTTATAGAAAGTACTGAGGGCGTAGGCACCACCGTTACAATAGTGTTGCCGCTTTATGAGCCGCCTGCGGATGTTGAAGAAACGGCAAAAGATGAGAAAGAAGATGGTGAAGCAAATGGCTAAATATACCGCAATAGGCGGTCAGGCGCTTATTGAAGGAATACTTATGCGCTCTCCGGAAAAAACCGCTCTCGCGGTGAGGACACCGGATAAAAACATAGATATTACCTATATGGATGTTAAATCACTCAGGGATAAATATAAGATTTTACGCCTGCCGGTAATAAGGGGTGTTATTTCCTTTGCCGAGTCAATGATACAAGGCTATAAGGCAATGATGCTTTCAGCCGAAAAGTCGGGATTTACCGATGTTGAAGAGGAAGAAGGCAAGGAGCAAACCGAGCAGGAAAAGACCGAGAGCAAGGAAAAATTAGGTAAAATCATAAATGTTGTTATGGTGCTCGGCACGGTGCTCGGTGTAGCACTCGCAGTTGTGCTTTTTATGCTTATTCCGCGCCTCGCTGTTAAGGGACTTGAAGCACTTTCGGGTTCGGCATTTTCAAAAATTGTTCGGTCAAGCATAGAACAGGTTATAAAGCTCATAGTTTTAGTGGCTTATATGTACGGCGTATCGCTTATGCCGGATATCAAGCGAGTGTTTATGTATCACGGAGCTGAGCATAAAACAATATTCTGCTATGAAAAGGGTTTGCCGCTTACCGTGGAAAATGTAAGAAAGCAAAGGCGTTTTCATCCGCGTTGCGGAACATCGTTTTTGATTTTGATGATACTTGTAAGCATTATAGTATCAACGATAGTTCAGCTTATTTTCCCCGGCGTATATTCGATAGTATGGCTTTGGGTTTTGGCTAAGATTTTAATGGTGCCGGTAATCTGCGGCCTCGGGTTTGAGCTTTTGCGCGTTTGCGGCAGATATGATAATCTGTTTACCAAAATAGTTTCCGCTCCGGGCCTTTGGCTTCAAAGGATAACCACAAAGGAGCCTCAGGATGAGATGATAGAAATAGCTATTGCTTCTCTTCGCGCGGTGGAGCCGAGTGTGCCGGATGTTGACCGCAGTGTTGATAAGGAAGATACCGCCGATGGTGAGTAATTCGATTTTTAATGTTTATAACAAAACCAAAGAGCGCCTTAGCAGCTTCGGCATAGAAGATTATGGATTTGAAGCCCGGATTATTATAAGGCATATAACAGGATTTGATAATAAGAAAATCCTTATGAATTATAACTACGCTTTAAGCGAGCGTCAGCAAAGCGAGCTTGAAGATATACTTAAAAAAAGGCAGGCTCGCTATCCGCTTCAATATATTCTCGGTGAATGGTCGTTTTACGGTAGAACCTTTAAGGTGCGTGACGGTGTGCTGATACCGCGTCAGGATACCGAGGTGGTTGTCGAAACCGCGCTTGAACTTATAAAGGATACTGAAAATCCCGTAGTTGCGGATTTGTGTACAGGAAGCGGAGCGATAGGCATAACGATAGCGCTTGAAAGACCTGATAGTAAGGTGGCGCTTGTCGAAAAATACGATACACCGTTTAATACGGCGGAAGAAAACAGACGGTTGAATAAAGCCGAAAACGCCGAATGTCAAAAGGGCGATGTAATATCGGGCGATTTTTCGGATAGAGGGTATGACCTCATAGTTTCAAATCCACCATATGTAAGTCAGGCGGATATGAAGATACTTCAACCTGAGGTGCGCTTTGAACCGCAGGAGGCGCTGTGTCCCGGCGAGGATGAATTGCTTTTTTATAAGAGAATTATCGAAAACTATAAAAAAGCTTTAAAACCCGGCGGTAAGCTCTGCTTTGAAGTGGGTATAAATCAGGCGCAGAGTGTAAAAGAGCTTTTAAGTAAAGCAGGCTTTGCG
>CADBOD010000012.1 GCA_902796165.1 Oscillospiraceae bacterium | reverse complement strand
GAGCTTAATGAGGAGCTTCGCAAGGTTTATATGGATATTATGGCGAAGGACAGTATGGTGGAATACAATGCCTCTAAGGTTGACCTTGACGGACTTTTGGGTGATGTCAACAGCGTTATTATGCAGTGCGTTGAAGGGGCTGACCCGAAAACCGTAGAGCCTGAGGTACATTCCTGCACCGGCTCGTGTGATAGCTGCGGCGGTTGCCACTGATAAATTATCTTTTTAAGTTTACGGCAAAGGGGGAACTGTCTTGGCTGAATTGTCGCCTATGATGCGCCAGTATATGCAAATCAAAGAAGAAAATGCCGATGCTATTCTGTTTTTCAGGCTCGGTGATTTTTATGAGATGTTTTTTGATGATGCCATTACTGCGTCAAGAGAGCTTGATTTAACACTTACCGGCAAGGATTGCGGCTTATCGGAAAGAGCGCCTATGTGCGGAGTACCGTATCACAGCTGCGAGGGGTATATCGCAAGGCTCGTTGAGCGGGGATATAAGGTTGCCGTCTGCGAGCAGACGGAGGATCCGTCAAAAGCGAAGGGACTTGTAAAGCGCGATGTTGTGAGAATAATAACGCCCGGCACTGTTATTGACGGGGATATGCTTGACGAAGGCTCTAACAACTATCTCGCTTCGGTTTACAGAAAGGATTCGGAAATCGGGCTTTGCTTTGCGGATGTATCTACGGGAGATTGCAAGCTCACCGAGATATCCGGTAGCGATGCGTTGGCTCGTGTTAAAAGCGAAATAATGCGGTTTTCTCCTAAGGAGCTTATCGTTGATTTGAAAATGCAATCGGAGATTTCAGGCTTTTTGGAGGAAAAGTTCGAGGGAACCGTCACTTTAAGGCAGACAAGCTGTTTTTCCGATGATTTCACTCAGGATATAATATGCGATAACTTCGGCGTTGTAAGTCCTCAGAATTTAGGGATAAGGACAGGCGGCGGTATGCAGTGTGCACTTGGCGCCGCGCTTGATTATATAAAAGAAAACGGAAAGGGCGGCAATATCACCGTAAAGAGCGTTTCGATTTACGGCGATAAGGAATATATGCGCCTTGATATGACGGCTACGAGGAACCTTGAACTTATATCCACAATGCGTTCTTCTTCAAGGCGTGGTTCGCTTTTAAGTGTGCTTGATAAAACAAAAACCGCAATGGGCAAGCGAATGCTTAAAGGGGTTATACTTCAACCGCTTATTTCAATACCTGAAATTACAAAACGGCAAAATGCCATAGAAGAACTGTTGTCCTCTGAAATTATCAGAGGGGAGATAAGGGAGTATATGTCGAATGTGCGGGATGTTGACCGCACTATGACGCGGGTTGTATATGCCACCGCAACGCCCAAGGATTTGACGAATATTGCAAACACAGCGAGAATGTTTCCGCTGATAAAATCCGCTCTCGGCACGGCAAAAAGCAAACTGCTCACCACTATAAGAGATGATATAGATACGCTTGATGAGCTTGTTTCTTTGATAGACGCTTCAATAAGCGAAAATGCTCCGAGCATTGTGCGTGAAGGTAAGATAATTAAGGATGGATACAGCGAAGAAATCGATGAACTGCGTACTGATATGAGCGGCGGAAGCGCCCGGATAAGCAGTATAGAAGCGCGCGAAAGGGAAAGAACGGGTATTAAAACCCTGCGCGTGAGGTATAACAAGGTTTTCGGTTATTACATAGAGGTTACAAATTCATTCCTTGATAAAGTGCCGGAGGATTATATCAGACGGCAGACCTTAGTGGGAGCTGAAAGATTTATAACCGAAGAGTTAAAGCAGCTCGAATCGCGTCTTCTTAACGCAAAGGATAGAGATTTTGCGCTTGAATACGAGATGTTTAACGATATAAGGCTTCAAGTGGCTGAGAAGGATGCTTTGGTAAGGCGTACATCGGCGGCCATCGCTCAGCTCGATGTTTTATGCTCGCTTGCTCAGGTTGCCTCGGAGAATAATTATTGTCGGCCTCTTGTTGATAAATCCGATGTTATAAGAATTGAGCAGGGGCGCCATCCGGTTGTGGAGAAGCATTTGCAGTCACCTTTTGTTGCTAACGATACATTTTTAAACGGCACTACCGACCGCTCGGCAATAATAACAGGACCGAATATGGCAGGTAAATCTACATATATGCGCCAGGTGGCAATAATAGTACTTATGGCGCAAATAGGCTCTTTTGTTCCGGCAAAGAATGCTCAGATAGGTATAGTTGATGCAATTTATACCCGTGTAGGCGCTTCCGATGACCTTTCTTCCGGTCAGTCAACCTTTATGGTGGAGATGACCGAGGTGGCGGAAATCCTTAAAAGCGCCACCAAAAACAGTCTTATAATATTTGATGAGATAGGAAGGGGCACCTCCACATTTGACGGTATGTCTATCGCAAGGGCGGTGCTTGAATATGTAAATGATAAAAAGCTGTTAGGTGCAAAATCACTTTTTGCAACTCATTATCACGAGCTTACCGAGATGGAAAATGAGTTTGACGGCATAAAGAATTATAATATCGCCGTTAAAAAGCGCGGTGATGATATAATCTTTTTGCGCCGAATAGTTCCCGGCGGAGCAGATGAAAGCTACGGTATAGAGGTGGCGAAGCTCGGCGGCGTGCCTGACCCGGTTATTAAGCGCGCTAAGGAGATTCTCAAAGATACCGTGGAAAACGGAGTTGTCACCTATAAGGTGGTAAGGGAAGATAATTCGCAGATGTCACTTGAAAATGCCTGCGCCACCGATTTGCTTAATGAGCTTAAAATGCTTGATGTCAATACTCTGACGCCCATTGAGGCTATGAGTACGCTTTTCGATTTGGTAAAAAAGGCAAAATCAATATAAACGGGGAGGGTAAATATGCCGCGTATAAATGTTTTGTCAAAGGAGCTTTCAGAGCTTATTGCCGCAGGCGAGGTGGTTGAAAGACCGGCTTCGGTTGTGAAAGAAATGATAGAAAATTCGCTTGATGCAAAAGCTGAGCATATAACGGTTGAAATTGAGCGTGGCGGCATTACCTATATCCGTATAACAGATGACGGTTGCGGTATTATGCGGGATGATGTGAAAACTGCGTTTTTGCGGCACGCAACCAGCAAAATAAAAAGCGAAAAGGACCTTGACGGTATTAAAACACTCGGCTTTCGCGGTGAAGCATTAGCGGCTACCGCGTCAGTTTCAAAGATTGAAATGTTTACCCGAAGCGCCGAGGAGGAATACGGAAGTCACTATATAATCGAGGGTGGCAACGAGGTTTTGTTTGAGGAATCCGGTTGCCCTGTCGGCACAACAATCGTAGTAAGAGATATCTTTTATAATACGCCTGCGAGAATGAAATTTCTTAAAAAGGATGCAACCGAGGGTGCGGCAGTAGCGGCGATAGTTGAGCGCGCCGCAATATCAAACCCCGGCGTATCGTTTAAGTTTATTCGTGACGGAAAGCAGATTTTCGTAAGTCCCTCAGGCGGTGATTTAAAATCTGTGATATACAGTGTTTTAGGTCGTGAATATTCAAAGGACCTTATTGATGTAAGCGGTGAAAGCGGCGGTATTAAGGTTACCGGCTTTTGCAGTGCGCCCTTTGCCTGCCGTGCTTCACGCGCCGGGCAATATACATACCTTAATCATAGACTTGTGATTTCCAAAACAGTTATGGCGGCGGCTGAGCAGGCATATAAAAACAGCGTTATGGTGGGCAAATTTCCGGCATTTGTCTTGTTTGTAGATATGCCGTATGATGCGGTGGATGTCAATGTTCACCCGGCAAAAACCGAGGTCAGATTTGCTGATGAAAAGGCGGTGTTTTCAGCGGTTTATGCGGCGGTCAAGAGTGCTCTTATGCAGTCTGATGCGCGCCCGCAGGTTACACTTGAAAGCAGTAAGGATACCTTTTTTGCAAATATGGATACCAACCGTTTCAGGCAGCTTTCAGCCGATATTGGCGAAAAGAAAGAAGATAAGGTTGCTGAAAAAAATGAAAGTCAGCGATTAAACGAGGATAATATACCCTTCTTTTTAAGAAAAGAATTTGTGCATCGGATAGAAAAGAAAGAGGAACGCTTTGATAAAAAACCTGATTTTGTCAAGGCTGAAAGACCGGTAGATTTCGGCAAAAATTCAGAAAATCGCAATATCACCGAAAATTCAGATGTTAAAAAAGCAGTAGAGGAAAACCCGATTACCGATGATGTTATTTTAATAGGCGAGGCTTTTAAAACATATATAATCGTTCAAAAGAAAGAAAGCGTATTTATACTTGATAAGCACGCCTGCCACGAGCGCATTATCTTTAACCGCCTTAAAGGCGAAACAGAGATTGAAAGCCAGGCGTTGCTGTCGCCCGTTACGGTTCACCTTTCGGCTGAGCAGTATTCCGCCGTTCTTGAAAATATCGATACACTTTCCGCTTCCGGAATGGAAATTGAAGATTTCGGCAACGAAACCGTTATAGTCAGGTCTGTGCCTGCGGCTCTTACAAATGAGGATATTAAGGATATTATCATCGATGCGGCGGCGAGATTATCCTCCGGCGGCTCGGAGCTTTCGCCCATTGATGATATACTTCATACCGTTGCCTGCAAAGCCGCAACAAAGGCAGGGTATATTTCATCAAATGAAGAGCTGTTGAGCCTTGCAAAGCAGGTTTTAGGAAATAACGATGTGCTTTACTGCCCTCACGGCAGACCGGTTGCAATCGAGCTTAAACGAAGTGAGCTTGAAAGGCGGTTTGGCAGGATACAATGAATAAACCGATAGCCATATTTGTTGTAGGCCCCACGGCTTCGGGGAAAACCGAGCTTGCGGTAAACCTCGCGAGGCATTTTTCTTCTGCTGTTATTTCGGCTGACTCTATGCAAATATATAAGGGTATGCATATTGCCTCCGCCGCGCCTGATGAAGAGGAAATGAAGGGCGTTCCGCATAAAATGCTTGAATTTTTGCCGTACGGTGAGAGCTTTACGGTTGCGGATTATGTGGCGGCGGCAAGAAACGAGATAAATGAGATTTTAAAATTCGGCAAAACTCCGATTATAGCCGGTGGCACGGGGCTTTATATAAATTCTCTTGTGGATAATATATGCTTTTTACCGGTTCAAACGGATTTTGAGCTAAGAAAACAGCTTGAAGAAGAATTTGATAGTTTGGGCGGCGAGGCAATGCTTAAAAGGCTTGCGGATATTGATGAAGCCGCGGCGAAGCGATTACATCCTTCTGACCGTCGCAGAATTATAAGGGCTATTGAAATCTTTAAAACATCGGGGATAACAAAAACAGAGCAGGATTTGATGTCAAAAAATGAGCAAGCTCCATTTTACCCGATAATTATAGGTCTTACATTTTCCGATAGGCAAATGCTTTATAACAGGATAAACCTGCGGGTTGATAAAATGATGGCGTCCGGCCTTTTGGATGAGGCAAAGACCGCCTACCGAAACGGTGGCGGCAGTGGAGCTTCTCAGGCAATAGGGCATAAGGAGCTGTTCGGTTTTTTAAAAGGCGAGCAAACGCTCGAAGAGGCTACCGAGTCCTTAAAACAGGCAACAAGGCGTTATGCCAAGCGCCAGCTCACATGGTTTAATAAGGATAATCGCGTGAATTGGATTTACCGGGATAAAACGCCCGATGTTTTTAAAGAGGCTTTAAAAATTATTGAAAGTGAGGTAAACGGCAGTGCATGAGCATAAGGGATTGAAAATATTTCTTGCACTTTTAGCTTTGGTATTCTTGGCTCATCAGGCGTATTCCTCGCTTTATAAGCCGATTTCTACCGAAACCGCAGAATACTTTGAAGTTGTCGCCGGCGTATCTTCTCAGGGAATTATAATCAGAAATGAGAAATTTGTAACCAATTCCGTACCCGGAGCACTTCATTATATAACCACAGATGGCACCCGTGCCGCAAAGGGCGGAATAATTGCGGAGATCTATACGGATCCTGCGGTTTCCGGCAAAATCAGCCGTATGCATACGGTTGAAAGCGAGCTTCAAAGCATCAGCTTGATTGAGGAATATAATAATGTTCAGGCGGCTGATATGGAAATTGTGAATTCCAAGGTGGATGATTCCTTAAATGCGGTTGTAAGGGCTTCTGCTTCGGGTGATTTTTCCGGCGTGCCGGAGCTTTCCGACCAGCTCTTGATGAGCCTTAACCGTCGCCAATATCTTACTAATGATCTTGTGGATTTTTCGTCACAAAAAGCGGCGCTCAGTGATGAGCTTAACTCATTAAAAGCCTCAATACCGGCGGCAACCGGCAGTGTTGTGGCGGATGTATCAGGCTACTTTGTTTCTGCTACCGATGGCTTCGAGCAGGTGCTGAGCGGCGATGATCTTACAAAGTTTACGCCGGAATTTTTGGCAAATCTTAATCCTGGTAGTATTCCGGATAATACAATAGGCAAAATAGTTTCCGATTATGAGTGGTATATTGCCGCAAAGATGAGTGTAAACGAAAGCCTGAAATACAAGCCCGGTGATGAGGTTTCAATCAAAACCTCGGTTAAGTCGGCACCGAGGCTCAGCGTTAAGGTTGAGTGTATAAATGTATCTAAGAGTGATGACTGCGCAGTAGTGATATTTTCCTGTCAGCAAATGAACGCTGACCTTGCCAATATGCGAAGAGGGGATATAACCGTAGTTAATAAAGTGTATAAGGGACTTCGCCTTTCAAAAAGGGATTTGCGTGTTGTAGATGGTGTGACCGGCGTTTACACAGTTTCGGGACTACGGCTTAAATTCGTGCCGGTGAATGTTATTTACAGTACAGAGGATTTTATACTTTGCGAGCAGAAATTCAGCGAAAATAATGTGCTGAGGCTTTATGATGAGGTAGTAGTTAAAGGGAAGGGACTTTATGATGGAAAAATCGTCGGTTGAGATTTTTGATGAGAATTACAGCCGAATTCTTGAAAGAATTGCTGTTGCCGCCGAAAAAAGCGGCAGGTCGGCTGAGGATATAACGCTCCTCGCCGCTACTAAGACGGTTGATATTGATGTTATAAACCACGCAATAGAAAGCGGAATTAAATATATAGGTGAAAACAGAGTTCAGGAGTTTTTATCTAAGATAGACGGGTATTTTCCTGTCCATAAGCATTTTATAGGCCATTTGCAGACCAATAAGGTTAAGGATATCATAGGAAAAGTAGAGCTTATACATTCGGTTGATTCTATACACCTTGCGCGCGAGATAGCTAAACAGTCGCAAAAGAATAATATCATAAGCGATATTCTTGTGGAGATAAATGTCGGCGATGAGGATAGCAAATACGGCTTTTCCACCCTTAAAGCGCAAGAAGCAGTGGCTGAGATTTCTTCTCTTGAAGGTATCAGGGTACGGGGACTTATGGCAATACCGCCGGCTTGTGATTTGCCGGAACAGAATATTAAATTTTTTGACGCACTTTATAAACTGTTTATTGACATTAAGAGCCAAACATTAGATAATAGTAATATGGATATTTTATCTATGGGTATGTCGGATGATTTTGAAGCCGCAATAGAATGCGGAGCCACAATGGTTCGCATCGGTACGGCGCTTTTCGGCAGAAGGAATTATATTGTTAAATAATTATAAAAATATATGAGGAGTGTTTAGAAAATGGGACTTTGGGACAGTATAAAAAACATTATGACTATTCCGGAAGATGATGAAATGGAAAACGATATCATTGAGGAAGAGGCAGTGCAGGCAAGACCTGTAAAGGAAAATCAGGAAGTACCTGTAAAGCGCGAGCCGCGCATTATAAAGTCTAAAAACGCGCAGGCGGCACAGTCGCAGCCTATGCAGGTTGTACTTGTTAAGCCTGATAGATTTGACGATATGCCAACTGTTGCCGACCACCTTAACGCAGGTAAAACAGTTGTGCTTAATTTAGAGGATGCTTCGAGCGATATCGCCCGTAGGATAGTTGACTTCCTCAGCGGTGTGACCTATGCCAACGGCGGCAATATGAAGAAGGTTGCTAAAAACACCTTTCTTATAGCGGCTAACGGAGTTGGAGTTGCAGGCGAAGTATCGCTTGACGATTTTGACGAGAGCAAAATCTATTTCTGATAATGGATAGCGAAAACCTCATATCTCGCGTAAAGGATTGCGTATCGCTTTGCTTTAAATCGGATGTGCCGAGGTTTTTAGGCTTTCTTTCCGCCGCCGAGGCGGCTGAGGCAGAGCTGTTTTTGAGAAAAAGCGGCGCAAAGTATAGCTTTTTCGGCGGATACGGCGAGGCTGAAAGAAGATACCTCGGTGTGTTTCCCGAGTGGTGCGAAAGCGCGGATTTTCCCATAGACTGTGTAACTGTTTCATATCCTAAGGCTTATAGCCTTACCCATCGGGATTTTTTAGGCGCTCTTATGGGGCTCGGCATCTCCCGTGAGAGTGTGGGCGATATATTGGTTTCTTCCGGTACGGCAGTTGCCTTTTTAAGTAAAACGATAACTGAATATGTGTTATCGGAAATTAAAAAGGTCGGCTCTGTTGGGGTGAAGCTGAGCGTTGGTATGCCGGAGGTTTTACCCGAGGTTTCAAAGAAGATAACCGTTAGGGATACGGTGTCTTCTTTAAGGCTTGATTGTGTTGTTGCGGCAATGGCTTCGGTTTCAAGAAGCGCGGCACAGGATATGATTGCCGATAGCAGAGTGAGTGTCAATTCATTTGTCTGCCAAAAACCGGTAAGAACCGTGGCGCCCGGTGATAATATAACCGTGCGCGGAAAGGGCAGATTTACAGTAATTTCATCAAACGGGCAATCTAAAAAAGGCAAAACCATTTTAATATACAGTAAATTTGTATAGGAGGATGTATATGTTGACAACCAAGGATGTAAGGGAGATAACCTTTTCAAAGCAGGTGAACGGATATCGCCGCGAAGAGGTTGATGTATTTCTTGATAAAGTTGAAGCGGATTATGAGCTTTATGAGCGCACGGTTCGTGATTTGAACGCAAAGGTCCACGAGCTTGAAACCCAGCTTGCAGAGAGCAAAACCTCCGAGGGCAGCATACAAAGCGTGTTGCTTCAAGCACAAAAGCTCGCGGATAAAATAGTTGCGGAAGCGAAGGAGAAGAGTGCTTCGATAGTTGAGGAGGCAAAAGCCAGCTTAGAAGGCTTTAAAGCACGCGAAAAAGAGCTTTCCGGCGCTTTCGATAAGAAGGCTGAGGAGCGTAATAAAGCGGCGCGCGAGGCACTTGATAAAATAATTGACGGTGCCAAGGAAAATCACGATAAGGTTGTTGAGGCAACCAAGAACGCGGTTGAAAAGCAAACCGCTCTTTATAATCGGCTCAAACTTGAAACCGCCGCATTTAAGGCTGAAATAATGGATAAATATAAAAGTCAGCTTGAGCTTATTTCCAGAATTCCCGATAGTATCCCGACAAATCCTGAGGAAATAGCTGCCGCGGTAGATATGAATATAACCGACCTTTCCGATAAAGATGCGTTTATAAAAAAGCTCGATTCGGATTCAGCCGCTAAGCCGGAAACCGAGGATATAAAAACCGATGAGGATATTATCGAAGATATATTGAGCTCGGAAAAATCGGATGGTGATTCACAAGGATTTATTGTAACTCCTATTGATGAAGATGACGACGAGTAATGTTTTAAACGGAGTGATTTAAGTGATTATATATATTCTTGCGGCGCTTGTCGGAGTGGCGATAATATCCGTTGACCAATACACAAAGTATTTCATCGCCGCCAATTATACACTTGCGCAGTCACATACATTCATACCGAAAGTAATAGATATAACCTATGTAAAAAACACAGGTGCCGCCTGGGGAATGATGAGCGACCGCACTTGGCTTCTTATAAGCGTGACCACCGTGGTTATGCTTATATGTATCTGCTTGTTAGTTAAGTACGGCACGAGGAGTAAGCTGCTCTTTTGGGCTATGATTTTGGTGCTTTCCGGCGGCATAGGTAATATGATTGATAGGATTTTCCGCCGCGGAGCAGTGGTGGATTTCCTGCATTTTACATTTTGGAAAGATTTTCCGGTGTTCAATATTGCTGATTGTGCGATAGTTATAGGTGCCGGTCTTTTGGTTTTGTATTTTGTTATCGACCTGTTTCGCGAGTCCAAAAAGCGAAATATAAAAAAGGACTTATCGGGCAGTCAGGATGAGTAATTACGCTTTTGTTTTTTCAGGCACCGATAATAAACGGCTTGACCTTTTTGTAGCAGAAGAGGTGGATATAAGCCGTTCGCGTTCGGCGGCGCTTATAAAAGAAGGCAATGTAACGGTAAATAAAAAGGTCGTAGGTAAAAGTGTAAAGCTAAGCCAAAATGACCTTGTCGAAGTTTTTGTTCCAAAAGCTGAGCCATATACCGTAAAGCCGCAGAATATTCCGATAGATATTGTATATGAGGATGATGACCTTTTGGTTGTCAATAAACCAAAGGGTATGGTTGTTCATCCGGCGGCGGGCAATTATGAAAACACACTTGTAAATGCCGTTTTATATCATTGCGGAGATAGCCTTTCGGGTATAGGCGGCGTTTTAAGACCCGGCATTTTGCATAGAATAGATAAAGATACAAGCGGATTGCTTCTTGTGGCAAAAAATGATAACGCTCATAATCGGTTAGCTTTTCAGATAAAGGAGCATAGCTTGACTCGCGAATATGAGGCGGTGGTTTACGGTAATATAAAGGATGATAGCGGTAAGGTGGATGCACCTATCGGCAGGCATCCTGTGAAGCGTAAGCAGATGGCGGTTACTGATAAAAACTCTAAAAGCGCAGTAACCCATTATGAAGTGTTAGAGCGATTTGGCGATTTTACCCATATCAAATGTCGCCTTGAAACCGGCAGAACGCATCAGATAAGGGTGCATATGTCTTATATAGGGCATCCGCTTGCAGGTGACGCAGTATATGGGCCGAAAAAGGTGATAAAAGAGCTTTCGGGGCAATGCCTGCACGCTAAAAAGTTGGGATTTATCCATCCGGTAACGGATAAATATATGGAGTTTGATAGTAAGCTGCCGGATTATTTTGTTAAATTTTTGGAGGTATGTCGTAAAAATGGGAATATTTGACGGCTGCCTTTTAGCTTGTGATATAGACGGTACGCTTTTATACGATAAAAATTTGCCTGAAAGAAATATAAAGAAGATAAATGATTTTGTAAGAGAGGGCGGCAAGTTTTCCCTTTCTACCGGCAGAACCTCTTTGGCACTTAAAGATGTAACATCTAAGATAGAGTGTATAGCACCATCCGTTTTATCAAACGGTTGCGTGATATATGATTTTGAAAGCGGAAAATGCTTGGCTGAAAAGCTGTTGCCGCAGAAAACGCTTTTTATGGTCGATAGGGTAATACGCGCGGTTGAAATAGGGGTTGAGCTTCATACCTTTGACAGCGTTTTGGTGCCGTCGAGCAGTCCGGCTTCCGAGCTTCACGAGCGTTATGAGAGTATGGTGCCTCGGTACATAAACTCAAAAGAGGCTGTAAATCACGATATAAATAAAGTTATATATTTTCTTGAAAACGAAGAGCAGACCAAAACGGTTTTAGAGATATCAAAGGACTATGAAAACGAATGTGTGTTTTATCATACAAGCGCTTTTATAGGCGGAGTAAAGCAGAATTATTTTGAGCAGATACCGAAAGGGGTTTCGAAGGCTTCCGCCCTTTTAGAGCTTCAGAAAATTCTGAATATTAAAAAAGGCGGACTTTTTGCAATAGGGGATTATTATAATGACCTCGCTATGATAAAAGCTGCTAATATAAGTGCGGTGCCTTGCGGTTCGCCTGAGGATGTAAAGCAGGCGGCAACAATCACCGTAGGTGATGTAAAAAACGGTGCAGTAGCCGATTTTATTGAGTATTTGGAGGAGATTTTTAGAAATGGACAAGCAAACTAAGTTAAGCCTCGAAAAAACAGCGTGTAAAGTGCGGCTGGGAATTATCCACGGCGTTCACGCGGCAAAATCAGGCCACCCGGGAGGATCGCTTTCTTGTGCGGATATTCTTACTTATCTGTACTTCAAGGAAATGAATATAGATCCGGAAAATCCTAAGAAACCCGATCGTGACAGATTTGTTTTATCAAAAGGTCACGCGGCACCGGCGCTTTACGCCACTCTTGCCGAGAGAGGATTTTTCAGCCCCGATGAACTGTTTAATCTCCGCCATGTCGGTTCATTTTTGCAGGGACATCCGGATATGAATAAGGTTCCCGGAGTTGATATGTCCACAGGCTCATTAGGTCAGGGTATATCTGCGGCGGTTGGAATGGCGCTATCGGCAAAGCATTTTGGCGATAACTACCGTGTTTATGCCGTTCTCGGTGACGGCGAAATAGAAGAAGGTCAGGTTTGGGAGGCGGCAATGTTCGCTTCAAATAAAAAACTTTCCAACCTTATAGTTTTTGTTGACCTTAACGGTCTTCAAATCGACGGCTCTATTGATGAGGTAAACTCAGCTCGTCCGGTTGATAAAAAGTTTGAGGCATTCGGCTTTGAAACAATAGAAATCAACGGTCACGATTTTGATGAGATTGAAAGTGCCCTCGATAAAGCAAAACGCTCGGATAAACCTGTTGCAATTATTGCAAACACGGTAAAGGGCAAGGGCGTATCGTTTATGGAAAATAATGTTGGTTGGCACGGTAAAGCCCCCAACGATGAGCAATATGAGCTGGCTGTAAAAGAACTTGAAGCCGCGCTTAAAGCATTTTAAGGGGGAAAAGGAAATGGCAGATGTAAAAACTGTTGCAACCCGTGCAGGCTATGGCGAAGCATTGGTTGAACTCGGAAAACAAAGAAACGATTTTTTGGTTATGGATGCCGACCTTGCCGCCGCAACGCAGACGGGTAAATTCAAAGAGGCATTCCCCGATAGATTTTATAATTGCGGTATTGCCGAGCAGAATATGATGAGTATAGCCGCCGGTATAGCCTCAACGGGTAAAAGGGTATTTGTAAGCTCCTTTGCTATGTTTGCTTCGGGCAGAGCCTTTGAGCAGATAAGAAACTCTATTTGCTATCCTAATCTTCCGGTAATAATCGGCGCTACACACGGCGGTATATCCGTTGGTGAGGATGGCGCCACTCACCAGTGCCTTGAAGATATTGCTATTATGAGAACGCTGCCTAATATGACAATAATCAATCCGGCAGATGCAGTTGAGGCGAAAAAGGCGGTTTTTGCGGCAATAGAGCATAACGGTCCCGTTTATATGCGATTTGGCAGATATGCGGTACCCGTTGTGTTTGATGATAGTTATGATTTTAAGATAGGAAAAGCGAATAAGCTTCGTGACGGCAGTGATGTTACAATTATTGCAACCGGTCTTATGGTAGATGAAGCGCTTAAAGCCTACGATATATTAAAAGGTGAGGGAATAAGCGCCAGGGTTATCAATATGGCTACAATAAAGCCGCTTGATAACGAAGCGGTGCTCTCTGCCGCAAAGGATACCGGCGCAATAGTTACCGCCGAAGAACATTCGGTTATAGGCGGTCTTGGTAGTGCGGTATCCGAGCTTTTGGGCGAAAAGTATCCTGTTCCTGTTTTAAAACTCGGCGTTTATGATAGATTTGGTTTCTCCGGCCCTGCCGCGGAGCTTTTGGATGTTTTCGGCCTCAGAGCAAAAGATATCGCCCAAAAGGCAAAGGCGGCAATAGCGCTTAAAAAGTAATTAACTCTTGCTGACGCAAGATATAAAAAGGAAGTATCATAATGAAAAAAGAAGTATTGGTAGAAGTATCTGCACGCCATGTGCATGTTACAAAGGAAACACTTGAAATTCTCTTTGGTGAGGGACATCAGCTCACCAATAAAAAAAACCTTTCACAGCCCGGTCAGTTTGCTTGTGAAGAAAAGGTTACCATTGTAGGCGAGAAGGGCTCTTTAAAGGCTTCTATTTTAGGTCCGTGCCGCTCGGCTGACCAGGTTGAATTATCTTTGACCGATGCGAGAACCGTAGGGGCAGTTGCTCCTATTCGTGAGTCGGGCGATGTTGCCGGCAGCGGTGTATGTAAGCTCGTAGGTCCTTGCGGTGAAGTTGAGCTTAAAGAGGGTGTTATTGCCGCTAAAAGACATATTCACGCCACCCCTGCTGACGCTGAGAAATACGGCCTTACCGATAAGCAGATAGTAAGCGTTAAAATACCCACCGATGGCAGAGCACTTATATTTGATGATGTTGTAGTAAGAGTTAGTGAAAACTACGCGCTTGCTATGCATATAGATACCGATGAATCAAACGCGGCGGCTATTAAGGGTACCGTAATGGGTGAAATACTTGCCTGATAGAATAGGGCTTTATATTCACATACCGTTCTGCGAAAAAAAGTGCCGGTATTGTAATTTTTACTCTGCTTTTATAAGTGAGAGGGTATATAAAGATTATTTTAAAGCGCTTTTGCGTGAGATTTCCTCTTGGGGTGAACAAACGAAAAGTGCCGTTGATACCGTCTATTTAGGCGGCGGCACACCCTCTCTTTTGAGGGACGATATAATACCGCTTATGTCGGCTGTAAAAGAGAGTTTTAATGTTCTGCCGGAGGCGGAAATCACCGCAGAATGTAATCCAAATCTTGATTTGAATTTTCTGAGCTTGGCAAGAAAGGCGGGGGTTAACCGCCTTTCTTTCGGTGTTCAGTCAGGAAACGACGGTATGCTTAAAACGCTTGGTAGAACACATACGGCGAGTGATGCAAAAGCCGCTATAAAAGCCGCAAGGGAAGCCGGATTTGATAATATATCCTGCGATTTAATGATTGCCCTGCCGCATAGCAGCTCTGTTACAGTAACAGAAGATGTAAATTTCATCTGCGGATTAAGCCCTGAGCATATATCGGCTTACATTCTCAAAATCGAAGAGAATACGGCGTTTTATAAGGCGAAAGATACACTTGATTTGCCTGATGACGATGAAGCGGCAAACCAGTATCTTATAGTTTGCCGGGAACTTGAAAAGCGTGGATATGAACACTATGAGATTTCAAATTTTGCGCTTAAAGGCAGGCAAAGCCGCCACAATTTAAAATATTGGATGTGCGAGGAATATTTAGGTATAGGTCCCTCTGCTCATTCTTTTTTAAACGGTAAGCGGTTTTATTATAAAAACGATATAAAGGCTTTTATCAATGGTGAGCCTGCTGTTTTCGATAGCCTCGGCGGTGATAAGGCGGAGCGCATTATGTTGGGGCTCAGACTATCTGGCGGTGTAAGGCTTAGTGAATTTAAAGAAGATATAACCGATAAGGCTGATAAATTTATAAAGGCAGGTCTTGTAAAGATATCTGACGGCAGACTTTCGCTTACAAATGAAGGTATGCTTGTTTCAAACAGTATAATTGCGGAGTTTATTCTATGAAAACATATAAAATATATCTTATCCGCCACGGACTGACCGAGGCAAATATAAAGGGACAATATGTTGGCAATCGCACTGATTTGCCACTTTGTGATGAGGGCGTGGACGAGCTGCGTATGTTAAAAGACAGTATCGATTATCCTGATATCCAGCGCCTTTATACCTCGCCAATGCTTCGTTGCAGACAAACGGCAAATATCATATATCCAGATATGTATTATTCTGTAATAGATGAATTTGCAGAGTATGATTTTGGCGATTTTGAGGGAAAAACCGCGCACGAGCTTGAAAAGAATGAGAGCTTTACGCTTTGGACATCCGGCAAAATCTCCGCGCCTCCCGGTGGCGAAACCAATGAAAACTTCATAAAGCGCCTCAATATGGGACTTCGCACAGTGGTTGAGGATATGATGAAAAACGGTGCCGGTGCCGCGGCGGCTATTATGCACGGCGGTGCTATTATGATGTTGCTTGCATCCTGTGCGGTACCGAGGCACAAAGCGGTGGAGTGGCAGAGTGATAACGGCAGAGGTTATGCTATAAGTATTACGCCCTCTCTTTATCATTCAAGCGGAATAGTGGAAGTTTATGATATCATATAGGGTGATAATATGGTAAATATCGGAAATGATTGGGATTTTATATTAAAAGACGAATTTGAAAAGCCGTATTATAGGCAGTTGCGAGCCTTTTTAAAAAAAGAGTATAAAACTCAAAAAATATTCCCCGATATGTATGATATTTTTAACGCCTTAAAATTAACCTCGTTTGAAGATACAAAGGTGGTAATAATAGGGCAGGACCCATATCACGGTGAAGGTCAGGCACACGGTCTTTGCTTCTCGGTAAAGCCGGGAATTGAACCGCCGCCGTCACTTAAAAACATATTTACAGAGCTTAAAAGCGATTTAGGTATTAAAGTGCCTGAGCATTACGGGTATCTTAATTCCTGGGCAAATCAGGGAGTTCTTATGCTCAATTCAGTGCTCACTGTACGCGCGGGTATGGCTAACAGCCATAAAGGCAAGGGTTGGGAGACCTTTACCGATAGGGTAATATCAGAGCTTAATAAAAAGAAAACGCCGGTCGTGTTTCTCTTGTGGGGCGCGGCGGCGAGAAATAAAGGCGAGCTTATAGTAAATCCGATACATAAAAAGCTCGTTACCGTGCATCCGAGTCCGTTATCGGCTTACGGCGGTTTTTTCGGGTGCGGACATTTTTCAAAAGCTAACAGGATTTTGTCGGAAAGCGGACAAACGCCGATAGATTGGGCGATAAATAAGGAGTGAGTATTATGAGGTCAACCGGTATGATAAGAGCAGTTGATAAAATGGGCAGAGTTGTAATTCCGAAGGAAATCCGCGCTCAGCTCGGCGTGGAAAATGATGTTGATAGCTTTGAGATTTATATGGAAGGCGACAGTATCATTCTTCGCAAATATCAGCCTACCTGTATTTTTTGCGATAATATTGCGGATAGTGTAGAGTTTGGCGGTCATACAGTTTGTAAAAACTGTATCGAAAAGCTAAACGAACTAAAAGATAAATAAAAAAATCACTGACCTCGGTCAGTGATTTTTTAACTTATGTATAATTATCCGTTGTCCTTTTTATCGTGCAATCTGTAAGAAAGAGTCATAAGACAATCTTTAAAATGCACATTTTCTACCGTGGCATCAGGATAATCAAGGTTAATGTCATATGAGCTGAAATTTACAAAGCCTTCAACTCCGAGCTTGATAAGTTGCTCTACCACCGGTTTTGCGGCGGCTTTGGGTAAACAAAGTATTGCGGCATCCGGTTTGTTCTCACGGCAGAACTCATCAAGGGTTGAAATGTGCCTTACCGGTGAGTTTTTGATAACCTGCCCTACAAGTGACTCTTTTTCATCAAAAACACCAATGAGCGAGAAACCCATTGACTCGAAATTTATGTTTTTTAAGACTGCACGCCCTATATTACCTACACCTATAAGTATCGCACTTTGCAGGCGGTCAAATCCCAAAATATGAGCTATTTCGCTTTTTAAAATATCTACATTATAGCCGTATCCTTGCTGACCAAATCCGCCAAAGCAGTTAAAATCCTGCCTTATTTGGCTCGCTGTCAGGTTCATACGCTCAGCAAGCTCGCGCGATGAAATTCTTGTAATGCCTTCCTCCTGCAAGTTACCTAAAAATCTGTAATAACGCGGCATACGGTGAATTACCAAAGTCGATATTGCACCCTTGATCATATCATTCTCCTTAGTATCAACTTGATTTTATAAGCATCTTATTTTATTGTAATATTACAAACTGTGAATGTCAAGAAAAAATGCTTGACTTAGATTTGCGTAAAATATATAATCAAAATATAAGATAATATTAAGGAGGAAAATTTATGAAAAAATATGTATGTCTTGTTTGCGGTTATGTATATGAGGGTGAATCTGCACCCGATGAATGTCCTATTTGTCACGCACCGGCTTCAAAATTTGAAGAGCAGTCAGGTGAGAGAACCTGGGCGGCAGAGCATGTAGTTGGCGTTGCTAAGGGTGTTGACCAAAGAATTATTGACGGTCTTCGTGAAAACTTCAACGGCGAATGTAGTGAAGTGGGTATGTACCTTGCAATGTCGAGAGTGGCTTTCCGTGAGGGATATCCCGAAATAGGTCTTTATTGGGAAAAGGCGGCTTATGAAGAAGCTGACCACGCATCAAAATTTGCTGAAATGCTCGGCGAAGTTGTAAGCGATAGCACAAAAGAGAATTTGCGCGTTCGTGTTGACGCTGAAAACGGTGCTACAAAGGGTAAAACCGAGCTTGCAAAGCTCGCAAAAGAGCTTGGCTACGATGCAATCCATGATACCGTTCATGAAATGGCACGCGATGAAGCACGCCACGGCAAGGCATTTGAAGGTCTTTTGTATAGATATTTCGGCGCGGAGCTTTTGGCTGACGGCGTTAAGGATAAGGCTAAGGAAATAGCTAAGAAGATTGGTTTATAATAAAGGAGATTTATAAGTATGAAATATGTATGTAATGTTTGCGGTTGGGTATATGATGAAGACGAAACAGGTGTAAAATGGGAGGATCTTCCCGAGGATTTTGCTTGCGAGCTTTGCGGCGTAGGCAAGGATGACTTCACTGCGCAGGACTAAGCGAATAATTTAAAAGCGGAATGAGCTTTTCCTATGTAAATAACAGAAAAACCATATGTAAAAAGCAGGGGGTAATCCCCTGCTTTTTTAGACCTTTAATTTATTTTGTTTTTGCTAATCAGCTTTAACCGTACTTGTGTTCAGTGCATATTCAGGCAATTTAACACACTAATCAGTTTATCATTGTCGCTCGAATCTCTTATGGCGATTCTAAGATAGTTTTTCCCATTCAGTTTGTTTGTCAAATCCTTTACGATAAGATTATGCTCAATTAAAAGAGTTTTTGTCAATTCTTTAGCGTTAATTCCTTTTTTTAACTCAACCATAATGTAATTTGCTTGAGATGGAATCACTCGCATCCAGTCAATCTTAGACAACGCTTCAAAAAAGCGTTTGCGCTCATTCCTGATTTGCACTAAAGCTGCAGCATAATTCTTTTTGTACTTTTCGGCAATCTGCAAATAAAATTCACCAAAGGAGTTAATATTCCAAATCGATACATCCTTTTTCATATTTGCAATCATTTTGGTGTCGCCTGAAGCCAAAACGCCCAAACGCAGTCCCGGAACACCATATGACTTTGAAATACTTTTCATAACAAAAAGGTGAGTATTTGAAGTTAAAATAGATTGTTTGATAATGGAGCTGTCCGTTTCATCGGCAAAATCTACGAATGATTCGTCTATTACTAATTTAATCTCCTGCTCTTTGCTCCATGAAATAAGGCGCATCAAATCTTTCTTTTTTATATAATTTCCTGTTGGATTATCAGGATTTACAATAATGAGATTATCAACTTTGTTTCTGCCAAAGTAAGATATAAGGTCGTCAGCAGTATATGAAAAATCCGAATTAGAAGGTGTAAAGCAAACTGATTTTTGTACATCATACCTGTTTGGATATTCTTCAAATGTTGGTCTGACAAATCCGACCTTACCTTCCAAAACTCCCATAAGGCTTTTGATAAGTTCTGCCGCGCCATTTCCTACAATTATGTTTTCCTGATGAACGCCAAAGTTTTTTGCAGCAAGTAAACTATTAACCCTCATACCGCTGGGATACTCAGTTAAAAGCGTGTCGAAACTTGCTCTTAACTCATCTCTCATCTTTTTCGGAGGGAAATACGGGTTTACTAGATAACAAAAATCAATCATTTTCGGATAACGCCAATAACCACCGTATCTACTCTGAAGCAATTCTACGCGAACATCATCATCTGCAGCAAATAGTGATTCTGCTATATCCAAATCCTGTTCATCGTCAATTTCATACCATTTCTGGCCTGTCAGACGCTTTGCCTTTATGATAGGCTCATCAAGCATTGCAATAACCTTTAGAACTTGCTCATAGTACTCATTCTCGCCTAATGCAGACTGGTACGCCTCAAGGAACGGTACATAATGAGTTTTGGAAAAGCTTTTGCTGAACTTGTAGATATTAACAGTTTTATAATAATCTTTTGTATCGTTAAAATCAAATCTGCTTCCCGGAATAAAATCTGTAATCTCGTCTTTATCGCTTATTTTTACACAAGTACCGTCCATCCAAGGCTCATATCTATCAACAAGCGCAAGAGTATCACGAGGATCGTTGACAAGAGCATCCAAAACAGCACCCTCAAATATGATATCCGATTCGAACAAAATCGTATCTTCCTTCAAAAGCCAATCTTTAGCAAGGGCTAATGAATAAATATTGTTCGTCTTATCATAGATTGGATTATCAACATATACAATAGGAGTTGCTATATCGAGAGTACCGATATAATCAATTAGTCTTTGTCCCTCAAATCCGACTACTATGACAATCCTGGACATGTTATAATTATCAATCTGATGAAGCATCCTGTCAATCAAGGTCACGCCGTTGACCTTGACCATGCACTTTGTATTATTCTGTGTAAGTTCTTTAAGTCGCCTTCCCAT
>CADBOD010000011.1 GCA_902796165.1 Oscillospiraceae bacterium | reverse complement strand
TGCAGTGATTTTTATGCCGGAAAATCCGGATTTTTCACCTATACACCCCAAAGAGCCTAAGGTGCTCGGCAAGGTTATAGGCTCATTTAGGAAGTACTGATTATGCTTAAATATGTAGAGATTTTTACTGACGGCGCGTGTTCAGGCAACCCCGGTCCCGGCGGCTGGGGTGCTATTTTGCGCTACGCAGGCCGGGAAAAAGAGCTTTCCGGTGGTGAAGAAAACACCACCAACAACAAAATGGAGCTTACAGCGGTGATTATGGCGCTTTCCGCACTCAAAGAGCCTTGCAAAGTACTGCTTACTACCGATTCAAAGTATGTTTGTGACGGTATGACGCTCGGTTGGGCGCGCTCGTGGCAGAAAAACGGCTGGAAAAAGGCTGATAAAAAGCCGGCACAGAACATTGAGCTTTGGGAGGAGCTTTTACGGCTCGATGATATCCACGATATAACATTCGTATGGGTTCGCGGCCATAACGGGCACAAAGAAAACGAACGCTGTGATAAATTAGCGGTCGAATACTATAAGAGGTTTAAGGAGAACAAAAAAGATGAACAGTAAGAAAGTAAGCTTTTTAGTATTCAGCGCGATTATCGCGGCACTTTATGCGGTGTTTACCTACGCGGCGGCGTTTTTTAATCTCGCATACGGGCCTATTCAGTTCCGTTTTTCAGAGGCGCTTAATGTGTTATGCCTTTTCACCCCTGCGGCAATACCGGGGCTTACCGTAGGTTGCCTTATAGCAAATATATTCTCTTTTAACCCGATTGACCTTGTTATGGGTACTTTGGCAACGCTTATAGCGGCAGTTACGATGTACCTTTTAAAAAATGTAAAAATAGGCAGTTTTCCGTTTTTATCCATGCTTATGCCGGTAATTTCAAACGGAATTATAGTAGGTCTTGAAATTGCTATTTTCTTTACTGACGGCGGCGCTTCGCTCACAGGATTTTTAGTAGCCGCGGCGGAAGTGGCGCTCGGTGAGCTGGCGGTAATGATGACGCTCGGCACGGCGCTTTATTACCTGCTTCTTAAAAACCCCTCAATACTGAAAATAGATAAGTAGAATTAAAACCGGCGACCATGCCGGTTTTTTCTTTGCCTTTTAATTGACAAAGATATATAATTGTTATATAATATCTTGGTATATATATTACAATTTAAGGAAGTAGAATTATGCAGTGGACCTCACTTAATGACCTAAGAGAAAAGTATTTAAGTTTTTTTGAATCCAAAGGGCATTTGCGCCTTGCGAGTTTCCCGCTTGTACCGAAGGGGGACAAATCGCTTTTGCTTATAAACTCGGGTATGGCGCCTATGAAAAAGTATTTTACCGGCGAAGTAACACCGCCTAAGTCCCGTGTCACCACCTGCCAGAAGTGCATCCGCACACCCGATTTAGAGCGTGTTGGTCACACGGCGCGCCACGGCACATATTTTGAAATGCTCGGTAACTTCTCATTTGGTGATTACTTTAAGCATGAAGCGATAAAGTGGGCTTGGGAGTTCTTAACAGTAGTGCTTGAAATCCCGAGCGACTTATTATGGCCCTCCGTTTATGAGGAGGATGACGAAGCCTATGCTATCTGGCGTGATGAAATAGGCGTGCCGGAGAATCATATTGTGCGCCTCGGTAAGGAAGATAACTTCTGGGAGCACGGAACAGGCCCTTGCGGACCGTGCAGTGAAATATACTTTGACCGCGGCGAAAAATACGGTTGCGGAAAGGATACCTGCCGCCCGGGATGTGACTGCGATCGTTATATGGAAATATGGAACAATGTTTTCTCGCAGTTTAACAATATGGGTGACGGCACTTATACCGAGCTTGAACACAAGAACATTGATACCGGTATGGGACTTGAACGCCTTGCCTGCGTAATGCAGGGGGTTGACAATATGTTTGAGGTAGATAGCATCAAAAACACCTTAAACGAGGTTTGCCGCATATCAGGCAAAAAATACGGCGAGGATAACGCAACCGATATTTCTATCCGAGCTATAACCGACCACGCACGCGCCGCTACATTTATGATTAGTGACGGAATAATTCCCTCAAACGAAGGCAGAGGTTATGTTCTGCGTCGCCTGCTCCGCCGCGCGGCAAGGCACGGAAGGCTACTTGGCGTAAAGCGCCCGTTCCTTTGTGAAATTGCCGATTCTGTAATAGCCGAGAACAAAGCCGGCTACCCTGAAATTTTTGAAAAGCAGGAAATTATCAAAAAGGTAATTTTAAGTGAAGAAGAGGGATTTTCCAAGACTATTGACCAGGGACTTGGTATTTTAAACGACCTTATGAAAAAAGGCGGCGAGCTTTCGGGCGAGGATGCCTTTAAGCTCTATGATACCTACGGTTTCCCGTTCGACCTTACAAAAGATATACTCTCAGAGAACGGTATGACGGTTGATGAAGAAGGCTTTAATACCCTTATGCTTCGTCAGCGTTCTCTTGCGCGTTCAGCACGCAAATCCGAGGATGCAGAAAGCTGGAGCAGTAACGATTTAACCTTTGACGGCATAGAAAAAACCG
>CADBOD010000010.1 GCA_902796165.1 Oscillospiraceae bacterium | reverse complement strand
TAAAATTACTGTTCACTTTTTTTAGGTCTTAGCATAAGCGATTTAACTACTTCTGATACATCGCGGTTTTCATAAAGTATAGAATAACATTCTTCCATTAAAGGCAATTCGGTATGGCAATCATTCGCGAGCTTATGAACGATTGCCGCAGCATAATAGCCCTCAACAGTACCTACTCTTCTTAAAGCCTCATCAACCTTAACCCCTGAGCCCACAAGATTACCAAATCGGTTGTTACGGCTATGCCTTGAAGTGCAGGTGACAACCAAATCTCCAATTCCGGCAAGGCCGGAGAATGTACGCTCATTTGCGCCCATACAAACACCGAGTTTGGTCATTTCAGAAAGGCCGCGAGTAATCAGGGCGGCTTTTGTATTATCCCCCAAGCCCAAACCATCACAGATGCCGGCACAAACGGCTATTACATTTTTAAGCGCACCGCCGAGCTCCACGCCTACAACATCATCGGATGTATATATTCTTAAATACTCACTTGAAAGCAAATCCTGAACAAGCGCCGCACCTACAAGGCTGACAGATGCCGCAACAAGCGTTGTGGGTATATTCCGTGCAACCTCTTCCGCATGTGAAGGGCCTGAAAGCACTACCACACAGTCATCGGGCAATATTTCACGAATAATCACGGAAAGACGCTTGTTAGTTTGCGGTTCAAAACCCTTTGCAACATTTACGACTATGCCGTGATTTTTCACCTTGCTCAATTCGCCTGCGACAGATTTTACTGCTATCGAAGGCACGGCTATTATAGTTATGTCCGAGTTTTCAGCAACAGTAATATCGTTGCTTATTATAATATCGTTGTTAATTTTAACACCGGGCAAAAGTCTTTCATTACATCTTAACTCATTCAGGCTATCTACTTCATCCTTAAACGCCGACCACATATAAACACTATGCCCGACATTATGCGCTGAAAGAGCAAGAGCCAAGCCCCAGCCGCCTGTACCCAGAACAGTTACCTTAGCCATAATTTACCCCTTCTTGCCGACCTTGTTTTCCTTGCCGGCAATCAACCTTTTAATGTTATCAAAATGCTTATAATATATCAAAGCAGCCATAACAGCACAGCTTATTATTTGCACTAACGCAGGTGTATCAGAGGTTCTGAAAACAGTTGCAAGTGTTACAACCACGATTGTTGAAATAAGCGAGCTTAAAGAAACATAACGAGTTACGAGCGTTATTACAGTGAAAGAAGCAAGGCCGATTACTATCGCTATAGGACAACATACGGCAAATATGCCGACACTCGTAGCCACGCCCTTTCCGCCGCGAAATTTGAAGAAAACCGGAAATATATGACCTATCATACAGGCGACGCCGCAAATATATGCGCCTGCCATAGAAGCCGTCCACCAGCCTCCTTGATTTTGAAAAGCATAATCAAATATAACCTTACCAAGCATACAAGCGGCAAATCCTTTCAGCGCATCAAAGACAAATGTGAGCGCACCCGGCACAAAACCGCCTACTCGCATAACATTTGTAGTTCCCGCGTTGCCGCTGCCATGCTCCCTTATATCCTTGTTTTTAAACGCCTTAGTAAAGATTACCGCAAAATTTATACTGCCTATTAAATACGCGACGATAACTGCAATTACTGCTGAAATCACTTTTTTTCGCCCCTCTCGCGAATTATAAATCTGACGGGTGTTCCCTCAAGGCCAAACACCGTTCTTATTTGATTTTCAATATAGCGCTGATAAGAGAAATGGAAAAGCTCCGCATTGTTACAAAAGCAAACAAATGTCGGCGGGCAGGTTGAAGCCTGGGTAATATAATATATTTTAAGCCTTTTGCCTTTATCGCTCGGCGGTTGAACGCGCGCGGTAGCATCTGACAAAATATCATTTAATTTACCGGTTGATATACGCATAGTGTTTTGAAGCCTTACAAAATTTATCAGCTCAAAGAGTTTATCTATCCTCTGCCCTGTTACTGCCGATATAAAAATTATGGGTGCAAAAGACATAAAAGAAAAATCATTCATAAGTCTTTTTCGGTAAGAATCCATTGTTTGCCCGTTCTTTTCGACTATATCCCATTTATTAACAGCTATTATGCAAGCCTTACCCTGTTCAAGCGCAAGACCCGCAACCTTTGAATCCTGCTCGGTAAAGCCCTCTGTACCATCTATCATTATAACACAAACATCGGCGCGTTCAATAGCCATTTTTGCCCGAAGCACACTGTATTTTTCTATTTTATCTTCAATACGGCTCTGCCTCCTGAGCCCCGCCGTATCAATCATATTATATTTTCCGAAATCATTTTCAACAAATGTATCTATCGCATCACGCGTAGTACCTGCAATATCCGAAACGATAGAGCGTTTTTCACCGCAAATTTTATTTACAAGGGATGATTTGCCCACGTTCGGTTTTCCGATAACCGCAACATTTATTACATCCTCATCGGTTTCATCAAAGGATGACTCAGGTATGTTTTCAAACACGGCATCCAACAAATCGCCCGTTCCGTGACCGTGAACCGATGAAACGGCAATCGGATCTCCAAGACCTAAATTATAAAATTCATAAAACTCCGGCGGTGTGTTTCCGAGACCGTCACACTTATTAACGCACAAAACCACGGGTTTACCGCTTTTAATAAGCATTGATGCAATTTCAGAATCGGTAGCGGTAATGCCGGATTTCAAATCCACAACCATAACGATAACTACGGCGGTATCAATAGCAAGCTGAGCCTGATCGCGCATACCCGATAGGATAATATCATCGGTTTTCGGCTCAATACCGCCTGTATCTACAAGCATAATTTTCCTGCCGCGCCACTCGGCATCGCCGTAAATACGGTCACGCGTTACTCCTGGTGTATCATCTACAATAGAGAGGCGTTTTCCAATCAACTTATTAAAAAGTGTCGATTTACCTACATTAGGTCTGCCAACGATTGCTACAACGGGTTTTGCCATTTTTTCACCTCGTTTATAATATAAATTGGAAAAAGGAGGAGGATTTCTCCTCCCCCTTTTGAAGTTTGTTTATTCCGCAGTCTTAACAACCTCACGGTTATTGTACTTACCGCAAGCAGGGCAAATCCTGTGCGGGCGTTTGTACTCACCACAACTGCTGCATCTTACAAGTGCAGGAGCTGTAAGCTTCCAAACATTACTTCTTCTCTTATCTCTTCTCGCCTTAGAAGTTTTTCTCTTCGGTACTGCCATATTAGCGCCTCCTCAAAATATAATCAATCATTATTTAATAAATTTCTTAATTTCTCAAGACGGGGGTCAGGCTCTGATAAATCACAATCACAACTTCCCTCGTTGAGATTTTTACCGCATTTTTGGCAAAGACCCTTACAGTCCTCACGGCACAAATGCTTGCTCGGCAAATTTAATATCACTTCTGAATATACCAACTCGTCCACTTCAAGCCGC
This sequence comes from Oscillospiraceae bacterium, assembly GCA_902796165.1. Classification (GTDB taxonomy): domain Bacteria; phylum Bacillota; class Clostridia; order Oscillospirales; family Acutalibacteraceae; genus UBA737. The sequence continues at coordinate 5,519 of CADBOD010000010.1, read as the reverse complement.
ATATCCGGTACAACAATAATCGTGTCACTCTCCTGTCTCTGTAAAGCAGTGGCAAGCGATTTATCTATTGTAACGGTGTGACATACAGAAGCATTATTGCCGCAACGGTCACAGGGCGCTGTAAACTCAAAATCAATAAACAGATTTAAGAATACAACACTCGATTTATTATAAACCGAACCGTGATACTTAACCGGTTTTTTGAGTGGGAAACCGCCTAAAATATCAACATTGCTCATATCAAGCGAGCCTTCAACATCAAGGCTTGCACCTTCGTTTGCAAAAATTCGCCTTAAATCAAGTATCATAATATCACCCGAGACCCACAGTCACAAATAGTATTATATAATTGTGGAGCATTTTTGTCAAGAAATATTTATGTTTTATTTGACTTAAAAGCCTTAAAGTTATATAATAATCAAAATACTAAGTAGGCGGGCGTCATCACCGCCCGAAAAGATTACGGAGGCGATTATATGGCTTATTATTTTAAAGAAACATCACACACATTTAATGAGTACCTTTTGGTACCCGGTTATTCTTCTTCGGAGTGCATACCCTCAAATGTATCTCTTAAAACACCTCTTGTGAAATTCAAAAAAGGTGAAAAGCCGGCAATATCTATGAATATACCACTTACCTCCGCAATAATGCAGTCAGTATCTGGGGACAGGCTTGCCGTGGCACTCGCAAGAGAGGGCGGAGTTTCGTTTATTTATGGTTCTCAATCAATAGAAGATGAAGCCGCAATGGTATTAAGGGCAAAATCATATAAAGCAGGCTTTGTTATAAGCGATTCAAATCTCTCCCCGGAAGACACATTGGAAGATGTTTTACGCCTCAAAGAAAAAAACGGATATTCAACCGTTGCAGTCACATCCGATGCCACCGCCAACGGAAAGCTGCTCGGTATAGTGACAAGCAGAGATTACAGAGTAAGCCGGATGGACAAACAATTAAAGGTTAAGGAGTTTATGACCCCGCTTGAAAAGCTCATAATTGCCGATGAAAACACAACACTTAAAAGGGCAAACGATATTATATGGGAGCACAAGCTCAATTCCCTACCCATTGTTGATAAAGACGGAAATCTTAAATATTTCGTTTTCAGGAAAGACTATGACGCCCATAAGGAAAACCCGAATGAACTTCTTGATGAGCACAAAAGGTACATAGTAGGCGCCGGAATTAACACTCGCGATTATTCAGAGCGTGTGCCGGCGCTGATAAAAGCAGGGGCTGATGTTCTTTGCATTGACTCTTCTGAGGGATTTTCCGAGTGGCAGGAGCGTACAATCAGTTGGATAAGAGAAAAATACGGCAACTCTGTTAAGGTTGGTGCCGGTAATGTGGTTGACGGTGACGGTTTCAGGTTTTTAGCCGATTGCGGTGCTGATTTTGTAAAGGTAGGCATTGGCGGCGGCTCAATTTGTATCACAAGAGAAACAAAGGGTATCGGTCGCGGTCAAGCCACAGCGCTTATAGATGTTTGCAAAGCGCGCGATGAGTACTATAAAGAAACCGGTGTTTATGTTCCGGTTTGCTCCGACGGCGGAATTGTGTATGACCACCATATGACTTTGGCTCTTGCTATGGGAGCGGATTTCTTAATGCTCGGCAGATATTTTGCAAGGTTTGACGAAAGCCCTACAAACCGTGTTGCTATAAGCGGTAACTACTACAAGGAATATTGGGGCGAAGGCTCAAACCGCGCTCGCAACTGGCAACGCTATGATATGGGCGGAGATAAAAAGTTATCATTCGAAGAGGGCGTTGATTCTTATGTGCCTTATGCCGGCTCTCTAAAAGATAATGTTGGTATGTCGCTAAGCAAAATAAAATCCACAATGTGCAACTGTGGTGCTTTAAATCTTGATGAGTTCAGAGATAAAGCTAAGTTGACGCTTGTTTCCGCCACAAGTATAGTTGAGGGCGGCGCACACGATGTAATACAAAAAGAAACCTCACTCGGTACAATTAAATAAGTATAAGCATATCAAATTCGGCGCGGAAATATTACCGCGCCGTTTCTTTTTAACTTTTTATTCTTTTTATAGCATTCTTTTCAAGTCGTGAAACCTGCGCTTGTGAAATTCCTATTTCGTTTGATACCTCCATTTGCGTTTTTCCCTGCATAAATCTAAGCGATAGTATTTTCTTTTCCCGAGGGCTTAAATGCTTTATTGCCTCTTTAAGACATATTTCATCAAGCCAATTTTTATCATCGTTGTTATCGCCTATCTGGTCAAGAACATAAACAGTGTCGCCGCTATCCGAATATACGGAATCATACAGCGATACCGGCTCTACAATACTTTCGAGAGCTATCACAACCTCCTCGCGCGGCAGACCGAGCTTATCGGCAATTTCACTGACCGTCGGCTCCCTTTTGAGTTTCTCCAAAAGCTGTTCTTTAATCTGCATAGCACGGTATGCAGTATCCTTAATTGAACGGCTCACACGAACCGGACTGTTATCTCTAAGGTGACGGCGAATCTCCCCTATTATCATCGGAACAGCGTAGGTCGAGAAACGCACATTTTGGTTAACATCGAAATTATCGATTGATTTTATAAGTCCGATACAACCTATTTGAAACAGGTCGTCAGGGCTTTCTCCCCTGCCTGTAAAGCGCTTTACAACGCTGAGCACAAGCCGCAAATTGCCGTTAATCAGCTTATCTCTGGCAGACTTATCCCCATTTCTTACTTTGTGCAATAATTCCTTTATTTGTGCGTCCTTTAACACCTCGAGCTTTGAGGTATCCACGCCGCAAATTGAAACCTTGTTTATATACATAAAAGCACCTCCGGTAATAATCACATTAAAATTATTACCGAAGGTGTAAAAGTATAAACCTGAAAAATATTTTTATTTTCGACAGAAATGACTTGATTTTTCACATCAGTCGAGCTTATATACGCGAACTGCATTCTCCGAGAATATTTTTCTGTAACTCTCATCAGAAAATCCGAGGGATAAAAGAATATTCATCTCATTCACAGGTGAATGCAACGGATAATCCGTGCCGAAAAGCACGCGGTCAACACCGTATCTTTTAATAATTTCCGCCGATACGCGAGGTTCAATGTACGAAAGACTTGACGAACAATCAACAACCAGATTGGGAATATCATAAAGCTCTTTTGAAGCATCCTCCCAAATAGACCAGCCGCCAAAATGCGCGCCGATAATCGTCAATCCTGTATAAATCTTTAAAATGGGTATTAAGCGGTTGGGATTGGAAAAATCGTAGCGATAATCGCCGGTATGCATTAAAACAGGCAGACCGTCACGCTCGCAAAGCTCATAAATTTTAAGGCATCTGTAATCGTCAATCTTAAACCCTTGAATATCGGGATGCAGCTTTACTCCTTTTAGTCCCAAAGATTTTAAATGCTCGAAATCCGCCTCAATATCGTCTGACTCAGGGTGCATAGTGCCAAGACCTATAAGAGTATCCTTGTGCTGTGCCGCTTCGCCGGCTATAAACTCGTTGATTTTTCTGACCTGCGCTTTCGTAGTTGCAACCGATTGCACAATAAACTTATCAATACCGGCTTTCTTGCCGTTTTCGGTCAAATCGGCGATTGTGCCTTTGCCAAAGGGTTGTTCACCGTAAAACTTACCGGTGGCCATAGCGGCCTTTTGGGCAATAGCTTCGGGATAAACATGGCAGTGCGCATCTATAACAAAGAATTTACCGTTTACCATTATGCCGTCACCGTACTGTCAGCCTTTTCGAGATGCAGTTTCTTTATAGCATCTTCACGCATTTTGTATTTAAGAATTTTCCCCGCAACATTCATCGGAAATTCCTTTACAAAATCTACATATCGCGGAACCTTATGCTTAGCCATATGGCTCATAACGAACTGCTTTAATTCTTCCTCGGTCATACTTTCGCCGTCTTTCAAAATAACGGCGGCAAAAATTTCTTCGCCGTATTGCTCATCGGGCACGCCTATAACCTGAACATCCTTTACCTTTTCGTGAGTATAGATAAACTCCTCAATTTCTTTAGGATAAATGTTTTCGCCACCGCGGATAATCATATCTTTAAGTCTTCCGGTAATTCTGAAATTCCCCTCAGGTGTTCTGCAAGCAAGGTCGCCTGTGTGAAGCCAACCGTCCTTATCGATAGCCGATGCGGTAGCCTTGGGCATTTTATAATAACCCTTCATTATGTTATACCCTCTTGCCACAAATTCGCCCGTAACCTCGTCAGGGCACTCTTCGCCCGTTTCGGGGTCAACTATTTTGCACTCAATTTCCGGAAGCGGTCCGCCTACTGTACCGACACGCACTTCAAGTGAATCGTCGGTTGAGCTCATAGTGCATCCCGGGGATGCCTCAGTTTGCCCGTAAACGATTGTGATTTCCCTCATATTCATCTTATCAACAACATCACGCATAACAGAAATCGGACAAGGACTTCCCGCCATAATACCCGTTCTCATATAAGAAAAATCGGTTTTCTTAAAATCGGGATGTTCAAGAAGGGCTATAAACATTGTAGGCACGCCGTGGAAAGCCGTTATGTGCTCGTTGTTTATGCACGCGAGCGCCGGCTTGGGTGAGAAGTACGGCAGTGGGCAAAGTGTTGCGCCGTGGGTCATAGAAGCGGTCATAGCAAGCACCATACCAAAGCAGTGGAACATAGGCACTTGTATCATCATACGGTCAGCCGTGGATAAATCCATTCTATCCCCTATGCACTTGCCGTTGTTTACAACATTGTAGTGGGTAAGCATTACGCCCTTAGGAAAGCCGGTGGTTCCCGAAGTGTACTGCATATTGCACACATCGTGTTTATCGACCTCTGCCGCCATTTTATAAACGACATCTGCCGGAACAGTATCGGAAAGACTTATTGCATCCTCCCATTTAAGACAACCCTTTTGCTCAAAGCCTACCGTTATTACATTTCTTAAAAAAGGCAAACGCTTTGAAAAAAGAGGCGCGCTTGATTTTTTATCGGCAAGCTCTGGGCAAAGCTCTGCAACAATCTCCGAATAATTGGAATCTCTGTAGCTTTCAATCATTATAAGCGTATGGGTATCCGATTGCTTTAAAAGATACTCCGCCTCGTGGATTTTATAAGCCGTGTTCACAGTAACAAGCACTGCGCCGATTTTAGTGGCAGCCCAAAAAGCGATATACCACTGAGGAATATTGCTTGCCCAAACAGCAACATGTGTTCCCTTCTTAACGCCGAGAGCCACTAAGGACCTTGCAAAAGTATCTACATCATCGCGAAACTCGCTATATGTTCTCGTATAATCGAGTGTTGTATATTTAAAGGCATACTGGTCCGGAAATTCTTCTACCATACGGTCAAGCACCTGCGGAAATGTTGAATCTATAAGCAATTCCTTTTTCCAAACGAAATTTCCCGTATGCGCTTTATTAAAATACAGATTACTTTTTGCCTTAGCGGTATCACCGAACTGCCTCATAAAGTTAATAAAGTGAGAAAAAATGATTTCCATATCATCAAGCTCGCTTAACCATTCGGG
>CADBOD010000009.1 GCA_902796165.1 Oscillospiraceae bacterium | reverse complement strand
TTGTGTACTCCGGTGCGATGGGTCGAGGGTTTACAAGAAGATCAGCCGACAGTTCGGCTTTTACCACTTCATCGTTTTCTCTGACGCCCAGATACTCAATATTGTCATATTTTTTTGATATTTCGCTTAAATCTTCGGCATAATCGCCGTCACCGTAAATTATAAGCTTACAGTTTTGAAGATTTGCAAGCAAAAAACCATCTACCAGATTTTTGATGCCGTATATCTTCTGTACACTGCCGGCATATATTATTTGCTTTACTTCTGTGCTGACTGCCTTTTTTTCATCACTATCAAGTTTCAGATTGCTGTCAACATGTCCTTCAAGCACAATATTCGGTTTTGCATCATGGTTGACCTTGCTGTTCATTGCATTGGTCAAAAGCACAAATCCATTAACCAAATTAAAAAAGCGGTTTGCGATTTTTCTGGTAATTCCCTCGCCGTACATCATATCCGGTATATCGGTTACTATTGTTACAACAGGAATTTTTTTAATTTTTGCGGCGAGCATCATACCGTAAGCATTCGCAATATTAAGGCAATCGCAAATGATATAAGTATTTTCCTGCTTTTTTTCTTTTAGAACTCCGAAAAAAGCGCCGCAAAAAATAGAAAGCTGACGAAAAACAGGCAGGTTTACCGTTTTATAATAGTGAAAGCTCACACCATTTTCATTTTCATCTTTTTCGCTGATAATCAGTTTTTTTGTAAGCGATCTGTTTATGGGGAGCCCTGAAAAACATTTAATGTCCGCACCGTTTTCTTTAAGCCCTTTAATAAGAAGTCCGTGGTACTTTTGGTCAGGTCGCAAGATAGAAAGTCCGGTTCCGCTCATAAGCTCATTATACTTTTTATCAGTGCAGTTTGAAAAGCCATAGATTATGTGCATTATAAATCTCCGTAACTTGTAAGCTCGGTGCCATATTTATCGGAAACACTGTAAAGCGGTACACCGGTAGGGAAGTCATCCTCCATACCTCTGCGGTCTATAATAGCACCGTTTTTATCGTAATCGGGATGAACCATTATTTCAAGGTTGTCAGGTAGAATATCACCTATATCTTTAAGGCTTCCGAAATGCTCCACGGTTAAAAAACCTTTTTTATTGAGGCTTTTATTGTAAAGGTTTTTAATCAACTTTTTATAAGACGGTATTATCCCTATATTTCTGTGAAGTCTGATTTTATTTATACCGTTTTCACGGCATATTCTGAATACTATCGGAGCTATAAAAACGGCTGTGTGTATGTGGTGGTGTGAGTCGGCGTGGTCAATATCAAATCCGGCGTTTTTGATTTTTTGCGCTTGGGCAGAAAGCTCTTTATAAACCGCCGCCTTTTCAGATTTGTTAAGCGGTTTTAGCCGGTTTATTCTTTTGTGAAATTTACCGTCTTCGCAAAAGGCAGCACAGTTTTTCATATCATCAGTCAGCGGTATGCCTTCGGTTAAATTAAAATGTATTCCTACTTTATGAGAAAAGTTGTGTTCACCGGCAAGTTTAACCGCCTCATCAAAATAACCTCCGTTTGCAAGCATTGTGGTATTACTTATAAGACCACCTTCAAACGCGTCGGTTATAGCTTTGTTCACACTCTTTGAAAGCCCGAAATCATCGGCGTTAATTATTGTCACTACCCGTCAACTCCTCAAAAACGCTGATATGAGTTTTTGCCATATTTTCTATGGTGTAATTCTTAATGGTTTTAAGTGCGTTTTTTGACATATCGCCAAAAAGTACTTTGTTTTTTTCTAATTCTGAAACCCTTTCGCACATCAGCTTATCGTCACCCATAGGCACTAAATAGCCGTTTTTGCTGTCAATTATCAGCTCAAGTCCGCCAACGCAATGGTCGGACACGACTGCAGGCAGTCCGCAGGCAAACGCCTCGTTAAGCACAAGTCCCCAAACATCATAGCTTGTCGGGTGGACAAAAACATCCGCCGCTTTATAAAACTCAAAAAGCTCTTCCTTTGGATGAAACTTTTCGATGATAACATTATCAATATTATAAGATTTAATAATCTCGCGGTATTTCTCTTCTTCACTGCCGGAGCCTATAAGTAACAGAATATTGTTTTCCGGCATATTTCGCCACTCTTTTATAAGATAATCATATCTTTTAAGCTGTATAAATCTGCCAACGGCAATAGATATGAACTTATCTTCGGGAAGACCGAGCTTTTTTCGCAACTCGCTTTTCTCTTCCGGTTTAACCGGTGCACTTAATACATCACCGTTATGCAAGGTTGAGAAAGTATGCTTATGTATGCGGCTTTCTTTGGCACCGTATCTTAAAAAATAATTCTTTGCGTTTTCACCGCTTGCAAGGCAGGCGCTCGCATTGGATACTAAAAACCTTTTAATAGTATCAAAAACAGGATTTCCGTGCGGCGACATCATAACTCCGTCGCAGTTAATTACATAAGGAATATGCTTTATAATACACTTTGTGATTAGTTTTATAGCCTGTTTTGTTGTAAAATCATAAAACGCCGCAAAATCATAACTGTATATATTTTTTACAGCGCTTTTAAATGCTGATGATCCTTCCTTCGTATCCAGCAAATAGTAGTTACCTTTAGAAAACCATTCGTTTTCCCGAAAATCTCCGCCTGATGATTCGAAAAATATATCGGCATCAAAGTTATGCAATATTTGTTCAAAAAGTTCCATTCTGTATGGAGCCGGATATATTGCCAGTATAAATATTTTCTTCATATTCAGCTCCTTGAATTGCTATTTTTTTATTTTCTTTAAGCACTCGTCAATATCATTGAAATTTTTTCCGATATTTGATAGTTCATCATCACTCAAATCCCACCATTTGGAATTTAAAAGTTTTTCTGCGGTTTCATTGTCAAACCGTTTTCGTATGAATTTTGCGGGATTTCCTGCCCATATTTCATAAGGCGGCACATCGTGAGTTACAACACTGCCCATACCGATAACCGCGCCGTCTCCAATGGTTACTCCGCCTTTTATAAGACATTTTGAGCCTATCCAAACATCGTTTCCGATTATTGTTTCTGTAAACTCTTTATATTCATTATCTGAGAAATTCTTTTTAAGTACATTTCTGCCTGAATAAAAAACGGGGGATGAAGATACCCAATTTATAGGATGTGATCCTCCACCGATTACAGTACCACCGGCAATTGAGCAAAAAGCGCCTATTTTAGCGTGAATTATGCTACAGTTGTAAGCGTATGAATACTTACCTATTGTACTTTCCACAATTTGTGATCCGTTACCTACGGAAGCTCGTTTATCAATTTTTGAGTTTAAAATTGCACACGGCTTTTTTGACAACAATCTTTTAATTATATAAGATAATCTGCGCATATTCACTACCTATTTAGTAAACTTTGAATGGTTGTTGCATATTTTTTCAAACAAATATGCTTGTCCGCATTATTTAAAACATAATCTCTGCCGTTTGAAAATTTAAAACTATTGTTTTTTGCTTTTGTTATCGCATCTGACAATGCTTTGTAATTCTCCGGCTCAA
>CADBOD010000008.1 GCA_902796165.1 Oscillospiraceae bacterium | reverse complement strand
CACCTTTGTTCATAATAGTTTTTGATTGGAGGAAATAATTATGGATATGAGTTTAGTACCTTATGTAATTGAGCAAACGAGCCGTGGTGAGCGTTCATACGATATCTTTTCCCGTTTGCTTAATGACAGAATAATTATGCTTAACGACCAGGTGGATAATGCCTCTGCAAGCGTTGTAATAGCTCAGATGCTTTATCTTGAAGGTCAGGACCCCGATAAAGATATAAATTTCTATATAAACAGTCCCGGCGGCTCTGTATCTGCCGGTATGGCAATTTATGATACTATGCAGTATATCAAATGCGATGTCAGCACTATTTGTATGGGCATGGCGGCAAGCATGGGTGCATTTTTGTTGGCGGCTGGTGCTAAGGGTAAGCGTTACGCTCTTCCTAACAGTGAAATTATGATTCATCAGCCTTTGGGTTCTGCGGAAGGTCAGGCAACCGATATTTTAATTCACGCAAATCACATAAAGCATATACGCAGCACAATAAATAAGATTTTAGCTGATGAAACCGGTAAGCCGCTTGAAGTTATCGAGCGCGATACCGAGCGTGATAATTTTATGACCGCTGCCGAAGCCGCAGAATACGGTCTTATTGATAAGGTAATAGACAAGAGGTAAATTATGCCTAAAGATAATCATAGTGATATCCGTTGCTCATTTTGCGGTAAAACGCAGGATGAGGTAACAAGGCTTGTGGAAGGCCCGGGAGTTTATATATGTGATAACTGTATAAGTTATTGCAGTTCTTTGCTTTTTGAGGATGAAAAGGCGTATGTAAAATCAAAAAAAGCATCCGATGAAGAACCGAAAAAGCAGTTGCCGACTCCGGCTCAGATAAAAGAACAGCTTGATGAGTATGTTATCGGTCAGGATGAGGCGAAAAAAACTCTTGCAGTTGCCGTTTATAACCACTATAAGCGCGTTTATGCAGGGAATGAAAGCGAAGTGGAGCTTGCCAAAAGTAATGTTTTGATGTTGGGCCCTACCGGTGTTGGTAAAACCCTGCTTGCTCAAACCCTTGCAAGAATAATTGATGTTCCTATCGCCATTACCGATGCTACAACGCTTACTGAGGCGGGATATGTCGGAGAAGATGTTGAAAACATACTTTTAAGGCTCATTCAGGCGGCGGATTACGATATAGAAAAGGCTGAACACGGCATTATTTATGTTGATGAGATTGATAAAATCGCACGAAAGTCTGAAAACGCTTCTATTACAAGGGATGTAAGCGGAGAAGGGGTTCAGCAAGCACTTCTTAAAATCCTTGAGGGTACTGTTTCAAATGTTCCGCCACAAGGCGGCAGAAAACATCCTCAGCAGGAGTTTATACAGATTGATACTACCAACATTCTGTTTATTTGCGCAGGTGCGTTTGACGGGATAGAGAAGGTCATTGAGCGCAGAATGGGCGGCAGCAGCTTAGGCTTTGGCGCCGATGTTAAGTCGCCTAAAAGCGTTGAGGCACAAACCCTTAGCGCCACCGCTACGCATCAGGACCTCGTTAAGTTCGGTCTTATCCCTGAGCTTGTTGGCAGACTTCCGGTTATAACCGCGCTCAGTCCTATGGATAAGGCAACGCTTGTCCGCATTATGACGGAACCGAAAAACTCTATCGTTAAGCAATATACAGAGCTTTTCAGGCTTGATGATGTTGAACTTAAATTCGAAGATGCGGCTCTTAATAGAATTGCAGAGCTTACCATTGAGCGCAAAACCGGCGCTCGCGGACTTCGCTCTATAATTGAGGGTGTATTAAAGGATTTAATGTTTGAAACCCCATCAAATAAGGACGTTAAAAGCATCACCATAACCGCGCAAATGGTTGATGATAACTTAAAGAAAAATTTTTAAAAAATGTATTGACAAATCGGATGCACGGTGTTATAATTCTTTCAAATTTTAAAAGGCTGTGACGAAGACGGTTTAGATTATGGGCTTCAAGAGAGTCGGCGGTTGGTGTGAGCCGATAGCTTGTTTCTGTTTTACCTATCACTTCCGAGCCGGTGGCCCGAAAAACTTTGTTTAGTAGGCGTTACTCGTGATTGCTGCGTAAAGGCATAGGAGTTATTGGACTCTGAGAGGTGGCGGCGTAAGTCGCAATTTGAGTGGTACCGCGGATGATTTTTCACCCGTCTCAAAGAAATTTGAGACGGGTGTTATTTTTTTGTAAAGGAGAATTATTATGGCTGTAAGAAGTGAAGATAAATTAAAGGAAATAGCCTTCCGAATTAAGGAGATGCGCGAGATTACCGGCATTTCTATTGCAGATATGGCTGAAAAAACCGAAGTAAGCGTTTCGGAATACAGTGATTATGAAGCCGGAAAGCTCGATTTTCCTTTTACTTTCATACATAAATGTTCTCAGGTGTTTGGTATAGGTATTACGGATTTGCTGGAAGGCGAGAGTGCGCATCTTTCATCATATACAGTTACAAGGAAGGGAATGGGTCAGCAAACCGCAAAGGAAAACGGCATTGAAATTCAGAATTTGGCTCCGTTTTTTGATAAGAAAATCGCAGAACCTTATTGGGTCAGGTATTCTTATGATGCGTCCTTGCAGGATAAGCCGATTCATTTAACAAAGCATTCCGGTCAGGAATTTGATTTGGTTTTAAGCGGTAAGCTGAAAGTTCAGATAGGCGACCATATTGAAATGCTTAACGAGGGAGACAGTATTTACTATAATAGCTCTACTCCGCACGGAATGATTGCGGTTGACGGCAGAGATTGTCTTTTTGCGGCGGTTGTAATGCCGGGGGAGGATACAAACAGTGTTGAAGCCGCTGAGCCGTACATTTTCCCCCACAAATCCGTAAAGGGCGACTATGTATCTTCAAAGTTTATAAATACCGTTGAGGATGATGCCGGCAGACTTCAATCAATATCTTTCAATGACGAGGAAAAGTTCAATTTTGCTTTTGATATTGTCGATGAACTCGGTCGTAAAAAACCCGAAAAACTCGCTATGCTTCATATTGATAAAAATAAGGTTGAGCGCAGATTTACATTCAGGGATATGAAGCGTTATTCCGCACAAACTGCAAACTATTTTAAATCCCTCGGTATTAAAAAGGGCGATAGGGTAATGCTGGTTCTTAAACGCCATTATCAGTTCTGGTTCAGTATTTTGGCGCTACATAAGCTCGGTGCTATTGCAATCCCTGCAACTAATCTTTTACAGGAACACGATTTTGATTATAGATTTAATTCGGCAGGCGTTTCAGCTATCGTTTGCACGGCGGATGGCGATGTTGCCGCCCATGCAGACGCCGCAATAAAACACTGCCCCTCGGTAAATCTTAAAATAATGGTTGGCGGCTCACGGGATGGTTGGCATAATTTCGATGAGGAATTCGGTCTTTACAGTGCTCACTTTTACAGGAGTGAAGATACTGCCTGCGGCAGTGACCCGATGATTATGTTTTTCACTTCGGGTACAACAGGTTATCCGAAAATCGCAGTTCACAGTTATAAATATGCGTTGGGGCACTATATAACCGCTAAGTATTGGCACGGTGTTGATACTGATGGTCTGCATTTCACAATATCAGAAACCGGTTGGGGCAAAGCCCTTTGGGGAAAGCTATACGGTCAGTGGCTTTGTGAGGGTGCAGTATTTACCTACGATTTTGACCGTTTTTCTGCCGCTGATATTCTGCCAATGTTCAAAGAACATAATATAACAACATTTTGTGCGCCTCCCACAATGCTTCGTATGATGATAAAAGAAGATATCTCAAAATATGATTTGTCTTCCATTAAGCATATGACTACTGCCGGTGAAGCACTTAATCCTGAGGTGTATAGGCAGTTTAAAAAAGCAACCGGACTTAAAATTATGGAAGGCTTCGGTCAAACCGAGCTGACTTTGGTTATAGCAAACCTTATGGGCAATACTCATAAGCTCGGCTCAATGGGTAAACCTACACCGCTATATGATGTTGATTTACTTGATGCTGACGGTAACAGTGTGCCGGTAGGTGAAACGGGTGAGATAGTAGTAAAAACATCAGAGTTGGTTCCGTGCGGACTTTTTAAGGGCTATTATAACGACCCTGAAAACACGGCTGAGGTTTGGCATGACGGTTATTATCACACCGGCGATACCGCTTGGCGCGATGAGGACGGATTTTATTGGTATGTAGGGCGCGTTGATGATGTTATAAAATCATCCGGCTATCGTATAGGGCCTTTTGAGATAGAAAGTGTTATAATGGAACTGCCGTATGTTTTG
>CADBOD010000007.1 GCA_902796165.1 Oscillospiraceae bacterium | reverse complement strand
TGCGGTTTTTCGGGACTATATAACACTAAATAACACATCATAACACTAGAAAAACTAAATAAATTTGTGACCTAAATTCGTGTAATTGTGTTTTATAACATTTTAAGTATGAAAATTCAATTTGAATTGAATAAGAAAAGTTTATACAATGCTTTTAGAAAAGCAATTTTTAATAATCACCATATATAGTAAGTGTAAATTGGATTTAAAGTTTTATGAAGTAAGAACATTTCAATCCTTTTAGCATTTCTTAGAAAAGGAACATTAGTATGGAAAGTAAAATAATAAAGGAATTAAAAGAGGCATACGAAATTAACGATATTGATACATGTAAAAAAAGATATTTCACTTGATTCTTCATTATAACGGAGTTATTAAATCAGGAGAATTTTATGACCATAATTTAAAACATATACTATTCAACTCTTATTTCATACGAAATCCACTTGGTGTAAAATATACTGAAGATGACTATATAAACACAAGACGAGTTTTGCTAGAATTGCTCGACTTGTGTAAGGGTATCAACAATCGAAAAATAAATACTGAAGATGTTTTTCAAGAAGGGTTTTATGTTGACGATAGAATCATTAATGATATTTTAGATCTTGCAATTTATACGGAATGCCTTTACAAGATGAATGCTTCTAACACCTTGCATATGGAATCCAATGAAATGAATCAAAATCCTTTTATCGAGCAACTAATCAGCATTATACTTTTTTATCAAGATCAAATACGCTTAGTTAAGCAAAATTATATGAAATATCTTGGTAATGACGTAGTAACTGGAATGGAATTATCTGTTGCAGATAAGCAAGTAGAACACTGTGATGACATAAGAGTGTCCATTTCAGACAATTTTGAATCAATGCTTGAAAGTTTTGATGAAATTTTACGATATTTATATTATAAATTCGGCAAAAACTTTAGGGATACGTTAACTGTGTCTGATATGAACATCGAACTTATTCATCCTTATGAAAATGCAGCCTTTGAAATTTATTTTCACATTGCTGCGCAAAGATATTTGTTGTGCCGATTAGAAGAAGGAATTCGAAAAGGATATTATTCTTTTAGCGGTTTTAGTAAAGATGCTAACGATTTTAATGTGTATGTTTTTTCATTGGAAAACGACGAGAAATATCGAGCAAGAAGTCTGGGTATATTTAGAAGAGAATATCAAGTTCGAAGGTATTCGATTTCAGATTTTAGAAACAAAGAATGCCTTGACTCTGCGCATAAAACAATCCCATTATTGGCAGATAAATTGATTAACAATCAAACAAAAGAGAATTTACTATTGAGTTTGGTTGATTTTCATCCGGAAATAGATGAATTTATTGTGGCCGAAGGTGTTTCTAAGGTCAAAGAGCATGTTTGTGAATTATTAACTAAAGAATATTATTTTGAGCAAGAGGTTCGAGGCGCCAAGATTCGCGACTTAATAATAACATATAATTATTTAAACACTCTTGCGGAAATTGTGTTTTGTGCCTCGTCACAAATGATTAACAAAACTGAACAAGTTTCTCTTATGAAGCAATTGTGTTTGGTGGACATTTCTTATTTGGCGGAAGAACTATCCAGAATACATCAATTTGACATAGGTTATTCAACAAAATTGATTCAACGATTTATATTTCAAGAAAAGAATAATAAAGATGACGATGTATTTGCGCAACCTCTATTAAAAATCAGTAAAACACAAATTATTTTTAGCCCAGCATTAATAGATCAAGTTAACCTTGATAGGGTTATTGAACGCCAATTTTTGCGTTATAATAAAGACGTATCTGAAGTAGGACATGCTTTTGAGCATGATTTTATTCAAACGCTTAAAAAAGGCTATTCAACTGGTTTATTAGATTTTAAACGTAAAGCTATACCAAACTTCGCGGTGAATGACAATAAGATAGAGTTTACTGCATTTGATGGAAAAAATATTGAGTTTGATGTTATTGCAGTGTTAGGCGAATATTTAATTCTAACAGAATTAAAGGCTGTTATGACATCATACGATTTATGCGACTTAGAGAAAAGAAAGAAGAATATAAAAGAAGCTATTGAACAGTTACACCGCCGAGCAGATTCTGTAAAATATGACTGGGAAAAAATTAGAGAGCAATCATCAATAGAACTACCAGAAGTGCCTTTTAATCAGGAACATACTATTCTTATTGCTTGTACTGATACATATGATTTCACGCCTATTAAAAGTGAAGATGTCTATATTACTGACGATTCAACATATCTAAAGTATTTTACAAATCCATATGTAGAAATTATGGAATTATCTGAGAAAAGTTTAACACTAAAGAGCACTAAACAACTGTGGTCAAAAGGTCAGCCTTGTCCCGAAGAGTTTAAAGAATACCTATTAGATCCGGTGACAATTCATCCTTTTGTTGACTTCATTGATAAAACTTTTATTCCACTTCCCCGTATAGATGAAAATGATTTGGCGATTGCTTGTGAAGAATATAGACTAACACAGGACCCGGTTAAAGCTGCTGTTTTAGGAACATTGTAACAAGAAAAACTTATCTGAAAACTATATTAATTACACAAATTAGCGTAATGCATAGATTGCATAGTATATTTACATCAATAGATGTAATGAATAAGCTTGTAATTAGGAGGTAATACATTGAAAACAATATCGAAAGAAAAAAGAAAAAAAGAAAACATAATATTAAAATGTTTGAACAACTTTGATAAAAGTTACAATAAATTTAAGCTAATTCAGCTTTCTATATTATTGTCTTGTGCACTTTTTTTTCTTGATTATTACGATGTTCCTTCGCATATAATTTCTATAATACCTCAAAAACTGTTTTTTCTAATTAGTATAATGGGAGCAATGTTCGCTTTAACTGTGATAAAAAGCAATCATTATTTTGATTTATTTAGAGTGGCATCTGAAAACATCTTAGATGCGGGATTAATTGTTACAATAATTACATCATTACTTTACAGCATATATCACTTAATAATCTTAACAATGAATGTCTATGTGAATATCGCTATAGTGGCAATATTGGTGGCCATTACAATTTTTGGCATTCGTTTTGGGTATCGTTGCAAAAAATACAAACATATCATAGATGAAAAAAGTAATCTTATTGACTTAGATCAACTTTTTGAAAATAACTTTGAGCGTATATCTGAAAAACCGATTTTGCTATCCGAAAAAGATGTTGGATATGATTTGTTTGATAGGAATAGTGTAGTAAAAAAGTTATATAGTTCTATAACACACTGTCAACCAGAGAATAGCTATGTGATCAGCTTGGAAGGGAAATGGGGCACTGGAAAAACAACAATTTTAAATATAACAAAACAATATTTGAACGACGCTGAAGATAAAGAGAATGAATACATAATTATTGATGATTTTGACCCTTGGCTTTATGGCACTCAAGAGGCATTATTAATGGGGATGCTCGAAACAATTGTTAAACAGGCAGGAATAAAGTATAGTCCAATTAAAAATAATGTTTTGGCGAAAGAAATTGGGAAAATCGTTACTGATACCCATCCGGTTGGAGGTCTGATATATAACATATTTTATAACGCAAAAACTCATGCTGAGAAAGTTTCTAATTTAAAAAATCAACTTGGTACATATCTTCATACTCTAAATAAAAAAGTGGTCTTTTTTATTGACAACCTAGACAGAGCAAACAGTGAAAACGTAATTTTTTTATTTAAACTTATAGGCGTTGTTTTCGATTTGCCGGGAATTATATATGTTCTTTCTTTTGAGAGAGAAAGAATAAATAACATTTTGCAGAAAACAGATGAATTCGATCCTCGTTTTACTGAAAAAATAATTCAGCAAGAGATACAAATTCCATCTATAAGTGAAGAAACTTTAGAAGAAGTATATTATGTTTGTATTGAGAATTTACTTTCCGCATATTGTGTTCCCAAAAAACAAATTTCAGAATTTGCACCCATTGCTAAATATATTTTTGAGAAGTCTAAAGATATTCGCTCATTTAAAAGAATGATTAATTCGGTGTTTTCTCTTGTCTTTTGCGATGATTCGATTTTGGATAAGCGTGATTTGCTTGCTTTGGAATTGGTTCATTTCTATACTCCTGAATTATATGATTCAATTTATCGAAATTCAAAATTTTTCGTTTCGCATGATAAAAGTCCGGAAAAATACTTTTTGAGTACCTACAATAAGGAAGCATTTAACCAAGAGATAAAATCATATTATAATAATGTTTTTGAACAAAAAAATTCCGAAAAAGAGCTTTTATCAAGAATATTTCCGTATGTTAAACGTTATAGTGACGGAAATGCAGTTTTAGAAGCCTATACATCTATAGATTCCGATGCGAATGAGATTGCCAAAAAATCTCGTGCTTGCAGCGGAAAGTATTTTGATTTGTATTTCAGTTATGCATCTAATAATTCTCTTAAAATGCAAAAAATCACAAAAGACTTTGTGTCCAAATTAAATTCTACATGCGATTTACAATCCGCAATAATGATGACTAAAAATATAATGATTTCGATAACTCCCGATATACAAAAAGAATGGATTGAACATTTTCAAAACCACATAGATGACATACTGGATAATCATGTATTTTTTGTAGCAATAAGTCTTTATTCATCCATACATTTAATTAGTGATATTAACTCATATTTTGGAATGGGATTAACACCTAGAAATAGAGCCTCATACATTGTTTCGGAATTGTTACTCAGGTGTACTGAAGATGAATTCAACGATTTTCTACAAATAATCGAAAAGGATTATATCAAATTATATACAATAGATAGCATTCGTTATTGGCTTGAAAGTGATATTCACACTAAACAAGAAGACAAAAAATCGTGTTTGGAAAAACTAAAAACAAAATATAATAATATTTGTCAAAAGATTGCTGAAGATAAAATCAATTTATATGCTGATGATAATTATCAAAAGAATAATATTTGGGTCTTGTACCATTATTTCAAAAATTCAGAAAATTTAGACGCTTTTATATGCTATATTAAAAATGTTTTATCCTCTGAAACGGTCTATAGAATTTTGTGGGATATAATTGACCATTCGATTGGTAATGACCACCGTTATTCAATATCAGAAAAGAATATGTCAGCATTTGGAATTACAACTGATGCGATTAGTGAGATGATTATACAACACCCCCCGAGAAATGATGACGAAGCATTTATATTAAGTGTTTTTGAAGTTTTTAAAAACGAAGAGAAAGATATCTGGGGCGAAAAAAGCATTGCTACAGCCACACCATTTAATCCAACGTTATAAAACACCAAACGACGGCAGGTTATATACCTGCCGTTATTTTTTTAAAATTTTAAAAACATATGCAAAAAATCGCTAATTTTTGACGATATATAGAGGGAATTAATTTATTAAACTATTTCAAGGAGGAAAACATATGTCTAAAACAAAAAGCGCGGCATTCTTCTATAAAGGGTCTTGGTATCACCGAACAAAGACCTTGAACTCTGATGGCATCGTTAAATACAGCAAGAAGGGTGGATTTAAAACTGCTGCAGAAGCAAGGTCAAGTTACAACAGGATGTTAACCGCATTTGAGAATAATAAAATAGGAATGGCAAAAGACAACCACATAGGAATTACATTGCCTAAATACTTAAAATATTGGTTTTATGATGTCTATGTCCCAAGTATTGATTCAACAACTCGCATGGTTTATGAATATGTCTATTCGAGTTTTATACTTCCAAAAATCGATGATATACCTCTCTCATATTGTAATGAGGATTATATTGATAATCTTCTTATGCATATCACAAATCATTCAAAATCTTCGGCTAATAAATCTCGCGAATTTTTGAACTTGGCTTTTAAGAACGCAGTTGCAGAGGGACTTATTAATAAAAATCCTGTATTTTTTGCAAAACCTATAAAAAGAGAGGTGCCCAAAACCACTGTATTGCAAAAACAACAATTAAAGCGTTTATTGACTGTGATTTATGAGAGTAATTGGTATTTGGAAACACTATTGGCGTTATTCTGCGGACTTCGTAAAGGTGAAATTTTGGGTCTTAAATTTTCAGATATTTACTTTAATAATGAGCTGATTTCAATTGTAAGGCAGGTTGGCACAGAATATTCTTTTGATAATACCGGCAAAGTTATAGGACAAAAAGTAGTTGAAAAGCCGCCTAAAACAAAAAATAGTTATCGAACCTTTAAAGTGCCTAAAATCATTATAAAAGAATTGAGATTGCGAAAAAAGCTGATTGAAGAGAATAAACGAGCCTTAGGTAATGATTATCATGATCATGATTACGTGAGCTGTCAGAAAAACGGGGAGCCGCACAGCCTGGCGGCATTTAATACAGCTCTGACAAAAGCCTGCAAGAAAGCTGATGTGCCAAAGATTTCAGCACATGACTTAAGGCATACATTTGCAACTATACTTTTAGAAAGTGGCGTGCCATTGGAAAAAATATCAGCTCTTCTGGGACACGGTTCAATTCATACAACCTTTGATCATTATTGCGATGTTATGGAAGGCAAACAACAAATATTAGATTATTTGAATCAAGCCTTTCCTTGCAGAAATGAAGATTGATTTATGAATTATATTGATTTTCATGTAGGACAAGTCATTTCTATTAAAAACAAATATGGTTTTCGTATAAAACTTAAACTGTCTGATGGTAGAGATATTGTTCAACAAAAGAGTGGGTTTATAAGTCGTCGTGATGCAATAAAGCAAAGAGACAGGACATTGGCAGATTTGTTTAACGGTAAATACATAGTGGACGGTAAATACACTATTGAGGCATTTTTTGAAATGTGGCTTAAGGATGTTATGACATCCAGAATAAAAGCTACAACTTATAGCACATACCTTTATAATTTAAAGAACCATATATATCCAAGAATCGGAAGAATAAAACTCTCTGAACTTAACCGAGGGAGTATTATAGATTTTTATAGTAAAATGGTTGAAGTGTCTGTTTATGTGGCAAGAATTTGCCGTGTAATTTTAAAAACGGGACTTAGGTATGCTGAACAGAAAAACTATATAGCAATAAACCCTGCCGAAGACATTAGGATTCCAAAAGTAAAGTCAGGAGCAATGTATCACACGCTAAATATTAGCCAAGAAAAAACACTTACAAATGAGCAACTACAAATTTTAATAGATAAGAGCCGAAATACAGGAGTTTATTTATACATCCTATTTGCAAGTTTGTTAGGGCTTCGCAAGGGTGAAATTCGGGGACTGAAGTTTTCTGATGTTGATTATATTAATTCAACAATTCATGTGCAACGACAATTGGGTGAAAAGACTGTAAAAAATGGAACCGAAGTGAATTTTATTTACAACCAAGAAATCACACCAAAAACAAAAGCCGGCGACCGGTTGCTTTATCTTCCTGAAATACTACTGGATGCTATTATAGAACAAAGGTCAAAATACGAAAATAACCGCAGTAAGTTTGGAGAAAAATTCAACGACTTAAATTATATTTGCTCTAACAGATATGGTAAACCTCATGGCAAAGCATATTCTTATTCACATTTTAAAAAGTTGCTAAAAGAAAATCGGCTACCTAATATTCGATTTCACGATCTGAGGCATACATATGCTACAATGCTGTTGAAAGAAGATATATCATCAAAGGCAGTGTCCGTATCTTTGGGGCATTCTAAAACTATCCTAACAATTGATGTGTATACTGATAAAAAACGAATTATTGAAGGCTATGAGATGAATATCGATCATTTTATAAAGGAGATTATACCGAAAGAGCATGTTCATAAAACAAATTTTGTTTCTGCCAAAAACTATATTTCAGAAATAATAGTTAATGATTTGATACCTAATACATAAAAGCCTTTAATTTATATTATTTTTGTGGTATAATACTTTCGAATTAAAGTAAAATAGTGACCAAATTCGTCAAACGGCTGTTTTGTTGACGAATTTGATAAATCATAAGTACTCATTTTCTCTGCGAAAAGGAGGGTGAAACCTTTAATGGATAAGTTTGAATTGGTATCTAAATATAGACCAACAGGTGACCAACCTGAGGCAATAACAAAATTGACCGAAGGCATTGAAAAGGGCCTGAAAGAGCAGGTTTTATTAGGGGTTACAGGCTCCGGCAAAACTTTTACTATGGCAAATATTATAGCCAATGTCAATAAACCAACATTGGTTTTAGCCCATAATAAAACCTTGGCGGCACAGCTCTGTTCGGAGTTTAGAGAGTTTTTTCCGAATAATAGTGTCGAGTACTTCGTTTCCTACTATGACTACTATCAGCCTGAGGCATATATCCCCGGCACTGATACCTACATTGAAAAGGATTCGGCTATCAATGATGAAATAGACAAGCTGCGCCACAGCGCCACTTGTGCGCTATCTGAACGGCGTGATGTTATAATAGTAGCTTCTGTTTCCTGCATATACTCACTCGGCAACCCCATTGATTACCGCAATATGGTGATTTCTCTTCGTACCGGAACCCAAAAGAGCCGCGATGATTTTATAAGAAAACTTGTTGATTTGCAGTATGAGCGCAATGATATAAACTTTGTTCGCAACAAGTTCCGTGTTCGAGGTGATACGGTAGAGGTATATCCGGCATATTCCTATGAGAACGCTTTGCGTATAGAGTTTTTTGGTGACGAGGTTGATAGGATAAGCGAAATAAATGTTGTAACAGGCGAAGTTAAGCAATTTTTAAATCATACTGCAATATACCCTGCGTCCCACTATATTGTACCCCGTGACAAGCTCGAAGACGCACTCGAAGAAATAAAGCAGGAAATGGAAGAAAGGGTAAAGTTCTTCAATGAAAACGGAAAGCTCATTGAGGCACAGCGTATCCGTCAACGCACCGAATATGATATTGAAATGCTTCGCGAAATCGGCACTTGCAAGGGCGTTGAAAACTATTCGCGTGTACTCTCTCGCCGAGCGCCCGGCTCTACGCCGTTTACACTCCTTGATTATTTCCCGGATGATTTTCTTCTTTTTGTTGATGAATCCCATGTAACGCTTCCTCAGGTGCGCGGTATGTACGGCGGAGACAGGGGCAGAAAGGATAATCTTATAGAATACGGTTTCAGGCTCCCTTCGGCTTATGATAACCGCCCTCTTAATTTTGAAGAGTTTTACAGCCACATAAACCAGGCGGTTTTTGTATCTGCAACACCGGGTGATTTTGAAAAAGACCACGCGGCACAAGTGGTAGAGCAGGTGATAAGACCTACCGGACTTTTAGACCCGCTTATAACGGTTAAGCCGAGCGACGGTCAAATAGATGATTTGGTATCCGAAATAAATATCCGTGCATCTAAGGGTGAGAGGGTATTGGTTACCACACTTACCAAAAAAATGGCGGAGGATTTAACTGAGTATCTTGAAAACCTTGATATTAAGGTCAGATATATGCACTATGATATTGATACTATGGAGCGTATGGAGATTATAAGGGATTTACGACTCGGTGAATTTGATGTTCTCGTCGGCATTAACTTACTGCGTGAGGGACTTGATATACCCGAGGTATCGTTGGTTGCAATACTTGATGCGGATAAAGAGGGCTTTTTGCGCAGTGCTACATCGCTTATTCAAACGGTAGGGCGTGCTGCAAGAAATGCGGACGGTTCGGTTATTATGTATGCGGATAGTGTAACGCCTTCAATGGAATACGCCATAACAGAAACTAACCGTCGCCGTGAAATTCAAAAACGGTATAACGAGGAGCACGGGATTACACCCAAAACAATTATTAAGGATGTCAGGAATATAATTGAAATAGGCACAAAGCCCGAAAAAGAAAAGCCGGATAACAAGCTATCCCGCGCCGAAAAGCAGGAGCTTATCAAGCGCCTCACCGCCGAGATGCATCAAGCGGCTAAAATACTTGAATTTGAACACGCCGCCTATTTGCGTGACAGGATAAATAAACTCAGAGGCGGCAAATAGTAGAGGCGGTATGGCATATTGAGAATAACCTGAAAAAGCGGATGTTAAACAAGCTGTCCCAAGCCGGTAAGGTTTGGGACTTTATAATTTGTTTACATTATATTTATTTACAAACCGCTTTTTTTCGGTTAAAATAGTAAGGTAGTTTTAATTTATGAGGGGAAAGTATGGCAAGAGATAAAATAATAATCAAGGGTGCAAACGAGCACAATCTTAAAAATATTGATGTGGAAATACCACGCGATAAGCTCGTGGTGTTTACAGGTCTTTCAGGAAGCGGCAAATCGTCGCTTGCGTTTGATACTATATATGCCGAGGGACAGAGGCGCTATGTTGAATCACTTTCAAGCTATGCGCGGCAGTTTTTAGGTCAAATGGAAAAACCGAATGTTGAAACTATCGAGGGGCTTT
Source organism: Oscillospiraceae bacterium (assembly GCA_902796165.1). Classification (GTDB taxonomy): domain Bacteria; phylum Bacillota; class Clostridia; order Oscillospirales; family Acutalibacteraceae; genus UBA737. The sequence goes on along the minus strand of CADBOD010000007.1, from coordinate 14,480 downwards.
CTCCTGCAATATCAATAGACCAAAAAACCACCTCTAAAAATCCGCGTTCTACGGTTGGAACGGTTACTGAGATATATGATTATTTAAGGCTTTTGTACGCACGCGTTGGTGTGCCGCACTGTCCTGTTTGCGGAAAGGAAATATCAAGCCAGACTACCGACCAGATTGTTGATACGGTGATGAGGCTTGATGCCGGCTCTAAAATTCAGGTGCTCTCTCCCATTGTAAAGGGCAGAAAGGGCGAGCACACAAAGGAGCTTGAAAGGGCGAGAAAATCGGGTTATGTGAGGGTAAGGATTGACGGAAACATCTATGACCTTTCCGAAGAAATAAAGCTCGAAAAGAATAAAAAACATATGATAGAGGTTGTAGTTGACCGCCTTGTTATAAAACCTGAAATCCGTTCACGCCTTACAGATAGTATAGAAACAGCGGTAGGGCTTTCGGGCGGTCTTGTGGCGGTTGATGTGATAGGCTCAACCGAGCTTCAATTTTCTCAAAGCTATGCTTGCGATGAACACGGTATAAGCATACCAAAGCTCACGCCTACAATGTTTTCTTTTAATAATCCTATGGGTGCGTGTCCTACCTGCACGGGTATCGGTGTGTTTATGAAAATCGATCCGCGCCTTATTATCAATGATGAGGATAAATCGCTGATAGACGGGTGTATTCGTGCTTCCGGGTGGGGTGTAAACTCCTGGTTTCATCCGGATGCGGGCGCAATCGCGGAAATGTATTACAGAGGGATTGCAAAGAAATACGGATTTGATGTGAATACTCCGTGGAAGAACCTGCCTGATGATGCAAAGAATGCTGTGCTTTACGGAACAGGTGAGGAAAAGCTCGAGCTTCACCGCGGCGGAGATTTCGGCGGTGGCACATATTATGCGCCGTTTGAGGGCGTTGTTAATAATCTGCAAAGGCGTTATGAAAACACAAAAAGCGATTACGCAAGGGCAGAGCTTGAAAGCTATATGACCGAAAGCGATTGCCCTGATTGTCACGGCGCAAGGCTCAAACCCGAATATCTGGCAGTAACCGTAGGTGGTAAAAACATAAAAGAATTTACCGATATGTCTATAACCGATGCGCTTGAATTCTTAGGCGGTTTATCATTCTCAAAAATGGATGAAATGATTTCTAAGCCGATTATAAAGGAACTTAATTCCCGGCTTGATTTCCTTAAAAGTGTGGGACTTGAATATCTTTCCCTTTCACGCTCTGCCGGTACGCTTTCCGGCGGCGAGGCACAGCGTATCAGGTTGGCAACCCAAATAGGTTCCGCACTTTGCGGCGTTTTGTATATACTTGACGAGCCGAGTATCGGTCTTCATCAGCGTGATAACGAAAGGTTACTTAATACCCTTAAAGGACTTCGCGACCTCGGCAACACACTTATAGTAGTAGAGCACGATGAAGATACTATGCGAGAGGCTGATTATATAGTTGATATCGGTCCAGGTGCCGGTATTCACGGCGGCAATGTTGTATTTACGGGAACACCTGATGAGCTTTACGAGTGTAAAGAGTCTGTAACATCGGATTATCTTACCGGCAGAAAGAAAATACCCGTTCCCGAAAAAAGGCGAGAGGGTAACGGAAGAACGCTTACCGTAAAGGGTGCTGCGGAAAACAATCTTAAAAATCTTACCGTAAAGCTCCCGCTTGGCGAGTTTATCTGCGTTACCGGTGTTTCGGGAAGCGGAAAATCCTCACTTGTAAATGATATTATATACAAGGTTTTAGCAAGCAAATTAAACCGTGCAAAGACGATACCGGGAAAATACAAATCAATAGAGGGAATAGAAAATCTTGATAAGGTGATAAATATTGACCAGTCACCGATAGGCAGAACACCGCGAAGCAACCCTGCTACCTATACGGGAGTTTTCGGGGATATCAGAGAGTTGTTTTCAAACTGCAAGGAAGCAAAGGCAAAGGGTTACGGCCCGGGCAGATTTTCTTTCAATGTAAAAGGCGGCAGGTGTGAAGCCTGCCAGGGTGACGGTATTATAAAGATAGAAATGCATTTTCTGCCCGATATTTATGTGCCTGGCGAAGTTTGCGGCGGTACGAGATATAACAGGGAAACCCTCTCGGTTCAGTATAAGGGTAAAAACATATATGATGTGCTTAATATGACGGTTGAGGAGGGTATGTATTTCTTTGAAAATCACCCGAAAATCTATCGCAAGTTAAAAACACTTTACGATGTAGGCCTCGGATATATTAAAATAGGTCAACCTGCCACAACGCTTTCCGGCGGTGAAGCACAGAGGGTCAAGCTCGCAACTGAGCTTTCAAAAAAATCCACCGGCAGAACGATTTATATACTTGATGAGCCTACAACCGGTCTTCATACTGCGGATGTTCACCGGCTTGTAGAGGTGCTTGAAAAACTGGTCGATACCGGCAATACCGTGCTTGTAATCGAGCATAACCTCGATGTTATCAAGGTTGCCGACCATATAATTGATTTAGGACCTGAGGGCGGAAACCGTGGCGGCAATATTGTTTGCACCGGTACCCCCGAGGAAATCTGCAAGTGTAAAGAGTCGCATACGGGGAAATTCCTTGAAAAACTGCTTTAATTTACACATTATTCACCAATTTTCGAGTTTAAGGTATTAAAATGTTTTTAAAAGCAGGGAGGGTGATGGCGTGTTCGGGTATATTCGCGCCGATAAGGGCGAGCTTAAAATGCGCGAGTACGAAATATATCGCGGCGTTTATTGCTCACTTTGTAAAAGGCTTGGCAAAAGCTACGGCTTTTTATCTCGCCTTACTTTAAGCTATGATTTTACCTTCTTAGCCTTGCTTGATATATCGCTTAAAGACGGATGCACGAGCTTTAAACCCGGCAGGTGTGCTTTTAATCCGGCAAAAAGGTGTAATTATTTAAAGGATACGGCTCAGTTGGATTTTTCCGCATCGGCGGCAATTATAATGCTTTATTATAAAATTGTCGATGATATAGCCGATGAAAAGGGCTTTAAAAAGCTCGCGGCGATAATGTTGAAGCCCATTTTTTCCGGTGCACATAAGAAAGCTGTGAGGGTATATCCCGAAATAGAGAATTATGTTGCGGGCTATATGCAGAGCCAAAAAGCACTTGAACAAGAAAATTGTAAAAGCGTTGATAAAGCGGCAGAGCCTACCGCCAAGGTTATGGCTGATATCCTATCAGCTTTAAGTGATGATGCGGGGAATAAAAGGGCGCTTGAACGGTTGGGATATTGCCTTGGCAGATATATATACCTGCTTGATGCCGCCTGTGATTTAAAAGATGATATAAAAACCGGCTCTTACAATGTTTTAAAAAGTATTGACGGTGATATCAAAGAATACATTTCAAAACAGCTTTATATATCTATAAACGAAGCGGCAAAGGCCTTTGAACTTATAGATATTAAAAAGCATAAGCCGATACTCGGAAATATTATATATTCAGGACTTGAGCAAACTTTCAAAAAGGAGTTAAATAAATGAACGACCCTTATGTAGTTTTAGGCGTATCGAGGGATGCTACCGATGAGGAAATAAAGCGGGCGTATAAGGAACTCGCTCGCAAATATCATCCTGATAACTATGCCGATAATCCGCTATCTGATTTGGCGGCGGATAAAATGAAGGAAATAAACGAAGCGTATGACGCTATAATTAACAGCCGCCGAGGCTCATCGTCGGGCAAAGGAAATGCCGGATATAACCCAAATGCCGCATCCTCATTTCCGGAGGTGCGCAGTCTTATAAATTCCGGTAGGCTTGAACAGGCGCAAGAGGTGCTTGACGGCGTGCCGCCTTCCGGCAGAAACGCGGAGTGGTATTTTCTTAACGGTACGGTTCTTTATCGCCGGGGTTGGTTTGATGAGGCGCTTACGAGCTTTATCAGGGCTTCGCAAATGGAGCCTGGCAATATTGAATATCAGAATGCGGCAAATAATGCAAGACGTCAGTCGGGCAGGGTAAACAATAATCCTTACGGCTATTATGGCGGCGGCAGTGATTGCAGTGCTTGCGATGTTTGTCAGGGCCTTGTTTGCGCGGATTGTTGCTGCGAATGTATGGGCGGAGATTTAATCCGCTGTTGCTGATATGAAAACAAGTGTTAAGGTTGCGTTTTGCGGTATTATAACGGCGCTTGTATGCGCTGTTATGGCTGCAAGTCATATCCCGAATATCACGCTCACGGTGCCTGCCGTAGCAGGAGTTTTTATGATTGCGGCAGTAGCCCAACTCGGTGTTTCGGCGGCTTTGAGTTGCTTTGCGGTAAGCTCGGCGCTATCGTTTTTTATAGGAAATAAAACCTCGTGGTTTCTGTTTTTGGTGTTGTTTGGATATTATCCGATATTAAAGCCTGTTTTGGAAAAAATCAAAAATCCGATTATCAAGTGGGCGTTAAAAGTGTGTGTGTTCAATACTGCGGCGGTTATCTGCTATTTTATCCAAATCCTGGCAATCGGCGTAAAATTTACGGGTTGGTGGATTTTACTTGCCTTTGTGATAGGTAATGCGGCGTTTGTTTTGTATGATATTGCGGTTTCGAGAATTGCCGCGTTCTATTATTCACGGTTGTACGGCAGAATTACATCAATGCTTAAAAACAGGCGTTAAATCAGTTTTTTTAAATCATCCCAAGCTCTGTTATATGTTTGAGCTTAGGATGATTTTTTTGTTAAAATAAATATAAAATTACTATTTACAATTGTGTTAAAGGGTGATATAATACACTATGTATGGGGTTGTAGTGAAACAATTCTAACATAATTTATTAGGAGGAATTTGAAGTGTCCAGAAAGTTCAAAACGATGGACGGTAACAATGCCGCCGCTCATGTAGCGTATGCTTTTACTGAAGTTGCCGGTATTTATCCTATTACACCGTCCAGCCCGATGGCAGATTATGTTGATCAGTGGTCTGCTCAGGGACTTAAAAACATCTTCGGAACAAAAGTAAATGTTGTTGAAATGCAGTCAGAGGCAGGTGCCGCAGGTACCGTTCACGGTTCTCTCGCAGCCGGTGCTCTTACCACCACATTCACTGCTTCTCAGGGCCTTTTACTTATGATACCGAATATGTACAAGATAGCAGGCGAGCTGCTTCCCTGCGTATTCCACGTATCAGCTCGATGCGTTGCAAGTCACGCGCTTAACATTTTCGGTGACCATTCCGATGTTTATGCTTGCCGTCAGACCGGTTTTGCAATGCTTGCAGAAACCAATCCTCAGGAGGTTATGGACCTCGCCGCTGTTGCTCACTTAGCGGCTATTAAGGGCAGAGTTCCGTTTATAAACTTCTTTGACGGTTTCCGTACCTCTCACGAAATTCAGAAAATCCAGGTTTGGGATTATGAAGACCTTAAAGAGATGTGCGATATGGATGCCGTTGCCGCTTTCCGTAAGCGTGCGCTTAATCCTGAGCATCCTACAATGCGCGGTTCTCACGAAAATGATGATATCTTCTTCCAGAACAGAGAGGCTTGCAATAAGTATTATACAGCTCTCCCCGCTATCGTTGAAGAGTATATGAATAAGGTCAATGCCAAAATAGGCACTGATTATAAGCTCTTTAACTACTACGGCGCACCGGATGCCGAGCGTGTAATTATCGCTATGGGCTCTATCTGCGATGTTGCCGAAGAGGTTATTGATTACTTAACCGCCGCAGGCGAAAAGGTTGGTCTTATTAAGGTTCGCCTTTATCGTCCTTTCTCAGCTGAGAAGTTGGTTGAGGCTATCCCTGATACAGTTAAGAAAATAGCTGTTCTTGACAGAACTAAGGAACCGGGCGCACTCGGCGAGCCGCTTTATATGGACGTTGTAGGCGCTCTTGCCGCTACCGGCAGAAAGATTGATACTGTTATCGGCGGCCGTTACGGTCTCGGCTCTAAGGATACACCTCCTGCGAGCGTATTTGCAGTTTACAAAGAACTTTCTAAGGACGCTCCGAAGGCGCAGTTTACTATCGGTATAGTAGATGATGTTACAGGTCTTTCTCTGCCTGAGGAAGAGGCTCCGAACACTGCGGCTGAGGGTACTATTGAGTGCAAATTCTGGGGTCTCGGCGGTGACGGTACAGTTGGCGCTAACAAAAACTCCATTAAGATTATCGGCGACCATACCGATAAATATGTTCAGGCATATTTCCAGTATGACTCTAAAAAGACCGGCGGTATCACAGTTTCTCACCTTCGTTTCGGTGATAAGCCGATTAAGAGCCCGTACTACATAAATAAGGCGGATTTCGTTGCTTGCCATAACCCCTCTTATGTAATTAAGGGTTATAAGATGGTTAACGATGTTAAGCCCGGCGGTGTATTCCTTATCAACTGCCAGTGGTCGCCTGAAGAGCTTGACCGTCATATGCCGGCAGAGGCTAAGCGTTATATTGCAAAGAACAACATCAATCTTTACACCGTTAACGCTATTGACCTTGCGGCAGAAATCGGTCTTGGTAAGCGTACCAATACTATTTTGCAGTCTGCTTTCTTCTCCCTTGCGGCAGTTTTACCGCCTGAGGATGCTATTAAGTATATGAAGGAAAAAGCTGAGGCTTCCTTCCTTAAAAAAGGCCGCGATATAGTTGATATGAACTGGAAGGCTATCGATGCCGGCGCTACCGCTTATGTTAAGATAGATGTTCCGGCTTCCTGGGCTACTGCTGAGGATGAGGCTAAGGCGGCGGCTAATGAGGATAACTCTAAGCTCGAAAAGATGGTTGATACCATTATGAAGCCGGTTGGTCTTATGAACGGCTACGAGCTTCCTGTTTCCGTATTCAGCGACCATGCTGACGGTACATTTGAGCAGGGCGCTTCCGCATTTGAAAAGCGCGGCGTTGCCGTTATGGTACCTGAGTGGAACAATACAACCTGTATCGGTTGTAACAAGTGTGCATTTGTATGTCCGCACGCTACTATTCGTCCTTATGCTCTCTCAGCAGAAGAGAAGGCAGCGGCTCCCCAGAGCCTTAAAGTTGCCGAGAAAGAAAAGCTCGTTACAAATAAGGGCTATTCTTATACAATGGCTATTTCTCCGCTTGACTGTATGGGTTGCGGCGTTTGCGTTGGCGTTTGCCCGACCGCTTCTATCAAGATGGCACCGCAGGAGTCACAGCTTGCTCAGCAGGATGCATTTGATTACTGCGTAGCCAATGTATCTGAGAAGGCAGATGTTGCTTCTGACGCTAATGTTATCACTTCTCAGTTCAAGAAACCGCTTCTTGAGTTCTCAGGCTCTTGTGCCGGCTGTGCCGAAACATCTTATGCTCGCCTTATTACTCAGTTGTTCGGTGACAGAATGTATATTTCAAACGCTACAGGATGCTCTTCAATTTGGGGCGGCCCTGCGGCAACAAGTCCATATACAACCAATGCCGAAGGTCACGGTCCTGCTTGGGCTAACTCACTCTTTGAGGATAACGCTGAGCACGGTTACGGTATGTTCCTCGGTCAGCAGGCTATAAGAAACCGTCTTATTGACGATGTTAAGGGAATAGCTGCAAGCGATAAGGCTTCAAGCGATGTTAAAGCTGCGGCTGAAGAGTATCTGAACACTGTAAATGACGGTGTTAAGAACTCTGCCGCTTCTAAGGCTCTCGTTGAGGCTATCAAGAATGCTGGCGCTGATTGCGACCTTTGCCGTGATGTTCTTAACAACAGCGAATACCTCTCCAAGAAGTCTGTTTGGATATTCGGTGGTGACGGTTGGGCTTACGATATTGGCTTCGGCGGTGTTGACCATGTTTTGGCGGCAGGCAATAATGTAAACATTATGGTATTCGATACCGAGGTTTACTCTAATACCGGCGGTCAGGCTTCAAAGGCTTCTAACATCGGTCAGGTTGCTCAGTTCGCGGCGGCTGGTAAGGCTATCGCTAAGAAGAGCCTTGCTGAAATCGCAATGTCTTACGGTTACATCTATGTAGCTCAGATTGCTATGGGTGCTGACCAAAATCAGACACTCAAGGCTATCAAAGAGGCTGAGGCTTATGACGGTCCGTCACTCATAATCGGTTACGCTCCTTGCGAGATGCACTCGATTAAGGGCGGTATGGTTAACTGCCAGAAAGAAATGAAGCGTGCGGTTGACTGCGGTTATTGGGATCTCTTCCGCTATAACCCGGCTCTCAAAGCAGAGGGCAAAAATCCGTTCTCGCTCGATAGCAAGCCGGCAACTGCCGATTATAAAGAGTTCATTCTCGGTGAGGCTCGTTATTCATCCCTTACCCGCTCATTCCCTGAGCGTGCAGAAAAGCTCTTTGATAAGGCTGCCGAAACTGCTAAGGCAAGACGCGCTCATCTTGAAAAACTCGTTGAGCTTTACGGTAAGTAATACAGATAAATTTAACCGGTGCACCAAAAGTGCACCGGTTATTTTTGCTTTAAAACTATTCTTCTTTTGTTTCAGGTAAAACCTCTATTGCAACTTTAAGAACTCGGTAATCTTCAACTTCCAAAACCGTAAAGCGAAGCCCCTCAAAATCAAAGGTGTCGCCCTTTTCAACTTCACCTTCAAGCTCGGTTGTAACAAAGCCGCCGAGGGTGGTTATATCGCCGTCAAACTCCTCGTTTTCCTCTATGTCGATATCAAACTCATCGAAAAAGTCATAGATACGCATATCGCCGAGCGCCTCAAAGTGAGTATCATCAATACATTTAAACTCAGGCTCTATATCATCGGTTTCATCAAATATTTCGCCCACAAGCTGTTCGAGGATATCCTCCATAGTAATTATGCCGAGCGTGCCGCCGTATTCATCGAGAACAACTGCCAAATGGCATTTGTTCTCTTTCATTTTTTCGAGCACATCCGGTATCGGCATTGTTTTATGAACAAACACAGGCTCTAACATCAAATTTCTGATGCTTATTTTTTCACTGTCGACCAGCGCCTTCATCGCGTGATTTATATAGAGAACACCTATTATTTCATCGGGTGTGTCTTCATATACAGGCAAGCGAGAATAGGTGGTTTCCAATATCTTTTTGATATTTACATCATAAGGGTCACGAATATCAATCGCTTCCATATCAACACGGGGAGTGATTATTTCGTATGCCAAAACCTCATCAAATTCAAGTGCGTTTTGGAGAAGGTCAACCTCGTCCTCATCAAGCACTCCCTCATCACCGACGATATCAATGATGTTTTCAAGGTCTTCTTCGGATACCGCGTCACTGTCGCTCACCTTATCTTCCCAGAGCTTGGAAATTAAATCAACTGTCTTTAAAACCACAAACAAAAATGGATTTAACACTATTGTTATAGCGTATATCGGTATAGCTGAAAGAAGGCACACTCTCTCGGAAAACTGCTTTGCAAGGCTCTTTGGTATTATTTCACCGAAGGTTAATACCAAAAGGGTCATAACTATTGTTGATACAAAGGCATACCCTTGACCGAGCAGTGTAATCACTATTACCGCCGCAATAGCGGATGAATAGTTGTTTACAAGACCGTTGCCAGCGAGAATTGCTGCAAGGGAATCATCGAATTTTTCCTTAATTTTAACTGCTGCACGGGTTGATACCGTGCTTTTTGCTTCGTCCATTAAGGCCAGCTTACGCGCACTTACCGATGCAAATGCCATTTCGCTCGCCGAGAAAAACGCGGAAAGCATTAAGAGAATAAATATTTGTATATACAGACCTATATTGCTCACGGGGTATCACCCCCGGTTTCTTCCTCATCGTAAATTTCGCCGACAAGCTCCTCTAAAATATCCTCAATGGTGATAACGCCGAGAAGTGTTTGCCCGCGCTTTACTATTGCGAGATTCCTGCGGTGATTGCTTAAATCGGTAAGCAAATCATCTATACTTATGTCAGGCTTAACATAATACGGATAATCCATAACTGACGCGAGGATTACATGATTGTTTTTTATAAAGGCGCGTAAGAAGTTTCGTATCTGCAACACGCCGCGAACTTCACCCGACCTCGACATAACCGGTATGCGTGAGTGGGATGTGGATTTAATTATTTCGGGGATATCGGATATTTTCGTGCCCGCCTCAATTCTCACAACTTCTGACCACGGCACCATTATTTCTTCCGCGGTCTTATCTGAGAATTTAAGCGCCGATTTTACAAGCTCGTGAGTATCTTTATCAAAATCATCGTCCTCAGAAATGTTTTCAACAATGCTTTGAAGCTCGTCTTCGTTAATTGTAACCTCCGGCTCTACACGCCTGCTGAAAAGATTTGTAACACTCCTCGATAAAAATGTAAAGAATGCGGACAACGGTTTTAATACCTTCATTAAAAATATCAACGATGGCGCTACCGACATTGAAAAAGACTCATTACAATATCTTGCATAACACTTCGGAAGCATTTCGCCTAAAAAAAACAACAGCACGGTTGTAACAAGTGTTGCAATCGAAGCTGCCTTAGCTGTGGCAATAGATTTAAAAGCACGCTCAAAAAGCACAACCGCGGCGGTAGTGCAAGCGATGTTTACTATATTATTGCCTATTAACAGAGTGGAAAGCGCCTCGTCAAAATTATCAAGCAGATAAAGCACCTTATCTGCACGCTTATTTCCTTTATCGGAAAAGCTCAGAATGTGTATTCGGTTTACACTTGAAAGTGCGGTTTCACTTCCTGCAAAATATCCGCAGAAAATAACCATCAAAAAATAAAAAATCAGAAGCGCGATACTACTCCCGGGGTCATCCATTAAAAAAATCAACTCCTTTATCACTTTGTATTCTATCACCGGCTTAATAATATTGCAAGAGAAAATTGTAATAATACAGTTGAGGTGACGAAAATGATTTCAATAATAATCCGCACATTTATTCTTTATATTGCCGTTACGGTGGCTATTCGCCTTATGGGAAAACGGCAGATAGGTGATATGCAGCCGAGCGAATTGGTAATTACTCTGCTTATATCGGAAATTGCCGCCATACCGCTTCAAGATAAAGACCAGCCTGTAATAGGTGGCATAGTTGCGGTCTTTTTGCTTGTGATACTCGAAATAAGTTCTTCCGCACTCACGCTTAAAAGTTTTTTTATGCGGAAACTGCTAAGCGGCAAATCGGTGGTGATTATCAAAAACGGAACGGTGGATATGCAGGCTATGCGAGATGTCAGGATGACTGTGCTTGACCTTATAGAACTGCTCAGGGGACAAAATGTTTTTAATATAAGTGATGTGAGCTTTGCGGTGTTAGAGGCAAACGGCAATTTAAGTGTATTATTAAAAGGGGAGAAGCAGCCTGCTACCGCCGGCGACTTGAAAATAAAGAATAAGCCTGACGCTCTGCCGCTTCCCGTTATAAGTGACGGCAAGATTATCTCCGAATCTCTTGACGCACTTTCTTCAAGCAGAGAGATGATATTTAAAATACTCCAAAACAATAATTCAGAGCTTAATAATGTGCTTTTGATGACGCTTGACCGTGACGGTAAGTACAACATTATAAATAAGGAGAGTGGTATTTGATGAAAAGACTGGTTCCCGCGGCGGTTATATTTGTGATGATAATTATTACCTGTGTTATAAGCAATATATCTGTATGCAAAAGTGTTGATAAGGCGAGGGCGGAAATCGCAAACTGCCAAAGGCTTTATGCCGATAATGAGTTTGAGAAGGCATACGATATCGCTTTGATCTTCAAAAAGAAATGGAAAAAGAGAACACACCTTGTGTCTGTTTATTCAAATCACTGTCCGCTTGATGACATAAGCGTACTTTCGGCTGTATTGCCGGAAGCAATCAAATATCAAAACGACTTTGAGGTTACCTCCGCAATAAATCAAATCAGAGTTGCCCTCGATACCGTGCTTGACGAGCAGACTTTTACGATTGATAGCTTATACTAATATGCAAATAACTGCATAGTATCCGCCGTTATGCAGTATATTTCCCCTTTTTTCAGCATAATTTTGAAAAATTGTTGAATATTTATTCATTTTTCTCTTGACAAAGCAAAAAACTTGTGCTATACTTTGAGTACAAAATTTAAGAAAAGAGGAAATTATGATGAAAAGTTTAAAGAAAATTTTGGCTTTGGCGCTCGCCGTTTTATTTGTTTTAGGTTTGGCGGCTTGCGGCAAGTCCGACTCACTCACTGTTGAAGAAGGCAAGCTCATAATGGCTACAAATGCTACTTTCCCGCCCTACGAATATAAAGAGGGTAAGGATATTGTAGGTATCGATGCCGAAATCGCAGGTCTTATTGCCGATAAGTTAGGCCTTGAGCTTGAAATTGCGGACATTGAGTTCGGCTCAATCATCCCGGGCGTTCAAAAAGGTAAATACGATATAGGTATGGCAGGTATGACTGTTACCGATGAAAGAAAGGAAATGGTAAGCTTTTCCGATTCTTATGCTAAAGGCGTACAGGTTGTAATAGTTACAGAAGATAGCGGAATTACTTCGATTGACGACCTTGAAGGAAAGAAAATAGGTGTTCAGGAAGCAACAACAGGTGATATTTACGCTTCAGATACTCCTGAAAACGGCGGCTTTGGTGAAGAAAATGTTACAAAGTATGCAAACGGCAACCTCGCTGTTGAGGGTCTTAAGGCCGGAAAGGTCGATTGCGTAATAATTGATAACGAGCCGGCAAAGGCTTATGTAAAGGCAAATGAGGGTCTTAAAATTCTTGATACCTCTTATACCGATGAGGATTATGCAATCGCATTCAATAAAGATAATGCAGAGTTGCAGAAAAAGGTAAACGATGCACTTAAAGAGCTGATCGCTGACGGTTCGGTTCAAAAGATAATCGATAAATATATCTCAGCTGAATAAAAAGATTTAAGGGCGGTTTTTATACCGCCCTATTTTCCCTATATGGAGTAAGTAATGCAATACATAACAAATTATTTTGCTTCCCTTGCACACGATTTTGAAACTGTGTTTATAGCAAAAGACAGATATTTGCAGATTGTGCAGGGTCTTTTAAATACTGTTAAAATTACCGCAGGCGCGCTTATAATCGGTGTTGTTATAGGTGTTTTGGTGGCTGCGGTGCGTTCGTCTTATGATAAGAATAAAGAAACCCTTAAAATGCGCGGAGGTTTCGGGTATATAGCCTTATCCATTCTTAACGGCATTTGCAAGGTGTATCTTACGGTTATCCGCGGCACCCCTGTTGTAGTGCAGCTTATGATAGCCTACTTCGTAATTTTCGTATCGGTAAAGGATGGCGTACCAATAGGAATTTTTGCTTTTGGTATAAACTCCGGCGCCTATGTTGCGGAAATTTTTCGCGGCGGCATTATGGCTATTGATAACGGTCAATTTGAGGCAGGAAGAAGCCTCGGGTTTAACTATATACAAACTATGTGGTATATAGTTATTCCGCAGATGTTTAAAGCGGTTCTTCCGACACTCTGTAACGAGTTTATAGCCTTGCTTAAAGAAACTTCGGTAGCCGGCTATGTCGGTGTTATGGACCTTACAAAAGCAGGCAATTCCATAGCCGGTGTAACATACAACTACTTTTTACCGCTGCTTACGGTTGCGGCGATATATCTTGCGGTTGTAATGGTGCTTACCGCACTTGTTGCCCGTCTTGAAAGGAGGCTGAGGCGCAGTGACCACTGATAATAATATTTTGATTAGTGTACAAAATCTCCAAAAATCCTTTGGCGATATAGAGGTGCTTAAAGGTATAAACACCGATATTAAAAAAGGTGAGGTAGTGGTAATTATCGGGCCTTCGGGGTCAGGTAAATCAACCTTTTTGCGTACTCTTAACCTGCTTGAAATGCCAACCGGCGGTGAAATATACTTTGAGGGCGTCAACATAACCGCACCTGATACTAATATAAATCTGCACAGGCAGAAAATGGGAATGGTTTTCCAGCAGTTTAATCTCTTTCCTCATATGACTATTCTTAAAAATATGACCGTAGCGCCAATGAAGCTGTTAGGAAAAACCAAAGTGCAAGCCGAAGAGTACGCCTATGAGCTACTTAAAAAAGTAGGGCTTGAGGATAGAGCAAACGCATATCCGTCACAGCTTTCAGGCGGTCAGAAACAGAGGGTGGCGATAGTTCGCGCTCTTGCTATGAATCCTGATGTAATGCTCTTTGATGAGCCTACAAGCGCACTTGACCCGGAAATGGTCGGTGAGGTTTTATCGGTTATGAAAGAGCTTGCCGCCAGTGGTATGACAATGGCGGTAGTAACTCACGAAATGGGCTTCGCCCGTGAGGTTGCCGATAGGGTGCTCTTTATTGATGAAGGTATCATTATGGAGGAGGGCACTCCAAAAGAGGTATTTGAAAACCCGAAAAGCCCCAGACTTCAAGATTTCCTCAGTAAAGTGTTATAAATAAACAAAAGCCATAGCTCAAACCTATGGCTTTTGTTTTAATACTTGGCGAGTCTCTTTTTCGTTTCATAAAATACTAAAAGCACCCACAAATGAAGTGAACCCCAAAGTTTAGACAAAATTAAATATTATGTTGTTAGTGGATGAGTTCGGTATTGCACCGGGCTCATTCCTTTTAG
>CADBOD010000006.1 GCA_902796165.1 Oscillospiraceae bacterium | reverse complement strand
TAAAAATAGCGTCAGATAAAAATGTTAATTTTTTGTTTGAGGCAAGTGTCGGCGGCGGAATACCGATTTTAAGACCGATGGCTCAATGCCTTGCCGCAAATGATATTAACTGCATTACAGGTATTCTTAACGGAACAACAAACTACATCTTAAATAAAATGATAGTAGGCGGTATGGATTTTGACACTGCCCTTTCTCTTGCAAAGGAAAAAGGATATGCGGAAAAGGACCCCACCGCAGATATAGAAGGTCATGATGCGTGCAGGAAAATTTGTATTCTTGCCTCTCTTGCCTTCGGTAAACATGTATATCCCGAAAATGTCAGAACCGAAGGTATAAGCAAAATAACGCTTAAAGATGTTTACTATGCGGAAAAATTTAACTGTGCAATTAAGCTCATAGCGCAAACCAAAAGACTTCCAAACGGAAAGATTTCAGCTCAGGTATTGCCAATGCTGGTAAAATGTGATAATATACTTTCTAGCGTTAACGGCGTTTTCAATGCTATCGTTGTAAAAGGTGACGCTACCGGAGATGTAATGTTCTACGGTAAGGGCGCCGGCAAAATGCCGACTGCCAGCGCAGTAGTTGCCGATATTATTGACTGCGCGAAGCACTTACACGCGAGAAAATATTTCGATTGGCAGGATGCCGAAGAAGGTTTTGTTGTTGAGGACAACATCAAAAAGCAGTATTATGTTTTCATACAGTCAACTGATTTTTCAGCTTTAAAAGAGGGCTTTAATTCCGCTTTCCCGAATTGTCAACATTTTGAGGATGAAGCATCCGGAGAAATTGCCTTTATGACCGATGAAATATTTAAAGATGAGCTGAACGAAAAAATCGCAACGCTCAAATATGAAAGTATTAAAATGATGCAAGTGCTATTCTAACAAGGGGGAATAAATGAATGTCACTTATTGTTAAAAAATTCGGCGGTTCATCCGTTGCAAATAAAGAACGAATTTTTAATGTTGCCCGAATTATCGTTGATGATTACAAAAAGGGCAACGAAGTTATAACCGTTGTATCTGCACAGGGCGATACAACCGACGATTTAATTGAAAAAGCCAGGGAGATTAACGACGGTAACATTTCCAAGCGAGAAATGGATATGCTTCTTACCGCCGGTGAACAGATTTCCGTTTCCCTTCTCGCCATAGCTATTGAGAAACTCGGATGTCCGGTGATTTCACTGCTCGGTTGGCAGGCTGGTTTCAACACCGATTCCAACCACGGTATTGCCAGAATTAAAAATATAAATACCGAAAGAATAAGATCAGAGCTTGCCAAGAAGAATATAGTTATTGTTGCAGGATTTCAGGGAATTAACAAATATGATGATTTAACCACGCTCGGCAGAGGCGGATCTGATACAAGTGCGGTTGCGATAGCGGCGGCATTACACGCAAATCGTTGCCAGATATATACCGATGTTGACGGTGTTTATACTGCCGACCCACGAAAAGTAAAAGGCGCCAAAAAAATGAGCGAAATAACATACGATGAAATGCTTGAGCTTGCAACACTCGGCGCTCAGGTGTTAAATAACCGCTCTGTTGAAATGGCAAAAAAATACAGTGTAGAGCTTGAAGTGCTTTCAAGCCTCGAAAATAAGGAAGGAACCATAGTAAGGGAGAATATAGAAATGGAAAAGATGTTAATCAGGGGCGTCACAAGCGATAAAAATGTTACCACCATCTCGGTTATAGGTCTTAAAGATTTACCCGGTATTGCTTTTAAATTATTTAATAAGCTCGCACAGTTCAAGGTAAATGTTGATATGATTTTGCAGTCAATAGGCAGGGATGGAACAAAGGATATTTCGTTTACCGTTCCGCGTGATCAGGCTCAAATCGCTATTGAATCAATTAACTCTTTAAAACCGATTATTAAATACGAGAGTATCACATCGGATGACAGCGTTTCTAAAATTTCTGTTGTAGGTGCAGGTATGGAAAGTCACCCGGGAGTAGCGGCAAAGATGTTTGAATCATTATATGATGCCGATATCAATATACGAATGATAACAACAAGCGAAATCAGAATTTCGGTTCTCATTGATGAAAGCAAGACCGATAAGGCGGTTCAAGTCGTTCACGATGCTTTTTTAGGTTAATAACATATTTTTAAATCCGAGGTGTAAAAAATACCTCGGATTTTTTGTATATTTTTTTAGGGATAATTTGAGAATAATTCATTGACATAAACATTTGTTTGCGTTATTATAATTCTGCTAAACACAATTTGTTGTGTTTTTTTATTGTTTTCGACACAAGATATCAGGAAGGTGTACAATGCAGGATAGTTATTTAAAACCCGAAGATTATGCAGAGCCGAGATGCTTGCTTTGTGATGAGGCTTTCGGTGTAACGCCTGAGGTCAAAAGCGTACCGCAAGGCAGAATAATCGAAAAAATGAATTACTATATGGGCAAAAATGATTATGCCGGTGCCGAGCGTCATCTTCTCTATTGGCTTAATGAAGCAAAACTCGGAAATGATTTGCAGGGTGAGCTTATGATAAGAAATGAGCTTGTAGGTCATTTCAGAAAAACCGGCAATCGTGCCGGTGCTTTTGAAAACGCCCAAGCCGCACTGAAATTAGTCGATAAATTAGGCTTTAAAAACGATAAGAGCGCAGGTGTAACATATATAAATGTTGCCACTGCTTACAATGCTTTCGGGGAAAACGAAAAATCAATAGAAGTGTTTTCAATGGCGCAGTCTGCCTTTGAGAATATGAAAAACCCCGATATTGAGCTACTCGGCGGTCTTTACAATAATATGGCGCTCACACTTGTTGCCCTGAATAGATTTGAAGAGGCTTTTTTGTATTACGATAAAGCTCTGCAATCTATGCAAAAGGTTAAAAACGGTGAGCTTGAATGTGCAATAACATATTTGAATATGGCTGATGCATACAATATCAGTCTTGGTCAGGAAGAGGCTGAAAGTAAGGTTTTTGAGCTGCTTGATAAAGCTTATGAGCTTTTGAACACACCGGATGTTCCCAAAAACGGATATTATGCATTTGTTTGTGAAAAATGCGCCCCCTCTTTTTCTTTCTACGGCTATTTTGCGGCGGCAAACGAATTAAATCAGAGAGCGAAGGAAATATATGAAAGGGATTGAGCTTTCAAGAGAGTTTTTCAATGAATACGGAAAACCAATGCTTGAAGCAGAGTTTTCAGAGTTTTTGGATAAACTCTCTTGCGGAATATGCGGCAGCGGTTCAGAGTGCTTAGGCTTTGATGATGAGGTTTCGGCAGACCATGATTTTGAGCCGGGATTTTGTATATTTTTGCCCGGCGAGGATATTATTGACCGCCGAACCGCTTTTTTACTTGAACGCGCTTACGCAAAGCTGCCAAAGGAATTCAAGGGTTATAAAAAAAGCATCTTATCCCCCGTTGGCGGAGCGAGGCGCGGTGTTATAAGAACAGAAGAGTTTTTTAAAGAAAAAGTAGGTTCTGCAAACGGTATTCTTACTGTAAGGGAATGGTTATCTATACCTGAGCAAGCCTTATGCGAGGCAACAAACGGTGAAATATTTTTTGATAACTTCGGTGAAGTATCAACTATTCGCCGTAATCTTTCCTACTTCCCGGAGGATATAAGGCTTAAAAAACTCGCCGGTGAGCTTCTATTAATGGCTCAGTCAGGTCAATATAATTATAAGCGTTGCCTTGACCACGGTGAATATGCGGCAGCTCAGATGGCGGTATTTGAATTTGTAAATAACGCAATGTCTGCGATATTCCTTTTAAACAAGGTGTATAAACCCTATTATAAATGGGGATTTAAGGCTTTAAGGCAGCTTCCGAAATTATCTATCGAAGCTGAAATTATGGAATATTTGATTACAACAGATAATTCTCCCGAAATTTCAGAAGAAAAATATTATGCAATCGAGGGTATTGCCGCAGATATAATAGATGAGTTAGCCGAGCAAAGTATTACAAAAGCAATTTGCGGCGACCTTGAAAAACACGCTTATTCGGTAAATGACGGTATCAATGATGCGGATATACGAAATCTGCACATACTTGCCGCAATCAAGGAGACATTATGAAATTACACGGAATACAAAAAATGACGCTTTTAGATTTCCCAGGTTGCGTTTCCTGCACAATATTCTTAGGCGGTTGCGATTTCAGATGCCCGTTTTGTCACAATTTTGAGCTTATTGACGGAACAATGAAGCCAACAATGGACGATGATGAGCTTATTTCTTTTCTTAAATCCCGCAAGGGACTTTTGGAGGGCGTTGCAATCACCGGCGGAGAGCCTATGATAAATAATGAGCTTCCGATGCTCATTCAGCGCATACATGATACGGGATATCGTGTAAAGCTCGATACAAACGGATACCATCCGGATAGGTTGGAGAAAATCGTTAATTCGGGGCTTGTAGAGTATGTGGCTATGGATATAAAAAACTCGCCGGAAAAATATCCGCTAACCTGCGGTGTGGACTCTGTAAATATGAAAAAAATATATAAAAGTATTTCTGTTTTAATGAATTCAAACATTGAATATGAGTTTCGCACCACTATTGTTAATGAACTGCACGAAGAGGATGATTTTGTTAAAATCGGCGAGATGATAAGAGGAGCAAAAAGATATTTCTTGCAGAGGTTTACGGATAGGGACTCTGTCCCCTACGGCAACCTTACCGCACCGAGTTTTGATAAAATGCACAAATTTGCGGAAATCTCTCGTGGATTTGTACCAAATACTCAGCTCAGAGGCGTTGAATAAACAACTATATCTTGTGGTTTTCAAAATATTTTTTAAATATATTGACAAAATATTGTGTTTGTGATAGAATGTTACTTGCACGAAAAACGACTAACACTTATAAAGGAGTACAATTATGTATCAGGTAGTTAAAAGAGACGGCAGCGTTACCGATTTTAACATAAGCAAAATCAGCGCCGCTATTTCAAAAGCCTTTGAAGCACAAGGCAAACAATCTCATCCGAGCGTTATTGATTTAATTGCTCTTCATGTAACAGCAGATTTTGAATCTAAAATTGTTGACGGTAAAATTACTGTTGAAGCAATTCAGGATAGTGTGGAAAAGGTACTCTCAGAGTCCGGCTATGCTGATGTTGCAAAGGCATATATTCTTTACCGTAAACAAAGAGAAAAGGTTCGTAATATCAACTCTACCCTTTTAAATTATAAGGATATTGTTGATAATTACCTTAAAATCAACGATTGGCGAGTTAAAGAAAATGCTACCGTTACCTATTCTGTCGGCGGTCTAATTCTTTCAAACTCAGGTGCAATTACTGCAAACTATTGGCTTAGTGAGGTATATGATGAGGAAATTGCAAACGCTCACAGAAACGCTGATATCCACCTTCATGACCTTTCAATGCTAACAGGATATTGCGCAGGTTGGAGCCTTAAACAGTTAATTCAGGAAGGCCTCGGCGGTGTTCCCGGAAAGATAACATCTTCCCCTGCTAACCATCTTTCTACCCTTTGCAATCAAATGGTAAACTTCCTCGGAATTATGCAGAATGAGTGGGCAGGCGCTCAGGCGTTCTCCTCATTTGATACCTATCTTGCTCCTTTTGTTAAGGTTGATAATCTCACACAAAAAGAGGTTAAGCAGTGTATTCAGTCATTTGTTTACGGTGTTAACACCCCGAGCCGTTGGGGTACGCAAGCTCCGTTTTCCAACATAACGCTTGATTGGGTAGTTCCGAATGACCTTAAAAACCTTCCGGCAATAATCGGCGGCAAGGAAATGGACTTCACCTATGGTGACTGCCAGAAAGAAATGGATATGGTAAATAAGGCATTTATCCAGATAATGATTGAGGGTGACGCTAACGGCAGAGGCTTCCAGTATCCTATTCCGACATATTCTATCACCCGCGATTTTGATTGGAGTGAAAGTGAGAATAATAAGCTCCTCTTTGAGATGACCGCTAAATACGGTACACCTTATTTTTCAAATTATATCAACTCTGATATGGAGCCGAGCGATGTTCGCTCAATGTGTTGCAGACTTCGTCTTGACCTGCGTGAGCTTCGCAAGAAATCAGGCGGTTTCTTCGGTTCGGGTGAATCCACCGGTTCTATCGGTGTTGTAACTATCAACCTGCCGAGAATTGCATATCAGGCTAAGGATGAAAAGGATTTCTACGCTCGCCTCGACCATCTTATGGATATTGCGGCAAGGAGCCTTAAAACCAAGCGTACTGTTATTACCACACTGCTTGATAAAGGACTTTATCCTTATACTAAGCGCTATCTCGGATCTTTTGAAAATCACTTCTCAACTATCGGTCTTATCGGTATGAACGAGGTTGGTCTTAATGCAAATTGGCTCAGAGCCGATCTTACTGACCCGCATGTTCAGCGCTTTGCCCGTGATGTACTCAATCATATGAGAGAGCGTCTTTCTGATTACCAAGAGCAGTATGGCGACCTTTATAATCTCGAAGCTACACCTGCTGAATCCACCACCTACCGTTTTGCAAAGCACGATAAGGAAGATTTCCCGGATATCATTACCGCCAATATGAACGGCACTCCTTACTATACCAACTCTTCTCACCTGCCGGTAGGATATACCGAGGATATATTCTCAGCCCTCGATATTCAGGATGATTTACAAACGCTTTACACTTCCGGTACTGTTTTCCACGCATTCCTGGGTGAAAAGCTACCCGATTGGAAGGCGGCGGCAAACTTAGTAAGAAAAATTGCCGAGAACTATAAGTTACCGTATTATACAATGTCACCCACCTATTCGGTTTGTAAGGACCACGGCTATCTTACCGGAGAGCAGTTCACCTGCCCGATATGCGGTCAGAAAACCGAGGTAAACAGCCGAATCACAGGTTACTATCGCCCGATACAGAACTGGAATGACGGTAAGGCTCAGGAATACAAAGACCGTAAGGTTTATAATATCGGCAACTCTCGCCTTACTCATACCGGACCTAAACCGGCACCCGTTGATGATGCACCGTGTGATTGCGAAAATCACAACAAAGCCTCAACCGCACCGGTGGCGGATACTGCTGATATTCTTCTTTTCAAGACCGCAACTTGTCCTAACTGCAAAGCGGCGGCGGCACTTCTTGATAAAGCAGGCATAAAATATCAGGCAATTAACGCCGATGAGCAACCTGAGCTTGTGGAAAAGTACGGTATAAGACAAGCTCCTACGCTTATTATTAACACGGCTGACGGTTTTGAAAAATACCGCGGTGTTTCGGATATAAAGGGCTATATAATGAGCAAATAAAAACCGAGGGCAGAAACCAAAACGGTTTCTGCCCTTAATTTAATGAAGGTGAAATATATGTATGATATAATTGTTATAGGTGGCGGCCCTGCCGGTATGACCGCGGCACTTTACGCCAGAAGAAACGGCAAAAGTGTTTTAGTGATTGAAAAAAACGGCTTTGGCGGTCAGATAACACATTCCCCAAAGGTAGAAAACTTTCCAGGTACAATAACTATCAGCGGCACAGAGCTTGCAGATAGTATGATGTCCCAAATTCTTGAACAGGGTGCCGATATTGAATTCGAAACCGTTACCGGTATTAAGGATAACGGCAATACAAAAACCGTAAACACAGAGGAAGGAAGTGCCTTCGAGTGTCTATCTGTAATAATTGCCTCAGGTGTTAAACACAGGCTTTTGGGATTAGAGGGAGAAAAAGAACTGATAGGTGAAGGAATATCGTTCTGTGCAGTTTGTGACGGTGATTTTTACACCGATAAGGCAGTGCTTATGGCAGGCGGCGGAAACTCCGCCCTACAAGAAGCAATACTTCTATCTGATAAATGTAAGAGCGTTACCTTGCTTCAAGATCTTCCGTATTTTACCGGCGAAGAAAGTCTTCAAAAACTTCTGTTCTCCCGGGATAATGTCACTGCTCATACAGGCGTTAAAATAACAAAGTTAATAACAGAAAACGGTGAATTTAAAGGTGTTGAAATAACCGATATTAAAGGCACAACAAAGCCAATATATGCTGACGGATTGTTTGTAGCCATCGGTTTAATCCCTGAAAACGAACCTTTCCAGAACCTCGCAGGGCTTAATTCATACGGATATTTTAATTCGGATGAAAGCTGTACCACCAAAACCCCGGGTGTATTTGTAGCAGGAGATTGCCGCGCAAAATCTGTGCGTCAGGTCACTACCGCCGCGGCTGACGGCACCGTTGCCGCACTTGCCGCTTGCCGATATGTCAACGAAATAAAGGGTTAATGCTTAGCGGATAATACTTTTATGCGCTTTTCAGTTGAAGCCTCAATTTATCACTTATCATTGCAATGAACTCACTGTTAGTAGGCTTTCCACGGTCATTTTGAACTGTATAGCCGAAATATGAATTGAGCACATCTATATCTCCCCTATCCCAAGCAACTTCTATTGCGTGGCGTATAGCACGCTCAACTCTTGATGATGTGGTGTTATACTTTTTAGCAACGGTGGGATAAAGTAGCTTTGTAACAGAATTTATAATATCGTTATTTTTGACCGACAGAATAATCGACTCTCTCAAATAATGATAACCCTTTATATGTGCCGGTACGCCTATTTGATGAATAATCTCAGTAACCATCATTTCAAGCCCTGAATCGGTAAGTACATTATCCTTTACAACAACCGGCGTTTTTTCATTTTTCCAACCGGATAGCTTAATGATGCGCTGAGCGAGTGTGTTCATATCAAAAGGTTTTAAAAAATAATACGAAGCGCCGCCGTCAAGCATTTCTTTTTCAAGTCTGTCATTATCGAAGCTGGACATTGCCATTACCATAGGTCTGTCCTTTTCTTCCATTTTATTTATCTCAGAAAGTACGCCCAGAATATCAGCATTCGGCATAAATACATCCGCAAGTATTACATCAGGTTTTACTCGCTTTGCCGTTTCAATTACCTTTAACCCGTCTTTTTTACAAAGTGTTACATCCATACCGTAACTTTTGAGCGTTCTTTCGCAGCTTTGACCTAAATCAGCAGAATCATCTGCTACTATTACTTTTAATTTCTTATCCATTTTTTTACCTCCAAATATTTTTTGTATCCATATATTACCATACCATTCTTCAAATTTCAATAGTAAAATCCATATTTTTTAGATTTATTTTCCCTTTACTGCGATTTTATTTTACATTTTTTGACAAATAATTAGATTTTTGTAACACATTCGGCACTTTGTCAACTCTGTTTAATTTTCCAAAAAAATGTTTGAAATAGTTAAAATATGTAGTATAATAAATTAAAATAATATTTGGAGGTAAAATATGAAGAAGTTTTTTGAAGAATTTAAAAAGTTTGCCCTTAAAGGCAATGTAATGGACATGGCTATCGGCGTTATAATCGGCGGTGCTTTCAGCGCAATAGTAACCGCACTTACCACCAGCTTTATAAATCCGCTTATCAACAGTATCGGCGGCGCCGAGGTTGCAGGCTCTATAAGACTCCCCTGGGTTGATTACAGTGGGCTTGACGCGGAAGCGGCGGCGGAATTGTCACTAAATTACGGTGCTTTTATAACCGCAATTATCAATTTCCTTATAATCGCACTTATACTCTTCCTTATGCTTAAAGCAATGAATAAGCTTATGAGTATAGGCAAGAAAAAAGAGGAAGAGGAAGAAGCTGTTACAACAAAAACCTGCCCATACTGCAAAAGTGAGATTGACATTGAGGCTACCCGTTGCCCGCACTGCACTTCTGAGTTAGAAGAATAATTGATAAATACTTAAAATAATTAAAGCCGTCTCGTTAGAGACGGCTTTTTTAGGTTTTACATTATCTTTCTGTAAAGCTCTTTTAAATCTTCAACAGAGGTTTCTCTCGGGTTGCCGGGTCTGCACGCATCTTCGTATGCATCCTTAGCAAGTATATCGAGGTCCTCTTCCCTAACCTTTTCGTTTTTAACAGGAATTCCGACATCAATCGATAGCTGTCTTACTGCGTTTACTGCTGCATCTCTGTATTCTTCGACTGACATATCGTCAACCCCTTTAACGCCCATAGCACGAGCAATTTCGCGGTATTTTTCACCGGTGAATTCCTTGTTATAATCCATAACAATCGGCAACATCATAGCGCAAGCAACACCGTGAGGTGTATCATAATGAGCACCGAGAGTGTGTGCTATCGAGTGAGCAATTCCAAGACCTACATTTGAAAAGCCCATACCGGCTATATACTGTGCCAATGCCATACCTTCACGGTTTTCAGGTTTGTTTTCAACCGCGCCGCGCAAATTCTTGGCGATAAGTCTTATAGCTTCAATATGGAACATATCGGTCATTTCCCAAGCCGCTTTGGTTGTATATCCCTCTATCGCGTGTGTAAGCGCATCCATACCGGTTGAAGCGGTAAGTCCCTTAGGCATTGAGGACATCATATCCGGGTCAACAATAGCGTATTCAGGAATATCATGCTCGTCAACGCATACAAATTTACGTTCTTTTTCAACATCGGTAATAACATAGTTAATGGTAACCTCCGCTGCGGTACCGGCAGTAGTGGGAACCGCAATGGTGGGTACTGCGTGATTTTTTGTAGGAGCAACGCCTTCGAGTGAGCGAACATCGCCAAACTCCGGATTTGTAATAATTATACCGATTGCCTTTGCGGTATCCATAGATGAGCCGCCGCCTATTGTAATTATTGAATCAGCGCCGCAATCCTTAAACGCCTTAACGCCATCCTTAACATTATCAATGGTAGGATTGGGTTTAATACCTGAATAAACCGTATATGCAATACCCTCTTTTTCAAGCAAATCGGTTACCTTATCAGTTATACCGAATTTCACAAGATCCGGATCCGAACATACAAATATATGCTTAAATCCTTTTGTTTTTGCAATCGAGGGTATCTCGCCTATTGCACCCTTTCCGTGAAAAGAAACAGTGTTCAAAATAATTCTGTTTGCCATAATAAACCTCCTGATTTTTGATAAGTTAATTATACCATATCAGAAGTGGGTTTATGT
>CADBOD010000005.1 GCA_902796165.1 Oscillospiraceae bacterium | reverse complement strand
CCCGAGATTGACGGTAAGGTTTTCTTCATTTCCGATAAACCGCTTAAAATAGGCGATTTTGTGAATGTAAGGATAAATGATGTAATGGAATATGATTTGTTAGGAGAAAAAGCAGATGAATTTACCGAATAAACTGACTGTGGCACGAATTATTGCAACACCGATATTTTTGGCGGCAATGCTTGCGGAAATAATTCCTTTCAGGTTTACTATCGCACTTGTTTTGTTCGTTTTGGCGTCCTTAACTGATTTGCTTGACGGCAAAATAGCCCGCGGCAGGGGACTCGTCACCGATTTCGGCAAGTTTTTAGATCCGATTGCCGATAAGATGCTTACAACCGCGGCACTTTTGGGATTTATGATAATCCTGCCGAGTGACGCACTCAGAGTTCAGATTACGGTTATTACCTTCATAACTCTTTTCAGGGAATTTCTCGTTGCGTCACTGCGACTTGTTGCGGTGTCAAGCAGTTCTAAAAAGGTGATACCTGCAAACATTTGGGGCAAGCTGAAAACGGTGACACAGATGGTCAGTATCATTTTGGGACTTTTCGCATATTCTGTTAAGGAAATATTCACCTTATCGGCAGAGGTTTTCGGTATAGCCTTGATAGTTTTCCTTGCGGTAAGCTGGATATCAGCGGCTCTTTGTACAATATCCGGTTTGATATACTTAAAAGAGAGCAAGGAATTTATTGATTCATCAAAATAGGGGTGTTTTGGTTTGTTTGAGCAAATAAAAGAGGATATACGCGCCGCTATGGATCGCGATCCCGCGGCAAAAAGCGCTTTTGAAGTGTTTTTTCTTTATCCGGGCGTAAAGGCCGTTCGTGCTTACAGAAGAGCTCATAAGCATTACATAAAGGGGCATACATTCCGTGCGCGTATGATATCTCAGCGCGCCGCGAGAAAAACCGGTATAGAAATACATCCGGGCGCTACCATAGGCAAAAGGCTTGTTATCGACCACGGCCACGGTGTAGTTATAGGAGAAACCGCCGAGATAGGCGATGATGTTCTTATATATCAGGGCGTTACATTGGGCGGTACCGGTAAGGATACCGGAAAACGGCATCCTACAATCGGCAATAATGTTATGATAAGCGCCGGCGCTAAGGTTTTAGGTCCGCTTAAAGTAGGGGATAATTCCCGAATTGCCGCAGGCGCCGTTGTGCTTGATGAGGTGCCGGCAAACAGCACTGTGGTAGGCGTGCCTGCCCGTGTTGTAAAGCAGGACGGTAAAAAGGTTTACTGTAAATCCCTTGACCAGATACATATTCCCGACCCGATTGCTCAGGAGATATCAAGACTTGAAAAACGCATAACGGCACTTGAAGGAGAAGCAAATGAAGATATTTAATACGCTGACAAGAAAAAAAGAAGAATTAGTACCCATAAATAAGGGAGAAGTAAATATTTATGCTTGCGGGCCTACGGTGTATAACTATATACATATAGGAAACGCCCGTCCGCTTTGTGTTTTTGATGTGTTCCGCCGTTATCTTGAATGGCGCGGATACAAGGTGAACTTTGTTCAGAATTTTACTGATATAGACGATAAGCTCATAAAAAAAGCAAACGAAGAGGGTATTACTGTACCCGAGGTTGCCGAAAGATACATAAAGGAGTTTTGGATAGACGCTAAGGGCCTTAATGTAAGAGAGGCTACTGTTCATCCGAGAGCTACCGAGAATATACCCGAAATAATATCCATAATAAATACCCTCATAGAAAAGGGATATGCTTATAAGGCGAGCGGTGATGTATATTATCGCACCAAAAAGTTCAGCGAATACGGCAAGCTCTCCCACCAGCCGCTTGAAGACCTTGAAGCAGGCGCCAGGATAAGCACGGGCGATATTAAAGAGGACCCGATGGATTTCTGCCTTTGGAAAGGCGCTAAGGAGGGCGAGCCTTTTTGGGAGTCCCCCTTCGGCAAAGGAAGACCCGGATGGCATATTGAGTGCTCGGCTATGGCAGGTAAATATCTCGGTAAAACAATAGATATCCACTGCGGCGGATTTGACCTGATATTCCCCCACCACGAAAACGAAATAGCACAGTCCGAAGCGGCAAACGGTTGTGAGTTTTCACATTATTGGATGCACAACGGATTTATAAATGTTGATAACCGTAAAATGTCAAAATCGCTCGGCAACTTCTTTACCGTTCGTGATGTGGCTGAAAAATACGGCTACGAGCCTATAAGATATCTTATGATATCCTCTCAGTACAGAGGACCTATCAACTACTCTGTTGATATAATTGAGCAGAGCAAAAATGCTCTTGAAAGACTTTATAATTGCCGTGATAATATAGATTTTGCGCTTAAAAATGCCGGCGATGGTGAGGAAAACGCACCGTTTTGTGATAAGCACCGCGAGGAGTTTATAGCGGCTATGGATGATGACCTTAACACAGCTGATGCCATAGCGGCGCTCTTTGGACTTGTGCGCGATACAAACACCGCCATTGCCGAGGGCGCAAGCAAGGCGACACTTCAAAAATGTGCTGAAACCTTTGATGAATTGTCCGGCGTTTTAGGTTTGGTTTATAACCGAAAGGCCGAAGCGCTTGACAGTGAAATAGAAGCACTTATCGAGAAGCGTACCGAGGCGCGCGCAAACCGCGATTTCAAAACTGCCGATGAAATTCGTGACAAATTGAAGACAATGGGTATAATACTTGAAGATACCAAAGACGGCGTGAAATGGACAAGACAGTAGTAAAAAGCGAACCGATTGGATTTGACCGTCATATTTTCGTATCAGGCGAGCATACCTTTGGTACTGATGCCGTATTGCTTGCTTCTTTTGCAAAGGCAAAAGCCTCGGATATTGCGGTTGACCTCGGAACAGGCTGCGGAATTATTCCGTTTTTAATGCTGCGTGACGGAAATCTCAAATCTGCCGTAGGTGTGGATATTGCACCGGCGGCGATTGAGCTTGCCGAGAAAACCGCAAAGGAAGAAAATTTTGATAACTTTAAGGGTATAGTATCGGATATATGCGAGATAAAGGGCAAAATCACCTTTGGAGATAAAACGCTCGTTACCTGTAATCCGCCATATACCGCGGCAGGCAAAGGCATTAAAGCGGCAAATAGGGCAAGGCTCACCGCCCGTCAGGAAACGGCGTGCACATTAGAGGATATTGTGTCGGCTTCAAGTAAACTGTTGAGAACGGGCGGCAGGCTTTGTATGTGCCTGCGGCCTGAAAGGCTTTCTGAGCTTGTATGCCTTATGAGCCGGCATAATGTTGAACCTAAAAGGCTTCGCCTTGTGGCAAAAAGCGTGGGCGAAGCGCCGTGGCTGTTTTTGATTGAGGGCAGGCGTGACGGTAAAATAGGTCTTACAGTTGAGCCTACATTATATATCTATGAAAACGGCGAGCTTTCCGAAGAGATGAAAAGGATATACGGACCGTATAAGGAGGCGTATTTATAATGCCCGGTAAGATATATGTTGTTGGTACGCCTATCGGCAATCTTGAAGATTTTTCTCCGAGAGCTGTAAGGCTACTGTCCGAAGTGGATTTTATCGCCGCCGAGGATACGCGGGTAACCCAAAAACTGCTAAATCACTTTGGCATAAAAAAAGAAACGGTTTCTTATTATGAGCATAATAAAAAGGATAAGGGCGAGTATTTAATTCGTCGGGTAAGCGAAGGGGAAAATCTTGCAATAGTCAGTGATGCCGGTATGCCGGCAATATCCGACCCCGGCGAAGATTTGGTGCGTGAGGCGCATAAGGCAGGGCTTGAAGTCGAGTCTGTGCCGGGACCGAGCGCGCTTATCACGGCACTTAGCATATCCGGCTTTCCCTCCGGCAGATTTTGCTTTGAGGGCTTTTTATCTGTCAATAGGATAAGCCGAACCAAACACCTTGAAGAAGTAAAAGAAGAAACAAGAACGCTTATATTTTATGAAGCGCCGCATAAGCTCTTAAAAACGCTTGTCGATATGCTTAAAATACTCGGTGACCGTGATATTTGCGTTGTAAAGGAACTGACTAAAATTCACGAAACCGTGTATCACTTCACCTTTTCGTCAGCGATAGATTTTTTCGAGGCGAATAAGCCGAAGGGCGAATATGTTATAATAATAAAGGGAGCCGAGACCTGTAAAGAAAAACCGGATATGAGCTTTAATGAAGCGGTAGAACTTGCAAAGAAGTTAAGCTTAAAGGGATTGTCCGCATCCCAGGCGGCAAAGGAAGCCGCCTCATTAAGCGGATTTAAAAAGGGTGAAATTTACAAAGAGATAGTATGAGGCTACTTCTTTTAATCAATAATCAAAAGTGTGGGAAGTTAAGTTATGGGAAAGAATAATGAATTGGATTTTAATTTTAACGAGTTTGATGATTTTGAAGATATATCATCAAGCAGTGCAAAAAATACGGCTGACGGCTCAGTGGATATTTCGAGTATGTCGTCAAAGCATTACGCAAGGAAAAGCCACGGAATAAAAGGGTGGTGGAAAAACCTCTCGCGCGGCAGGAAAGCGGCGTCTATAATACTCAGCGTGATTATAGTTTTGGCAGGGTTAGTGATTATAAACCCATTTCATATGATAGAGCATATGATTTACAACTATAATGATATGACCGAGGATGAGGACATATTAGGCTTTGAGGAAAAAATCGATAAAAGAATTGTAAATGTTGCTTTATTCGGCATCGATACCCGTAATAAAAAGACATTTAAGGGCAATTCGGATAGTATTATGATACTGAGCATTGATACCGAGCTAAAAACGGTAAAAATCGTATCGGTAATGCGTGATACTATTGTGCCCATTGAGGAAAACGGAAAGGTAAGGTATGCTAAAATCAATTCCGCTTATGCAAAAAGTCCCGAGCTTGCTATAAAAACGCTCAACGCGATTTTCGGCCTTGATATTTCCGAGTATGCAACGGTTAATTTTTACGGTATGACCGAGATTATTGACGCGGTAGGCGGCATAGACGCAACGGTTGTTGAGGATGAGCTTAAATGGAAGGGTACCGACCACCCAAATCTTAATAACTGTATGGATGAAATTTGCCAGAATTTAGGACTTGATGCAAGCAAGTATTATATAAAGGCTCCGGGTGATTACCATATGAACGGCGTTCAGGCGGTGGCGTATTCCCGTGTTCGTAATTGCAGGAGTGTTTGGGGCACCAATAATGATTATGGCAGAACAGACCGCCAGCGTCATGTTATGGAGCAACTCTTCAATAAGGCGATAAAGCTCGATAAAAGCAGTTATTCAAAGCTCGCAAAGGCTCTTATTCCCTGCACCGAAACATCACTTTCATATAAGCAGGTGTTGGGCCTTGCGTTCAATGTTTTGCTTGATAAGCCGACCTTTGGTCAGGCGCGCTTGCCGCAGGATAATTGGCAAATGCCGTTCCGTTGGAAAGGCTACGGCTCGGTTGTTTATTATGACCTTCAATATGCCGCAAAGGTTTTGCACGCGTTTTTCTATGAGGGCAAAACGGTTGAAGAGTATATAGCGGAAAACGGCGTTGAGAAAAACGATTGGTTCGCCACAAAGGGAAAAGGCACGCCGGCTTCTTCCTCCGCTACTACCTCAAAACAGACCACTTCTTCAAATCCGCCCTCTCAGTCAAACTCACAGGCGGTCACATCGAGCGATAAAATAAATACGGTTACAGATAATTCGAGTGATAGCAAACCTTCGGAGAATACTTTGCCCGATGGTAAAAACACCACGCCCGAAAAATCGGGTGACGAAGGCGCGGAAAAAAAGGATGAGCCTGCGTCTCAGGAACAGGATACAACACCATCTTCAAAAGAGAATACCGGAGGCGAGAACAATGAGTGATAACTCGTTTGCCGACTGCGAAAACTGTTCTCACTATATCCTTGATACCGAAGCCGAGGATTATTACTGCAATGCTCCGCTCGATGAGGATGATGTGGCGAGGCTTATGAGCACAAGGTCTTATAAATGCCCGTATTTTGATTTTTATGATGAATATAAAATAGTCCGTAAGCAGAATTAGGAGAAATAAATGATATATTTATATACTGTTGTCGCCGCGGCGGCAGTACCTCTTCTTAATAATTTTTTTCCGATTTTAAGGCATAATTATTCGGTATGGCTGGTACCCGTGTTGTTTTTAGGAATACTTGCCGGTCTTATAATTATCCACCTTACAACCTTTGTGCTGGCAGGCTATGCCGTAAACCTTAAAAAACCGCAAAAGGGTGTATCCGGGTTTTACAGGGGTTTGGTTAAAACAACCCTTCCGATGCTTTT
Organism: Oscillospiraceae bacterium; assembly: GCA_902796165.1. GTDB lineage: Bacteria > Bacillota > Clostridia > Oscillospirales > Acutalibacteraceae > UBA737. The sequence goes on along the minus strand of CADBOD010000005.1, from coordinate 3,327 downwards.
CAGCCTTCTTCGCGTTAAGGTCGAAACCACCGGAACAGATAAGGTAAGCGGTGTTTATCCGGCTATGCTCGTTTGTAATCACCTTAATAATATCGACCCGGCGGTAATCCTTAAAGAACTGCCTCAGCTCAGGCTCGGATTTATAGGCAAAAAGGAAATATATACCGAAATGCCCTTTGTGGCGCGGTATATGCATAAGCTCAACTGCCTGCCGATAGATAGGGAGAATAATCGCGAGGCGGCTAAAACTATTATTGAAGCTATAAGGCTTATAAAAGATAAAACCGTAAGTATAGGTATCTTCCCCGAAGGATATACAAGTCTTGACGGAAAATTTCAGCCTTTCAGAAACGGCGCTTTTAAAATTGCGACAAAGGCGGTATGCCCGATAGTTGTTTGCACGCTTGTAGGTACGCCGCAAGCGGTAAAAAACTTGTTCAGGCATAAAAGCACAATATACTTTGATGTGATTGAGGTAATTCCTGCCGAGGAGGTTTCGGGTATGACCACGGCGGAGATTTCCGAAAGAGTCCACGCCGAAATGCAGGCAAATATTGATAAAAGAGAGGCTCAGTTATGTTCAAAGAAATAAAGGCTACCGATATAAGCGAAAACATTATTGATATGATAAGCCGCGAATGGATGCTCATTACCGCCGGTAACAAGAGGGGCTATAATATGATGACGGCTTCTTGGGGCTTTATGGGCGAAATGTGGGGCAGCCACAGTGTGTCGGTTATGGTAAGACCTCAAAGATATACTATGAAGTTTATAGATGAAAACGATTACTTTACATTGAGCTTTTACGGTGATAAAAGGGAAATACATAAGGTTTGCGGAAGTCTTTCGGGCCGTGATGTGAATAAAACCGAAATGACCGGCCTTACGCCCAACTTCTGTGAAAAAGCACCGTTTTTCTGTGAGGCAAGATTGGTTATTGTCTGCAAAAAGCAGTATGTGGGCCAGCTTGAAGAAAAGTGCTTTACCGATAAATCACAGCTTTCAAAATGGTATAAAGGCGACCTGCACTATAATATTATAGGTAAAATTGAGAAGGTGTTGGTGGCAAAATGAGATTTGACCAAATAATAGATACAGCTCAAAAAATCTTTTCAAACAGCATTGTAAAGTCCGTAATCATTGTAGTTGCGGCGATTGCGGTTTATAAGGCGGTGTCCGCCATTTTATCCGCAAGAGGCAAGCGCCTTAAAGAACTCGAAAAGAAAAACCGGGAAACATATTTAAGGCTTATAAACAGTATTTTTAAATACACTCTGTTTGTTATATGCTTTTTTGCACTTTTGCAGGTAAACCATGTCAATATAACCTCTATGGTGGCAGGGCTCGGCATCGCGGGCATTATTTTAGGCGTTGCCGTGCAGGATGCCCTTAAAGATATAATCCGCGGATTTGATATAATATCCGATAACTATTTTAAGGTGGGCGACTTAATAGAGTTTAACGGAATTGAGGGTAAGGTCTTGGAATTAGGCCTTAAAACGACCAAAATCAAGGATATTAAAAACGACTATATCATCTCGGTTCCAAACCGTAATGTTGAGGCGATAGCTCTCGTTTCAAATCTGTTGTATTTGGAAGTGCCGATGCCGTATGAGCTACCGCTTGAAGAAGCGGAAAAAGCAATATCGCAAATCTGTGATGCAGGCAAAAAGAATAAGAATATAAAGGACTGCACCTATGTCAGCGTAAACCGGCTTGATGATTCGGCTATAAAATATATGTTAAAGGTTGTTATGCGAGATAACTCAAAAAAGCTGCAAACCAACCGTGATATGTGGCGTATAATACTCGATATAATGGCGCAAAACTCCATATCCGTACCATATACGCAAATCGATATACATTCTAAATAAAATAATCCCCGAGGAATCCTCGGGGATTTGATTTTATCCGCTCATAAATTTAAAATCAGTCGTGAAATGTTATAGTGCTTTTGATTGCCCGGCTCCAACCGTGTAAAAGCTCCTCTCTTTTATCAGGCGCTACTTTGGGCGAAAACTCTTTTACATTATCGCGTAACGCTATAAGCTCGGCACGGCTTTCAAAAAATCCGCAGGTAAGTCCCGCGAGCATTGCGGCGCCGAGCGCCGTGGCCTCCGCATTTTGAGGGCGTAGCACTTTAATATCCGATATATCCGCCTGAAACTGCATAAGAAAATTGTTTCTTGAAGCGCCTCCGTCAACCTTTAATTCCGTAAGATTTTTTCCGAAATCCTGTGCCATAGCGCAAAGCAGGTCATTTGTTTGATATGCTATTGATTCAAGGCAGGCGCGAACTATATGGTTTCGGTTGGTACCTCTTGTAATTCCGCAAATGGTGCCGCGCGCATACATATCCCAATACGGCGTGCCAAGCCCCGAAAAAGCAGGCACTACATAAACGCCGCCGCTGTCCTTTACGGCGTTTGCCGCCTTTTCACTGCCGGCGGCATCGGTTATAAGCCGCAGTTCATCCCGTACCCACTGGATAACCGCACCGCCTATAAAAACACTGCCCTCTAAAACATATTGAGGTGCCTCGCCCGATAGCGTTGCTCCAACGGTGGTAATAAGCCCGTTACGGCTTTTCACCGCTCTTTCACCCGTGTTCATAAGTAAAAAGCAGCCTGTGCCGTATGTGTTTTTTACATCTCCCGCGTTAAAACAGTGTTGCCCGAAAAGAGCCGCCTGCTGGTCGCCGGCTATTCCGCATACCGGTATTTTAACACCCATAATATCCACTTCGCCGAAATTACTTCCGCTGCTTTTAACCTCCGGTAGCATCGAGCGTGGGATACCGAAAATATCGAGCAGCTTTTCATCCCAGGAAAGAGAGTGAATATTAAACAGCATTGTGCGCGAAGCGTTTGTGGTATCTGTCACAAATATTTTGCCGCCGGATAGCTTGTATAAAAGGTAAGTATCAATGGTTCCGAAAAGTAAGTCGCCGTTTTCGGCTTTGGCTCTGGCACCCTCAACATTATCGAGTATCCATTTAATTTTGGTGGCGCTGAAATATGCGTCTATTTTAAGTCCCGTGGTATCGGTAATATACTGTTCAAGACCCTGAGCCTTTATCTCTTCGCACATCGCCGCCGTTCTTCTGCACTGCCATACAATAGCGTTATATATAGGCTCGCCTGTGTTTTTATCCCAAACAACCGTGGTTTCTCTTTGGTTGGTAATGCCTATCGCCGCAATATCCTCGGGCGTGGCATGTGCGGCGGCAATAGCCTCTATTATTGATGAATATTGCGCCGTAAAAATCTCAATGGGGTTATGTTCAACAAATGAGGGATTTGGATATATCTGTGTAAATTCGTGCTG
>CADBOD010000004.1 GCA_902796165.1 Oscillospiraceae bacterium | reverse complement strand
CATACCGGCGTATTTCAAGTTTTGAGGCAAAGCCCGACGGAAATTTTGCCCTTCAAAACCATTTTGTCCTTGTCGAGCGTAAGCCTATGTGCACACCGCAAATCCGAGTTGACAAATGCGGCGGTTTACTGTAATATATTTACAATGTGAAAGAGATGACAACTTTACGGAGGTCTTGTTATGAAAATCGAATTATTAAAGCTGCTTTCCAAAAACGCTCGATACAGTGTAACTCAGCTTGCCGATATGCTCGGCGAGAATGCTGATGCCGTAGAAAGCGAAATAAAGGAGCTCGAAAAAGAGGGCTTGATTTACGGATATAAAGCGGTTATCGATTGGGACAATGTGGAAAATCCTCCGGTTTCAGCCATAATAGAAATCAAAGTTGTGCCGAAAGCCGACCTCGGTTTTGAAGAGGTGGCGGAAAAGATTGCTTCGTTTGACGAGGTTGAGTCGGTTTACCTTATGTCCGGCGGGTATGACCTTAACGCCGTGGTAAAGGGGAAAACGCTTCAAGATGTGGCAAGGTTTGTAGCAAGGGAACTTGCAACCATAGATTCCGTAACATCCACCGCTACTCACTTTGTAATGCGCAGATACAAGGAACTTGATGTAAAGCTCTTTGAGGGCGAAAAGGATGACAGGGGGAACTTTCTGATATGATTGACTATTCCCGTGTGCTTAATAAAAAGGTAGTGCAGATAAAGCCATCGGGGATAAGAAAGTTTTTCGATATTGCCGCCACTATGGATGATGTGATATCCTTAGGCGTCGGCGAGCCGGACTTTCAAACCCCGTGGTCTATAAGAAAAGCCGGTATAATGTCACTTGAAAAGGGCAAAACCAAATATACTGCCAACCGCGGATTAAGGGATTTGCGCGCAGAGATTTCAAGTTATATTGACCGCAAACAAAAAGTTAAATATAATCCCGACAGTGAAATACTTGTATCGGTAGGCGGAAGCGAAGCGATTGACGCCGCGATAAGAGCGATTGTGAGCGAGGGTGACGAGGTTATCATACCTCAGCCGAGCTATGTTTGTTATGAGCCGATAAGCACGCTCGCAGGCGGAACGCCGGTTATAATAGAAACCAAAGCGGAGAACGATTTTAAAATCACGCCCGATGAGCTTAAAGCGGCTATAACCGAGAGGACTAAGGCTTTAATCCTCCCCTACCCGTGCAATCCGACCGGTGCGGTTATGTTAAAAGACGACCTCGAAAAAATTGCCGGAGTTTTGCGCGGAACGGATATAATAGTGATATCGGATGAGATTTACTCCGAGCTTACCTTTGCTGATTGCGGACACACCTCAATAACACAAATAGAAGGTATGCGCGAGCGTACGGTGTTGGTATCCGGCTTTTCCAAAGCCTTTTCTATGACGGGTTGGAGGCTCGGTTACGCCTGCGGCCCCGAGGAGATAATATCTCAGATGACGAAAATTCACCAATTTTCGATTATGTGCGCACCGACAACGGCACAGTACGCTGCTATTGAGGCTATGAAAAACAGTGATGAAGCGGTGGCAAATATGAAAGCTGAATACAACCGCCGGCGCAGACTTATGGTGGCGGGCTTTAACCGCATAGGTCTTACCTGCCGCGAGCCTTTGGGCGCTTTTTACACATTTCCTTCCATCAAATCAACCGGTCTTTCAAGTGATGAGTTTTGTGAAAAGCTGCTTGAAAAAGAACATGTTGCAGTAGTGCCGGGGACCGCTTTCGGTCTTGGCGGCGAAGGGTTTATCCGCGCTTCCTACTGTTACAGTACCGAGCATATAATTGAAGCTCTGAAAAGGATAGAAAAATTTTTAAACACTCTGTAAGGAGAGAAAATTTATGAAAAAGACAGGTTTAATAGTTATCCTCGCAATAATTGCGGTAGTGGCGATTTTGGCGACAGTCATTGCCGGCGTTTATAACGGCTTTGTAAGCGCCGAAGAGCAGCTTAAATCCGCACAGTCGCAGGTGGGCGTTCAGCTCCAGCGCCGTGCCGATTTAATACCGAATTTCGTGGCGACGGTTAAGGGGTACTCTGAGTACGAGCAATCAACCCTCACCGCCGTAACCGAGGCAAGGGCGAGCGTAGGCAAGGCACAGACCGTTTCCGAGCAGGAAGAGGCGGGAGCACAGCTCGATAAAGCAATAAGCGTTTGGGTAAATGCAGTAACCGAGGCATATCCCGACCTTAAAGCCGATGCGCAGTATATCGCCCTTGAAGATGAGCTTGCCGGCACGGAAAACCGTGTTGCCACCGCGCGCAAAGATTATAACGCGGTTGCAGAAAGCTACAACTTAAAAATAAGGCGTTTCCCTTCAAACATTCTCGCAGGTATGTTCGGCTTTGAAAAGGCTGATTATTTCAGTGCGGACGACAGTGCGTTTACCGCGCCGGTGGTAACCTTCGACTGATATGAAGAGATTTTTTCGCACCTTAGCGGTACTATGGACGGTTTTTGCGATACTGCTTCTCACCGGTTGTGAGGAGGAGAAGGCGGTTATTCCTGAGCCGACAGAGCAATTCTTTATCAATGATTTTGCAAATGTAATGTCAGATGCAGATAAGGATTATATATACAATGCCGGAGCGGCGCTTCAAAAGGCAAGCGGCGAAAAGCTCGGCACGGATACCGGCGCGCAGGTTGTTGCGGTTACGATAGAAACCACCGATGGCGAAGAGCCCTCCGAATATGCCCTGCGGCTCGGCAGGCAGTGGGGTATCGGCGATAAAGAAAACAACAACGGCATTGTTATACTGCTTGCAACCGAAGACCGTGAGGTTTATGTGGCGGTGGGCTACGGTCTTGAAGGCGCTCTGCCCGATAGCAAGACCGGCAGGCTTATCGACTATTACGGATATCCCTACTTTTCGGAAAACAAGTTTTCGACCGGTATGAAGTCCCTTTACACCGCAATTTTACGCGAGGTGTATGCCGAATACGAGCTTGATGTCCCCGAAAGCGTGGGCACGCCGAAAAGGTATTCCGAGGATGTTGACTTAGCACAAGCCGGCATATCCTGGGGCGCAATACTTGTTATAATTATAATTTTTATAATCTTTATGAGATTTCGCGGCTTCTATATACCGCTTGGCTTTGGCGGTTTTTCCGGCAGGGGCGGCGGTTTCGGCGGAGGTTCCTCCGGCGGCTTTGGCGGCTTTTCCGGCGGTGGCGGCAGCTTTGGCGGCGGCGGTGCAGGCAGAGGGTTTTAAAGATTGCTTGCAAAATCATTTTATATGTGTTATTATTGGCTTACACTCGATAAGGACAATGTTAAAGAACGGTGGTAAAAAATGCAGGAAATAAGCATCTTCGTTTTGTTCAGAATCGCAATAAGAAGATTGGGCGCTTTGATACTTGCTTTTGTAATAGCGGCGGGCCTTGCTTTTTCGTATTGTGAATTCATAGCAACTCCGGTTTACGGGGCTTCATCCTCGATAATCGTTACTAACGGCGCGGTTGTAAATCAGGGTGATTCTTCCACAACCAATAAGGTTTTAGGTTCGGATATTCAGGCTTCTTTGCTTCTTGTTGATTCGGTTGTGGATATGCTCAAAACGCCCGATATTTACAAATACCTTGCCCGCAAGCTCGGTGACGGTTACGATTACAGGGCGCTTATAGCTAACACCTCTGTATCGCGCAGAGGGGAAGATACATTATTTATTGATATTTTTTACACCGATAAAGACCCACAAAAAGCAATTACGGTTTCAAATATGTTTGCCTCGGCGGCGTGTGATTATGTTGCCGAGTTTATAAACAGAGCTGACCCTAAAATCGTTTCCAGCGCGGACAGGGCGGGTCTTGTTTCACCGAGAACGCTGAAAACAACCCTGCTTGCAGGAATTCTTGTAACCTTTACTTTATATGTTGTGTTCGTCTTTATTGAACTGCTTAACAACACCGTAAAAGGCGAAGAAGATTTTACCGCCAGGTATGATATTCCTCTTCTCGGCACAATACCTGACTTTGACGAAGCCCGTCGTGCTTCGTCAAGAAAGAAGAAAGGCAGGTATAAAAAATGAATCTCTTTCAAAACAAAAAAAGCGAATCATCTTATACTGATATGAGCGTTCAGAACAAGAAAATACCCTTTGCGGTGGTTGAATCCTACAAGGCAATAAGAACAAACCTTTCTTTTTTGATTTCCTCCGCAAAGAACAACATTGTTGCAATTACCTCACCTAATTCCGGCGAGGGCAAATCCACTACCGCCGTTAATATGGCAATCGCCTTTTCACAGCTCGGTGAGCGCGTACTGCTTATTGACGCCGATATGAGAAAATCCACCCTTCATAAAAAGCTGAGGGTTGAAAACGGTGACGGTCTTTCAAACATCCTTGCAGGTATGGCGGATGTTGAAAACTGCATAAGCAAGATAAGCGAAACGCTATACTTTTTACCTTCGGGCAAAACTCCGCCGAACCCCTCTGAGCTTTTGGGAAGTCCCGAATTTGAAAAACTGTTGAGCAAAGTGGCACCGGCATACGGATGTGTTATAATCGATACTCCGCCGATAAACATTGTATCGGATACGCTTGTGATTGCTCCCCACACTGCCGGAATAGTTTTAGTGGTGAGGGACGGCGTAACGCAAAACGGCGATATAGACCATGTAATAAGCTCCTCCGAATTTGCCGGCATCAAGATTTTAGGCGCCGTTATAAACGGAATTAAAAATCCGAACAAGCCGAGCTACAAAAGAAGTTATTATTCGAGGTATTATAAAAATCATTGATTTATAAAATCGGAAGAGGCGTGCAATCTTCCGATTTTTTTACGAGGTGTGAAATGATTGATATACATTCTCATATATTGCCGGGGGTTGATGACGGCGCCGCGTCGCCGTATGACAGTGCAGAGCTTTTAAAGCAGATGCAAAAACAGGGCGTTACCGTTGCCGCCGCAACGCCGCATTTTTATCCCGGCAATATGGCGGTTGATGATTATATAGAAAACAGAGCAAGGGCGCTTGACAGCATCAAAAAATCCGCCGAAGAGTGCGGCATAAAAATTTTGCTCGGTGCCGAGGTGCTTTATTTTCACGGCATAGGCAGTGCCGCCGAGATAAGCAAGCTCACCATTGAAGGCGGTAAATACCTGATTGTAGAGCTTTTAGGTCTTAATTGCATTGACGACCATGTGATAAAGGATATCGAAAACATCAGAAATAATTTCGGTATCACGCCCATAATAGCTCATATTGAGAGATACTGTAAATACAAGGGCTATAAAAAGCTCTTTTCGCTTATAGATGACGGCGTGGCGCTTTCCCAGATAAACGCCACATTCTTTCTTTCGTTCAGCGAAAAAAGGGAGGTTAAAAAGCTGATAAAATCAGGCAGGGTGCATTTTGTGGCTTCGGATTGCCACCATCCGAAAAAGCGTCCGGTCTATCTTAAAAAGGCGTTTGAGGTTATACGGGATATTTCCGAAGAGCAGTATAATCGCATACTGAAAAGCAGCGATAATATCGAAAGGGAGCTTTTGGCGGCTTATGAAAAGCAAAACGGTTAATATAAACAAAAGTGTCAATTTAGAGTATATAACATTTCCAAAGCTCCAAAGTTCAAGCGGAGTAAGGCATATATTTTCAACGCGTAAGGGCGGCGTAAGCACCGGCATTTACGCCGAGATGAACCTTAGCTTCAAAAACGGTGACGAGCGTGATAGTGTGCTCGAAAACTACCGCCGTTTATGCGGCGCTGTGGGTATTGACACGGCGCACTTAGTGCTCTCACGGCAGACGCACACAAAAAACATAAAATATGTTACCGAAAGCGATTGGGGTACAGGTGTTACAAAGCCGGATTTTTCGGATGTTGACGGACTAATTACCGATAGGCCGGGTGTGGCGCTTGTAACGCAGTATGCTGATTGTGTGCCGCTTCTTTTTTACGACCCGATAAACCGTGTTTGTGCGAATTCCCATTCAGGCTGGCGGGGAACTGTTCAGAAAATCGGCGCCGAAACGGTAAGAAAAATGATAAATGACTTCGGCTGCAAGCCGGAAAATATAATTGCGGCGATAGGTCCCTCAATTTGCAAGGACTGCTACGAGGTGGATTTGCCGGTATATGAGGCGTTTAAAAAAAGCGGCATCAGGCTCGATACGGTTTTATTCCCGAAGGGTGACGGCGAGCATTTTTTGTTAGACCTGAAAGAGGCTAACCGCCTCATTTTAACCGAAGCCGGAATTTTACCGCAAAATCTTGATATCGCGGATATCTGCACCTGCGAAAACTCCGATATTCTTCATTCCCACAGAGCAACGGGCGGCAAGCGAGGTAATCTTGCCGCGATTATAGAAATGTGTTAAGGTGAGATTATGAAGCTGAATTATAAACAAACAGTGCTTATAGGCTTTGCGTTTATGTCGATACTCGCATTCTGGCAGTTTTACGACCAGGTGATACCCTATATACTCGAAAGCAGGTTCGGGCTTAATACATTTATTACGAATGCGGTTATGTCGATTGATAATATTCTGGCGCTTTTTATGCTGCCGCTGTTCGGTGCGCTTTCGGATAAAACAAACACCCGCCTCGGCAAGAGAACGCCCTATATCCTTTTCGGCACAATCGCCGCTTCGGGTTTGCTTGTTTTGCTTTCGTTTTTTGAGGAACGGCTCTTTTTTACCGGCTTTATGATTACACTTATCGCGCTTTTGGTGGTTATGTCCACCTACCGTTCTCCCGCCGTGGCATATATGCCGGATGTCACCGAAAAGCCGCTTCGCAGCAAGGGTAACGCGGTTATAAATCTTATTGGATATATCGGCGGTATTTTTGCAACAATAGTGATGATGGTGCTCCTTAAAAGCGAGAAAACCGCCGAGGGCGAGAGCACATACAAAAGCGACCAGTCATTCAGCCCCGTTTTTATAATAATAGCGGCATTTATGCTGGCATCGGTAATCGTTATGGTTCTGCTTGTAAAGGAAAACCGGCTTAAACACATCACGGATGATGAAGAAGTAAACCACGAGGGAAAGCGCACACTTTCCAAGGGCGAGAAAACGAGCTTTGCGCTGATTTTGGTATCGGTATTTTTGTGGTTTTGCGCCTATAACGCGGTAACCACCGCCTTTTCAAGATACTGCGTGAATGTGTGGGGCGTATCTATCGGAAAATCTTCCGGTTATTTGCTTCTTGCAACAGTGGCGGCGATAGCGGCTTTCCTGCCGCTCGGGTTTATTTCAAGCCGGCTCGGCAGAAAAAAAACCGTGCTTATAGGCATAGCTCTTATGACGGTATGCTTTGCCGCCGCCGGATTTATAAGGCACGAAACTCCGCTTATGTACGCTATCTTTGCCCTTGTGGGCGTAGGCTGGGCGGCTATCAATGTAAACTCGTATCCTATGGCGGTGGAAATAGGCTCCGGCTCGGATATCGGAAAATATACAGGTCTTTATTACACATTTTCTATGGCGGCGCAAATTGCCACTCCCCTGCTTTCCGGCCTTATTATTTCAAAAACCGATTTCGGCTACCTTTCCCTTTTCCCCTACGCCGTGATTTTCTCGGCGGCTTCGTTTGTTACTATGAGCCTTGTACGCCACGGTGACTATAAGCCCGGCTTTGAGAACGCCGTTATGGAAAACCTTTCGGGCACAGATGATTAAACCGGATTTTTGAGGTGAATTTATGAAAAAAATAAAACCGCGTCTTACATTAAAGGAAGTTGTTATCGACTTACTTTTTTATATAGTCGGGTGTGCGCTTTATGCAGCGGCGGTCACTTCTCTTGTCACGCCAAATGCAATATCTCCGGGCGGATTTACCGGTATTTCCGCCGTTATAAACTATCTTACCGGCTTTTCCACAGGTCTTATACTTCTTATAATAAATGTTCCGATAATTATTTTGGGCATTGTAAAGCTCGGCGGTATATTTATAGTGAAAACCGCTATCGCCACCGGCATTTTATCTCTTTGCATAGAGCTTTCGGAACGCTTCGTTCCGCAGTTCACGGTGAATAAAATCCTCGCGAGTATTTTCGGCGGTATTGTTATGGGCGCGGGGCTTAGCCTCATCCTCAAAAGAGGCGCCACAACCGGCGGCAGTGATATTATAGGCACCCTCGTAAACCGCCGTTTCAGGTATATTACCGTGGGCAAGGTAATATTGGTGTTTGATGTGCTGGTTATCGCCTTTGCGGCGTTTGTATATAAGGATATCGAAAGCGGACTTTATTCGATTGTGGCAATGTATGCCTCAGCCCGTGTTACAGACGCCGTGCTTTACGGCCTTGATACCGGCAAGATAGTATATGCCGTAACGGATAAGCCGCAGGAAATATGCGATAAGATATCCGAAAGGGTTGAACGGGGCATAACAAAGCTCTCGGTTGTAGGCGGCTACACCGGAGATAATCATACAATGCTTATGTGCACCGTCCGCATAAACGAGGTGTCAACGGTGTGCGATATTGTAAGGGATATCGATAACAAGGCGTTTATAGTGGTATCGGATGCCGGCGAAATAATCGGCGAAGGATTTAAAACGGACGACAGATAACAGACATCAGACATCAGACAACAGACGGCAGATAACAGATAACCCCGACGGAAATTCCGCCGGGGTTTACTATGCTATACAGAATTACCGTTTATCGCGGTTTTTGCTTTTTCAATACATAATTGCAAAAAATCCTCGACCGAAGGATTTTTATTGCCGTGCAAGAGTTGTTTCCAAAATTCCTTTGCGGCAGGGCTTTGTGACATCATAGAAATCGCCATAGCTTTTTTCAGTTCTGCCCTTACTTCGCTTGTTGTTACATTATTCTTGATGGCTATTTGTTTAATAATTCTTTTTGCTGACATAATTTTCCCCTTTTCACAGTATTTTGTGCTTTAAAATAACTCACAGTTATGTTATATCACAAATGTAATGTCGAAATTACTCGAAGAAAGGGTGAGAAACAAAAAATTGCTCTAAGTACAAATCACTTAGAGCAAAAAGCTATTTTATACGCTTTGAATGTGATAACATTGTATCAACAACATCATATATTTTGTTACGGTCATCCTCGGATAGCTTTGACAATTTATCGTTAAGGAGTGAATTCTTAACAGTGTATCCGGCGTTCAGAACATCACAAAGAACAACATCTGCTGATGTGCCGAGTGCGTTTAATATGCTTATAAAGGTTTCAAGCGAGGGCGTTTTCTCTCCCCTTTCCACCATACCGATATATGTGGTTGAAAGATTTGTAGCTTCCGCTAAATCCTCCTGACGCATCCCCTTTGAAATTCTGCATTTTCTTATATTTGCTCCTATCTTATAAGTGTTCATTCAAGCACCGCCTTTTAGTTAATCTATGTAACTATAAGTATAGATAATAGGAACAACACAATAAACAAACTAAAAGTAAGATATAATAACTAATAGTTACTATAAACGCATAATATAGTAAAACCCCGACGGAATTTCCGCCGGGGTTTAGTCTGCCGTCTGATGTCTGAAATCTGCCGTCTGTTTAAATATTTCTTCCTCTTTTAATGCTCTTTTTGCCGAATTTGCCGCGCACGGTATAGATAGAATTCTCTACTTTTTCGATTTTTTCGTCTTGATTTCTTTCACCGAAAAGGTCGGTTTGAACCACAACATTGTCCCCTTTAAGATTTATGGCTCGCAAGCCTACCGAGCGAAGCGGCAAATCCCACCTGTAAGCCTTATCGAAAATCTCCATACCGAAGCGCGCTATCAAAAGCGCCGAATTCACCGGCATTTCGAGTGCGTGGGAGGTTTCCTTCACCTTTAAGGCGGTATCCCTTGTGTGCACCTGTATCCCGGTGGCATAAAGGTCCTTTTTGCGAAGCTCATCCGATATCTCCTCGGCAAGTTCAAGGTATATCCGCCAAACCTCTTTTCTATCGGTAATATCGTGGTCAGGCGTGGTGCTGCGGCCTACGCTTTTAGGGATATATTCCTCGTCCTGCGAAGCGACGGGGGAATTATCAAGACCTAAGGCGTACTTTTTAAGCAAAATACCGTTTTTACCCAAAAGGCGCGTGAGCATACTATCCTCGCAGAGCGTGATATCCCCTATCGTAAAAACGCCGTTTTCGTTAAGCCGTGCCACAGTGCTTTTGCCGATAAAAAGCAAATCTCCGGCAGGAAGCGGCCATACCTTTTCCTTGAAGTTTTCCTTTGATATAACTGTTACGGCATCCGGCTTTTTCATATCCGAGCCGAGCTTTGCAAAAATTTTGTTGAAGCTGACGCCCACCGATATCGTGATGCCGAGCTCTCGCTTTATATCCTTTCTTATCTTATCGGCGATTTGCTCGCCCGTGCCGAACAAAAGCGTACTGCCGGTAACATCAAGCCAACATTCATCTATGCCGAAAGGCTCTACAAGGTCGGTATATCTCAAATAGATTTCACGCGCGGCGCGCGAATACCTGTGATACTCCTCATAATTCGGAGGAAGAATTACCAAATCCTTACATTTTTGCTTTGCCTCCCAAACGGCTTCGGCGGTTTTTACGCCGTATTTTTTAGCAATTTCATTTTTTGCAAGCACTATGCCGTGCCTCGCCTCAACACTGCCGCAAACCGCTACCGGCAAATCATAAAGCGTAGGATTTGAAAGCAGCGATACCGAAGCAAAAAAATTATTAAGGTCACAGTGAAGTATAATCCTATCCGACACGGCAGTTCCTCCAAACAAATGTTCTGTAATTATTATAATGTCTGCTGAACAAATCAAAAAGTCACTGATATCAATAGCTGAGGAGCTTTTTGATTTGTTCGAAGTGCAAGGTTTTTTGTGTAAATCCCGCAAAAACCTTGCACTTGGCGAGCAAACGCTTTGCTCGCCAAGCAGACATTCCAATGGATGCGACCGCCAAAATCAGCGATTTTGGCAGAAAAAGCGTTCGAAAAACGCTTTTTCACAAATGCCGACGGCGTGTCGACATTTGTTCAGTGGACATTATTATAAAAAAAATAATCCGATTTGTAAAGAGGAAATTTTATGTTTGCCGTTTTTCTGTTTATATTTTTATGGCTCTGAGGGCTTTTATGTGCAGGCGCTCGGTTTGTCTTTTACTGTAACATATATCAAAAGCTATTTCTTCAAGGCTCTTGCCGCACATATATTTAAGCGATAATATTTCGGTTAAAATTCCGCCATCTACGCGGTTTATCGCCGCTTCGATTTTATCACGCTCGGTTATGCAGGCGTTTTCCTCTTTCCTGTAACGGCTCCGATTTTCAGGGCACATATTTTCCATTCCTTTAAGCCGCGCTATCTTAGATATAAGCACACGGTATTTTTTCAGCTTTTCCCTGCTTTTTTCAATATCCATAAGCATTTCTCCCTTTTTTATCCAGCAACGGAAGAATTAAGGATACAAACTGCCCGTAGCTATACCTTGTTTTATGCTCGTTATTATAGGAAGTGAGCATACGCAGTATTCTGGCTATCGGGTCATCCTTAATTTTCCTGCGGCGGCTTAATTCCCTGGTCCAAAGTCTTTTTCCGAGCCTCCGGCAGTTATCGGTGCAAAAGCCATCCTTTTCATTTCCGGTAAGGCGGGTGCCGCAATACCGGCAATACTCCGGGGCGGACATTATAAGCTCCTCAGAGCACACGGGGCACAGCGCCCGATGGATGATTTTGCCGTCCCTTTTTACCCTTTTAAACTTAGGGCTTTCAATAAAGATTTTACAGTCCGTACAATAGTACATATTACTCGTTCCTCCTAAAAACTTCTTGACAATTACGAATTTATGTAATATACTTGCAATTAAGGGGATAAATTTACTGAAATCCGTAACCGCAAGCATATTATATTACGGAACGATGTAAATGTCAAGCATAAATTTACTAAATTTAGTAAAATATTTTTGGGGGATGTTTTGGTATGTCCGAAATATACGAAAGAATAGAGCAGTTGTGCCGGCAAAGGGGAATAAATATTACCTTGATGTGCAAGGAGTGCAAAATACCGAGAGCTTCACTTACCGATTATAAAATGGGCAGGATAAAAAGTCTCTCCGCCAAGACGCTCGCAAAAATAGCCGAATACTTTGGAATAAGCGTTGATTATCTTTACGGCGGAACGCAAAGTGTGGATGAAAAAGCCCTTAAAGTTGCCCTTTTCGGCGGTGACGGTGAGGTTACAGACGAGATGTGGGAAGAGGTAAAAAGGTACGCACACTATATCAGGGAGAAAGGAAAATAGATGAAAACAAACGAACTTTATCGTATTGCCGAGCGTGACGGAATAACCGTTGACCGCTTTTTACTCGATAAAAACAAATCTGTTTCTTTGTGTATGAATTCCCGATTGTTTGTAGGGTTAGACGGCGCGCTTGATGGTGCTGACGAAAGGGTGTGCTTAGCCCACGAGCTCGGTCACTGTGAAACTATGAGCTTTTACAACATCTATTCCCCCTGCGATATAAGAGGAAAGCACGAGCGCAGGGCGAATATCTGGGCTATCAAAAAGCTCATTCCGAAGTCAAAATTCTTTTGGGCGCTTCGCCACGGCTACGAGGATATTTACACCCTCGCTGAGTACTTCGATGTAACGCCGGAATTTGCCAAAAAGACGGCTGAATACTACGGAGAATTATCTGCATAAGAAGCGGTGCGCGGCAGTGCCCCGCTTCTTTTTTATATTGAAAAACATAATAATTTATGGTATAATTCAAATAGGGCATTAAAGGCATTTATTGAAAAGCAGAAAAAGGCTTACACTCGGTAAGGACAAAATGGTTTTGGAGGGCAAAATTTTCAGCCCGTTCTTGCCTCGTCGCGCCGAATACGCCAGTAT
>CADBOD010000003.1 GCA_902796165.1 Oscillospiraceae bacterium | reverse complement strand
CGCTTAATGCTGCTCGGTTCCCCGCCTGACATGGTTCACAATCTGCCGCCGCACAGGACCCGCCCATTCGCACGCCGGTGCGTACATACCTTTGATATTATAATATATTTTTTCGCCTTTTACAATAGTTAAATTATAAATATTGAAAAATATCGGTAATGGTGTTATAATATTCCTGTTTAGTATGGGTCAGAGTATGCGGAAATTTTGTGTCCGTGAAAAAGGAAGGTATAATGCAGGCTGAAAAGTGGGATATAATGGATAGTGAGGGGGTGCCCACCGGGCGCACTACTCTCAGAGGAAACTATCTCTTTAAAAAAGGCGAGTATCATTTGGTTGTTCATATATGGATATTATCGTCGGACGGGCGCGTTTTGATACAGCGCCGTTCTGAAAACAAAAAGCTGATGCCGGGCGAATGGGCGGCAACCGGCGGCGCCGCACAGGCTGGCGAGGATTCGTTCACCGCGGCGGCAAGGGAGCTTTTCGAGGAGCTGAGCATAAAGGCTGACAGGCAGAGTTTAAAGTTTGTAAAGCGTATAAAGCGCAGAAATTCGTTTGTCGATGTGTGGATGATTAAAACCGATATTTCGGAAAAGGATTTGATACTTCAAAAAAGCGAGGTTGCACAGGTCAAGTGGGTAAGTGCACAGGAGCTTGAAGAGATGATAGAAAAAGGAAATTATCACAATTACGGAAGTGAGTATTTTTCCGTTGTTTTTGATATTATAAACGGCAGAGGTATTACTTTATGAACAATGAAAATAAAAGGCTTTCCTGCGGCGTTTGCCACGCGTATTTGTTTGATGACGATGATGTGGTTTACTGCCCCGTTTGCGGCGCGCCGCATCATAGGGATTGCTATAACAGTATAGGGCATTGTGCTTTTGAAGAGGCACACGGTACCGAAAATGAATATAAAAAGCCCGTCTTTGAGCAAGAGCAAAAGGGCGAGGAAGAAAAGCCGCAAAACGCAGCGGTTACGGTGTGTGAAATCTGCGGCGCGGAGTATCCTTCCGGTAACTCGAATTGTCCGAAATGCGGAGCGCCTGATTTTAAGGCGGTATCGGGTAATTTTGCGCAATTTGATTTTTTGGGCGGCGTTCCCGAGGATGCCGATTTGGGCGGCGGAGTAAAAGCCAAAGAGGCAAGGCGCTTCGTGTTTACCAACACGCGCCGGTATATACCTAAGTTCGCCGCGATAAACCTCGGCAAAAAAGCCGGTTGGAATTGGTTTTCTTTCCTTTTTCCGTGCGGCTGGTTTTTGTCACGCAAAATGTATAAGGCAGGCATTGTGGCAGGTATTCTTTCAATCTGCTTTTCAATGTTCACGATACCGCTTCAAATTGCTCTATCCCATTATGATATATCCTCCTTCGGCGGATACACAGAGCTTCTTTCAACACTCGTGTCCGATGCTTCAAAAATAGGCTTTTCGGTTTTCGCCCTCTTTTTTGCAGGTGTGGTTTTGCAGCTTGTGTTGAGATTTGTGTGCGCGATTTTCGGGGATAAAATTTACCGTGATTACGCAATCCAAACCATAACCGATATCAAGCAAAACAGCGATGATGAGGATTACGATTATCGTAAAAAGGGAGGCACAAATTTTGTGCTGTTGCTTATCGGTTTTTTTGCCGTTCAGTATATTCCCGGTATTATTGCTTCACTAATTATTTGAAAGGACTGTGAGTAATGAATATTTGTCCAGAGTGTAAAACAGAAAACGAGCCGGAGTACCGCTATTGCAAAAATTGCGGCGCACCGATTATAGTGCCGCAGGAAGCGGATAACACCGCGCAGGGCGCACCGGCACCTGAAAATTTCGCGCCGCAAAATCAAAATACCGTCGGTACGATAGACGGCGTACCTATTCCTAAAATCATAACCTTTGTGGGCAAAAACGCTAATAAAATTGTACCTAAGTTTGTGAAAATTCAGGAGAGAAACACTAAGATTGAATGGTGCTGGCCGCCTTTTTTGTGGGGCTTTTTCTTAGGCCCTGTCGGCGTGGCAATATGGTTTTTCTACCGCAAAATGTATAAGCCGGCGTGCCTTTTCTCCGCAATCGGCGTGCTTACAAGCTATATAACATTTTTCGCAAAAACAATTTTGGGTATTTCGGGCAATGCGCTTTCCGGCATCGAGAGCTATTTTGATAATTTTGCGGATACCGGCAGATTTGATTTGCAGGGTTTCTTTTCCGCTGTCGGGGATAGAAATGCGGTTTTAAGCAACCTGATTTCCTCCTTTGAAAATGTGGTAACGCTCGCCTGCGCCCTTATTGTCGGTCTTTTGGGAATTTATATTTATAAAAACCACACGGTCAAAAAAATTATCGGCTATAATCCGATATCAAATGACCCGAACTATGTAAATGTCGGTCTTGCGGTTTCAGGCGGAACCTCCGTAGGCGCTGCGATAATCGGTGCTTTTGTGGTATCCTTGATGTCAAGCATACCGGAATTGATTGTAATGGCAATTAAGTTTGTGGGGGCGTTTTATACATTATGATTATTAAAAAAGCTATTATCCCGGCGGCAGGGCTTGGAACGAGGGTTTTACCGGCTTCAAAAGCGGTGCCGAAAGAGATGCTTCCGATAGTGGATAAGCCTGCTATACAGTATATTGTAGAAGAGGCTGTCGCTTCCGGGATTACCGATATACTTATAATCACCAACCGCGGAAAAGGTGTTATAGAGGACCATTTTGACCACTCGCTTGAACTTGAAAGTATGATGAAAACCCGTGGAAATTACGGTATGCTCAGCGAGCTTCAATCGGTGGCAAAGCTCGCGAATATTTACTTTGTGCGCCAAAAGGAAACAAAGGGCCTCGGCGATGCGGTTTTAAAGGCTGAGAGCTTCGTGGGCGGCGAGCCGTTTGCCGTGCTTTACGGTGACGATGTAATTATAGGCGAACCTCCTGCAACAAAGGAGCTTTGCGAGGCGTACGAAAAATACGGCAAGGGCGTTGTGGGCATAAAAGAAGTGCCGGATGAACTGCTCGTAAAATATAGCTCGCTTAAAGTAGAGAAAAAGGACGAGCGCGTTTATGAAGTGTCCGATATGATAGAAAAACCGGCAATCGGCAATAAGTTTTCAAACTTTTCCGTGCTCGGCCGCTGCGTGCTGACACCTGAGATTTTCGATATTCTCCGCAACACAACGCTTGGCGTGGGCAACGAGCTTCAACTTACAGATGCGATGAAAACTCTCGCTCGCAGGGACGGTATGATTGGCGTTGATTTCCACGCAACCCGTTATGATATGGGCAATAAATTCGGTATGATAAAGGCAAATATTGAAGTGGCGCTCAGTCACCGTGAAATCGGCGAGCAAACGCGCGAATATATTAAGGAATTAGCAAAAACACTATGAAATATACCACCGTTTATTTTGACCTTGATAATACACTTCTCGATTTTACGGCGGCACAAGCCTCTGCCATCTCAGAGCTTCTGCCGCTTCACGGTTTAAAGGTGACACCGGAATATATTTCTATATATTCCGATTCAAATCTTATGTATTGGGAGCTTTTCGAGCGCGGTGAAATAAAGCGAGAGGAAATATTTGAGGGCAGGTTTAAGGAGTTTTTAAAGAGAACAAACCTTAAAGGCGATACCGCAAAAATGTCAAAGGACTATTTTTCTCTGCTTGCAAAAGGTCACGATGTTTTACCCGGCGCGGTTGAGATTTTAGAGTATGTAAGGGGAAAGGGTTATACTGTTTGCGCCACCACTAACGGCGTCGCCTTGACACAGTATAAAAGGCTGAAAGATTCAGGTATTCAAAGGTATTTTGATTATGTTTTTATATCTGAGGAAACCGGACACCAAAAGCCCGAAAAGGAGTATTTTGATTTTGTTATGGCAAACAGCCCCGAAAAAGACCGGAAAAAAATAATCATCGTGGGCGATAGTCTTACATCGGATATACAGGGTGGAATAAACGCCGGCATAGACACCTGTTGGCTAAATCCGCGAGCAAAGAAAACAGCATTAAATCCGACTTATGAAATAAGGAATATTTCACAGCTGAAAGACATATTATAAAAAAAGGAAAAAAGTCCTTGCAAAAACATAAAAACTATGCTATAATGCATAGGCGTCGAAAGAAGTGCCGAATATCGCGGGGTAGAGCAGCTGGTAGCTCGTCGGGCTCATAACCCGGAGGTCGTTGGTTCAAGTCCAGCCCCCGCAACCAAAAATCCGTCTTTTTTAAGGCGGATTTTCTTTTGCCTAAAAAGCCCCCAAACCCACTGTTTATGCGGTTTTCAGGACTTTTTTGTTTTGATTTGAAAAAATGAAAATTTAACTTAAATTCGTTTCCGTTGCACGCGCGTTGCACACATTCAACACTTTCAACCTACATTCACCCGTATCAAAATCGCACATTTTGGATTAAATCTCCCTTATAGTATGATGATACCGCAAGGGAGGTTTTGCATCATGAAAGACAACTTAAAAGACATAGGAATTTTCGGTCGCAGGCATTATGATTATCTGAGAAAAAACAAACCAACCGTCATAAATGTTATGCGGATGAACGGCACATTGAACGATCACCTTAAAAGCGTAAATGAACAGGCGGAAGAAATGCTTTTTGGGTTGATAAAACAAATGGCAAAAGCCGAGGGTGTAACTGAAAAGCTCAAAGCCGCCGACCAGATGAAATGGGTTTGGATGATGAATAACATCCGCGACCGGGCAAACGAAATCGTCCTCAACGAGGTGATTTTTATATGACGGTGCTTGAAAATCTGTGGTATGGCAATATACGACCGGTTGAAACTTACATTGAGGGTAATATGGAATATAAGCGTTTACTTCGGCTGGCATCGAAAAACAGAGAGAGACTTGAAAATGAACTATCCCAAAATCAACTCGATCTTTTTGAAAAGTACAATACTTCTGCAAACGAAATGAACTCCGTATCCGAAACAGCAGCATTCAAGTTCGGTTTCAACCTTGCTGTATGGCTACTAACAGAATCAGCTCAATAACACTAAAGCGGAGCCGCATGGTTCCGCTTTACTCTGCAACATTTGTCATACAAATACCTAATTCCGTATTGCAAATGTTAAATAAGATAAATATTGCAAGAACGTGTTAAAATGTCAAGTAAAAATTAAATTTACTTGACAAAATCGAAATATTGCATATAATAAAAACAGGTGATCACAAAGGAGGTGCGGAATATGAAAAGCAATGCCATTGTTAAAAATGCTCTTGGCAAATTCAAAGAGAACGAATTGATAATTGCGAGCAAGTTATATAAGGAAGAGTTGTCAAATCAAATTACCGAAGCTGCATACTATAAAACTTTGCAAAGAATGTGTGAAGCCGGCGAACTTGTTAAAATTGCAAAAGGAACCTATCATTTGCCTAAGGTTGGTAAGTATGGTATAATTCCGCCGTCCGAAAAAGAAATAATTACCGCATTTACAGAAAATAGCACCGGATCGGTAGTGGGCTATTCCCTATACAATGAATTGAATTTGACAACGCAGATATCTAAAACCGTAAATGTTCTTTCTTCGTCGCTCGACGGTTTTTCAAAATCAATACGCAATATTGTTATTCACTATGCACCTCTCAAATTCTCACCTGAAATTAAAACCGTGATTCAGGGCTTGGAAGTTCTGCAAAACTTCAATACGATACAGGAGATAAACTATCCCGCATTTATTGAGTATTCAAAGATACTGGCACAGACATTTGAGGAAAAAACATTTGAAGAAGTGATTTCAAAAATCAACTATAAAAAGTCAACCATATCCTTCCTCAAAGAGATTCTGAACTTCTATAATATCAAAAACAATTTGAGCAAACATTTATCAACACTATCGGAATACAAACATCCGAAAATGGAGGAATTATATGAAACTGCACGAGTTTCCCAGTGAATTCAGAGATTTAATATCCATAGTTGCTTTGCGCAAGCATTTGCCGGAGTCCGCAGTTGAACGCGATTATTATATTGTTTTATTGTTAAAAAACTTAGCCGACAGCGAATATGCTGATAAATGTGTCTTTAAGGGCGGGACATCACTTAGCAAGTGTTATCCCGGTTCTATTGAGCGCTTTTCAGAAGATATAGATTTAACTTATTTGGGGATGGATGAAAGCGATAAAGCTTGTGATAAAGCCATTAAAAGAATCGAGGACATTATGACTGTGGGTGCTGATACCGAAAAAATAGGTGCCGAACGATCAAATCGCAGTAAAAGTATGTATGTTTGGTTTGGCAATAGACAAAACCAAGTCAAACTTGAAATCGGCAGCAGCGTGCGCCCCGACCCCTACTCTAAAAAGCAACTCAAAACATATATACAGGAGTTTCTCGAAGAGAACGGCGGCGAAGATGATGTCTTGAAATATGAACTTGAAGCAATAACGCTTAATGTTCTTAATATTGAACGTACTTTTGTTGATAAACTGATGTCGGTTAAGCGCCACGCAATTTGCGGCACTATAGATAAGAAAGTACGGCATATTTATGATGTCACGAAACTTTTTAATTTGCCGGAGATTAAAGCTTTTCTTAAAAACAAAAGCGAGCTGAAACGCATTATAGATATTACAAAGCAAACAGACTCTTATTACCTGCAAAAACGAAATATCAGCAAGGAATATAACCCTACCGGAGCGTATGACTTTGACTCCTGGAAGCATTATCTTGATGATAAAGTACGCACGGAATACGAAAATCTGCACAAGGATTTGCTTTATACTGATGAAAAACAAAGCTTTGATAATGCCATAAAGGTATTTTATGAAATTAATGCGGTATTGATTGGTATAGGTGAATAGATGTTTTCAATAACATATTAGATATATATTAAAAAACTGAACAAACATAATTTGAGGTGGAAAATGTTAAGCAAGGCTTATTGGAGAATGCGAAGAATCATTTTGGACTTTCTTTTTAAAATTAAAAAAATAGTATACATGTCTTCTAATTATATCAATTCTGAAAAGAAAGTGTTTAAAGCAAAAAAGTATATTTTTATTGAAATTCTCAAGCAAACATTGATAAATCTATTGTTTTTTTATATATTGCTGCAATTGGACAAACTCTTTAATAAAACTTTTACAAACACCCTGATAATAAATCAAAACATTATTTCTGATATTCTAATTGCTTTATTGGGAATTGCCGGTGTTTTTCTTGGATTATATTGTTCCTATATTGCGACAGTATTTTCAAACAAATATATAAATGCCCCACTTGGCATTTCCAATTTGTTTAGCAATGATACCATTAATTCAAAAAGTCTAAAATCAATTGCAAACTTTATAATTCTCTCAATAATAATGTTGACTTCAAATTTGCTGTTTGAGAACCTTGGGATAGTATCCATTGTAGTAACTATGATAATGGCTATACATATGGTCGTTTCTTATATTTATATAATCGTTTCTTTTTTTCTTGCAAAACGGCTTGATACAAGGGCTTTCCGCCGTTTTCTAATAAACACAAGGCAGCCGTTCCGGGTCGCTATCGACATTGGAGTGGCTGCCTGCTTTTTTGCCCTCAATGAGTAATCGTTGGATTATACCCGTTCGTGCTTCAAACAATGTCCGCATTCTGGCTATAAATAATTTTTTTTGCGAACGCAAAAAACCTCGTCTGATGACGAGGCCTTTTTATTGCAAACTTTATATATTTGATTTTCAAAATATTATCAAGGCACAAAATCCGAAATAATTCTTGTGAGTTGTGCATTTCTT
>CADBOD010000002.1 GCA_902796165.1 Oscillospiraceae bacterium | reverse complement strand
GAGCGGCTGCCTGAAATAGTAATGCGTTGCTAAACTTCTGTGCCCCTTTCAGGGGCTAAGCCAGTATTCACCCCTTATAGGGGTGGTTATGATTATTTCTATACAAAAACAGGATAATGTAATTAAATTGCTTTAAGTGTCATATATTTTATAGTCAAAATTATAGTCTAATATGTTGACTCTATTATCTTAGTATGCTATAATTCAAATACCATCTTTTATATACATAAAAATTTAAAGAAGAGTATTTATGGCAAAAAATAAAAGGGAGCATGGCCAGGGGACAATATATTTAAGGAAAGATGGAAGATGGTATGGTGCAGTACAAAATGGTTATAATGAAAATGGCAAACCTAAAATGGTAACTGTATATGGGAAAACAGAAGCAGAAGTAAAAAGAAAATTAAAAGAAAAGATCATGCTCATCAACTCCAACGGATTATCATATTCTTCTATTAAGAAAGCATATGAAGCTATCAACGAATGTTGTAAGTATGCAATAGTCCGTGATGATTTACAAAAGGATCCTTGTATTGGTGTAAAGACTTTAACCCTGTAGAGTGTGAAAGCATAAATGATTTTGATACCTTTATGGGTCACGAAATTGCCTTACAGATAAAGAAAACACGTGAAGAAGGTAGAAACTTGCCATTATTCTTCCTGTGGGTCCAATGGGGATGTATAAGTGGGCAGCATACTTCTTAAATTCTTGGAGTGTAAACTGCGACCATGTTACAACATTTAATATGGACGAATGGGCATACGGCGAAGGTAACACATTATCAAACGATAATCCGGCATCTTTTGAATACAGTATGAAGGACGCGTTTTTTGGTAAACTCAAAATACCGTTCCGGAAGATCAGCGCAATTTTGCAACAAAAAAGAATCTGCCTACATATCCTGAAAAGATAGCAAAACTAAAAGCAGAGGATGCCACAAGTGGAATCCTTAGTATACAGAATGCCATAGAAAATTGCTATAATTATGAAAGGAACAAATTATGCTTGTAAGCCTTAGCATACAAGTTTTCAAAATATTATGGATATAATTGTGCCAACTCTTAATCAGATTGCTTTTTTGTTTGGATTTATTACGATAGGGTTTATAATAACGAAACTTAGATTGGTTTCTGCAAATTCGGCTGAAACTTTATCAAAACTTGAAAATTTAATATTTATACCGGCATTAGTTATGGGGACTTTTATCGAGAATTTTACCGTAGATAAAATTCAAATGGCATGGAAACTAATTGTTGTCAGTTTTTTAATTGCATTTATTGCAATACCATTGGCAATAATTATATCCAAAACAGTAACAAAGGATAAGTATATTCAAAATATCTATACTTACGGATTATCATTCTCAAATTTCGGTTTTATGGGAAACGCAGTTGTAAGCAGTTTGTTTCCCGACATATTTCTTGAGTATTTGATATTCACCATGCCTTTGTGGATGCTTATTTATTTATGGGGAGTTCCACGATTGCTGATTGCCGACCCTAATAAATCACAATCGTTAAAAGACAATTTGAAATCATTTGTTAATCCGATGTTTGTCGGTATGATAATCGGTATCATAATCGGTCTTTTAAATATTAAACTTCCGGTTTTTGTTACAAGTATAATCAGCGTTTCAGGGCGATGCATGTCGCCGGTTGCTATGCTTCTTACCGGTATGGTAGTGGCTTCTGTTTCCCTTAAAAAAACATTTTCCAATTACAAAATTTATATTATTTCCATAGTAAGGTTAATTGCTTTTCCTTTGATTTTCATTGCCGTTGGGTATTTTATAAAAATGCAGAAAACAATATACTTTTGTGCTCTTTGCACCCTTGCAATGCCTTTGGGACTTAATACGATTGTTATTCCAAGCGCATATGGGAAGGATACAACGGTAGCATCGGGAATGACGGTTATTTCCCATATTTTGTCTTGTGTTACGATTCCTTTTATTTTTATGCTATCGCATTTGTGATATAATAGAATAAACAATGCTTTAATATGACTTGAAGCCCGTTGATACTCGCACAAAAAAGCACTTGCTGTCGCAAGTGCTTTTTACTGTATTTGTTACATTGAAACCTTATTTAGCGGTAATCACTTTTCTCGGGCAAACCTCGGCGCATTTTCCGCAGGCTGTGCATAGACTATAATCAATAACCGCCAAATTATCTATAACCTTTATAGCGCCTGCATCGCATGCTCGCTCACACATTCCGCAGGCTATGCAGGAAACATCGCAGGCTTTAAGCACGGCGGGTCCCTTTTTCTTGTTTGAACAGCTTACTCTTGTTTTCGCATCCTTCGGTATTAAGGAAATGATTGATTTCGGGCAGGTTTTAACACATTTTCCGCAGGCGGCGCACAAGTCCTCGCAGATTACGGGTTTACCGTCACTAAGGGTTATAGCGTTAAAATCACAAGCTCGCATACAATCTCCATATCCGAGGCAACCGAATTCGCAGGCGATAGGTCCTCCGCCGGCAAGTGCCGCCGCAGCGCAGGTTTTAAGTCCGGTATATTCAAAGGTTTCTTTAACCTTATCGGGTCTGCCGCCGCAAGCGATAAATGCGACCTTCTTTTGTGCTTCAACCTTAACTCCCAACACTTCGCCCAATGCTTTTGCCGTGGTTTCCCCGCCGGGAGCGCATTTATCAGGCTGAGCTTCACCGGCGGCAAGAGCCGCGGCGTAGCCGTCACATCCGCTGAAACCGCAGGCGCCGCAGTTAGCGCCGGGTAAGCATTCTCTTATCTTGATTTGCTTTTCATCTACCGGTACGCTCATAAATTTATCCGCAAAGGAAAGACCGAGACCGAGTATAATACCGATAATTAAAACAACCAAAACAGGTATAAGTATTTCCATAATTTAACCCCCTATACCGGCAAAGCCGAGGAATGAAAGGGAAACCAAAGCCGCTGCAATAAGCGTTATCGGCAGTCCCTTTAAGAAATCGGGGATATCGGCTTCGTCAACCTTTTGCCTTACTCCTGCAAAAAGCACCATAGCGAGCATAAAGCCGAGACCTGCCGCAAGAGCGTTAAAAATTGATGAAACAAAATCAAGCTCGTTTTGGATGTTAAGCATAGTAACACCCAGAACCGCGCAGTTGGTGGTTATAAGCGGAAGATATATTCCAAGCGCGTTATATACCGGCTTGATGTATTTTTTAAGCACCATTTCTATAAGCTGTACCAAAGCCGCTATAACCAAAATAAATACTACCGTTTCAAGATATGTATATTTCGGATAAAGCAAATAGTGATATATAGGATATGTAACGGCGGACGCCGCCACCATTACAAGCGTTACGGCAACGCTCATAGAAAAGGCGGTGTTCAACTTTTTGGAAACGCCCAAAAAAGGACATATTCCCAAAAATTTCGAAAGCACCATATTATTTGTAAGGATGCCGGCGAGAAGAATTGAGCAAATGAAAGTGATTTTATTCATTATCAGCCGCCTCCTCGCTTATTTTTGCACTGTTTGAGCACATTTCTTTTGAGGGACAATTTTCGCATCCCAAACGCTCAACAGGCTTTTTGCCCTGCTTTTTGGCAATGGCGTTTGATGCCGCAACCAAAATTCCGAAAACGAAAAATCCGCCGGGGGGAAGCAGGAAAATTATCATAGGACTTACAAAGCGCGAGGTTATAGGAAATGAGAAGAGAGTTCCGGCACCCAAAAGCTCACGGATAGCGCCCATTATTGTTATAACCGCGGTGAAACCGAGCCCCATACCAAGACCGTCAAGCAAGCTCGGGATTATCGGGTTTTTAGATGCAAAGGCTTCGGCTCTGCCTAAAATGATGCAGTTTACAACGATAAGCGGCAGATAAATTCCGAGTGCCGCGTCAAGTGAAGGGGTGAATGCCTTTACGAGCATTTGCACCACGCTCACAAAGCCGGCAATTATGGTTATAAATGCCGGTATTCTCACCTTATCGGGTATTACATTTCTGAGCGCGGATATAACAGCATTTGAACATACCAGCACCAATGTTGCCGCAAGTCCCATACCTATACCGTTTATTGCGGCGGTGGTAATTGCAAGGGTGGGGCAGGTTCCGAGCACCAAACGAAGCGTCGGGTTTTCCTTTAACAATCCGTTTGTAAATATTTTAAGGTTGCCTTTCATTACTGCCCACCTCCGTTTGCTTTGATTTCGTCATATAGGCTCAGTGCCTCATTTACTGATGCTGTAACCGCTCTTGAAGTGATAGTGGCACCGGTTATTGCGTTTATTTCGCCGTTTTCACTGTTCGCACCTGATTTTACAACGGTGATTTCACCGGACAATCCCGAAAACTGTGTGTAGAACTTTTCGTTTTTGGCGTTTTGACCAAGTCCCGGAGTTTCGTTTGACACATCGAGTATCTCAACCGCTTTAACCGAATTATCGCTTAATACCGCTGTCATAACCCGCACTTCGCCGCCGTAACCGTTAGCGCCTGTTATGAATATGTAACCTTTAACTTCGCCGTCATCAGCGGCCTCATAATATGTGATTTCACTGCCGTCCTTTTTAAGCGTTTTTTCGGTATAGCTTTTTGCTTCAAGCACTCTCGACATTGCCTTTTCGGTTTTTTTGGCATTGATTTTTTCTATTTTTTTCTCGGTCACAGCGTTTGTGCTGCTCAGCGCCAGGGAAACTATAAGGCATATCGCCGCAAGAATTAAGGTAGGATAAAGAAATTTGAAAAATTTATTCATCTGTCTTTACCTCCACATATCCGAATGGGCGGCTGAAAGGTATTCTGTTAATAAGCGGAGTCATGATGTTCATTATAAGAATACCGTATGATACACCCTCCGGCAACGAGCCGAATCGGCGAATTACAAATGTTATTGCTCCGCAGCCTATGCCGAAAATCAATTTGCCGAGGTTGGCGGTAGGACTTGTTACATAATCCGTCGCCATAAATATAGCGCCGAGCATAAGACCGCCGGAAAGTATGTATTTAAGCGGATTTTCTCCCGATACTGCCGCAAGAAGCGCCACAGTACCGATAAACGAAAGCGGTATTATAGGGTTTATAACCTTACGGATTATAAGATACAGTCCTCCGATTATCAGCAAAAATGCGCTTGTTTCTCCTATACTGCCGGAGTGCATTCCGAAGAAAAGCGTCTTAACGCTTGTGCCGGAGAGGTCGGCAAGGGGAGTGGCCGAGGATATAACATCCGATACAGGCTCACTGAATTTAGTCATAAACGAGGGGAAGGAAACAAGCAGTATTATTCGTGCCGCCAATGCCGGATTTACAAAGTTATAGCCGAGACCGCCGAACATCTGCTTTATAACGATTATTGCGGCAACGCTTCCGATTGCGGCTACCCATATAGGCGTGTTAGAACTTAAATTCATACCGAGCAACAGACCTGTTACCACTGCCGACATATCGCCTATGGTTTGAGGCTTTTTAAGTATCAAATTCCAAATGAACTCTGCGGCGATTGCGCAAATTACCGTGGTAAGCAGTATAAAAGCCGCTTTTAGCCCGAATATTATACATCCATATACCGCCGCTGGTGCTAAGGCTAAAACAACATCAAACATAATTCCTGATGTGGTATCGATATGCCTTATATGCGGTGAGGATGAGGCTTTAAGTAAATTGCTCATTTTTTACGCCTCCTTAACTCGCTTTTTGCAATTCTCATAACTTCGGTGAGAGGTCTTTTTGCAGGGCAAATGTATGAACAACTTCCGCATTCAATGCAATAATTCACATTGAGGCGCTCAAAGGAATCTGTATCTCCCTTTTTATAAGCCGTTTCAACCCGTGCCGGCGTTAAATTCATAGGACAGGTTCTTTGACATCTGCCGCAACGGATGCAGGCGGTCGTGATACGCGCTCTTTCATCCTTTGCCATAACAAGTAAAGCATTGGTACGCTTTTCAACAACTGCATCCAACGACGCTACCGGTTGACCCATCATAGGCCCTCCCATAATAACGCGACCGATATTTTCCGTATCTATATTCATATATTCCAAAACGGATTTTATAGGTGTGCCGATAGGCACCAAAAGATTTTTAGGCTCGGTTACCGCCGTGCCGTCAACCGTGATGCGCTTAGATGTGAGCGGCATACCGGTTGAAATAAAATCATAGAGCTTTGCAAGGCTTGTAACATTCATAACAATACAACCCACATCGCTCGGCAGTTTTCCGAGAGGCACTTTTCTGCCGGTTGCGGAATAAATGATTACTTTTTCAGCACCCTGCGGATATGTTGAGGGGAGCTTCATAAGTTTTACCTTGTCATCAACATCCTGCTTATCTGCGGCAACCGCCATAAGATTTTTTATTGCCTTAGGCTTGTTGTTTTCAACACATATTACTACCTTTTCAATATTCAACTTGTCTTTTAAAAGATAAGTTGCGGCAATTATGCCGTCAACATTTTCGATACACTCTCTGTAATCCGAGGTTATGTACGGCTCACATTCCGCCGCGTTTATGATAAGGGTATCAATATTTGAATCCTTAGGCGGCAATAGCTTGACATGCGCCGGAAATCCTGCGCCTCCAAGACCTACAAGCCCACATTCCTTTGCCGCCGCAGATATATCCTCGGCACTGTTTATTTCAAAAGGTTTAAGGTTCGGGTCGGGAGTACCTTTCCCGTCAGACTCAATCTCAACACATTTTACCGCAACGGAGCTATTGAGTGTTTTATCAACAATGCCTTTTACGGTTCCCGAAACGCTGGAATGAACCGGCGCTGATATAAAGCCGGAAGCCTCGGCAATAAGGGTACCTACAAATACCTCATCACCCTTTTTCACTACCGGATTTGCCGGTGCGCCTATGTGCTGGGAAAGCGGTATATAAACCGTATCCGGATATGGCATTACAACGGTTTCAATCTCTGCCGTGTTTTTAAAATGCGGCAGGTGAGCTCCGCCGTGGATGCGTTTAACCGGGGCGAGTGCTTTTTCCTTTCTTTCCATTAGTAAGCCTCCAAGAATAAATATTATTTTTATTATACAACCAAAAGGGTTATATTACAAGTGAAATATCCGAAAAAATAATAAACTGTACAACTTTTAAGCTCGGTTTTAGTTGCAATAATTTCCGATTTATGATAAAATATAAACTGAATTCGGGGAAGGGAGAGCAATCTATGCGGCAGGGTGTAAAAAATAAGCGCGGTATTCCGATACCCACAAGAATTGTTGTTTCAGCTCTTCTCTTGTTTTTGCAGATGTTGTTTCTTTTTCTGATGCTTCGCACCCTTTCCGATAGGTCGGTGTTTATTTATACACTGTCAGAAATACTCGCCATCATAA
The DNA here is from genome assembly GCA_902796165.1 of Oscillospiraceae bacterium. GTDB lineage: Bacteria > Bacillota > Clostridia > Oscillospirales > Acutalibacteraceae > UBA737. Next base: position 15,202 of record CADBOD010000002.1, on the reverse strand, counting down.
CCGTGGTCTATATAGTTAATCGCCGCGGCAATCCCAGCTATAAAATGGCGTGGATTGTTTTTATACTTATTGTGCCTGTATTCGGAATTACCGTGTTTATGTTTTTCGGCGGCAGTCGCGTTATGCCTCACATAAAGAAAAAAATGAAAAACTGTGAGGCACACAATATGCCATATCTCAAAGATGATGAGAAAGAACAGAATTCTCTTAAATACGATGATTATTCACATTCGCGGCAGGCGGAGTATTTATCCAGAGAGTCAGGTTATCCGCTTTATAAGAACACCTCTGTCGAGTATCTTTCGCCGGGCGAGGTTTTCTTACCGCGGTTTCTTGAAGAGCTTGAGAGCGCGCAACGGTATATTTTTCTTGAATTTTTCATAGTTGCCGAAGGCGAAATGTTTGATTCTATATATAAAATCCTTTGCAGAAAAGCTGCCGAAGGGATTGATGTAAGACTTTTGTTTGATGACTTCGGCTCAATCAAAAGGCAACGCAAGGGATTTATTGAACGACTGAGAAGAAACGGCATAAAGGTTGCGGTTTTCAATCAGATCAGGCCTTCGGTAAATATATTTATGAATAATCGCAATCATAGAAAAATCGCCGTGATTGACGGTGCGGTTGCGGTTACCGGCGGTTTAAATATCGCCGATGAATATATCAATGCTCAAAGGCGGTTCGGCTATTGGATGGACTGCGCGGTGATACTGAAAGGTGAGGCGGTATCGAGCTTTGCCGTGATGTTTTGCAATATGTGGGAGTTTACTACCGGGCATAGACTTGAAGTGCAAGATTATTTGACGGATTATTCGGTTGAGGCAGGTGGATATGTTCTGCCGTATTGCAGTGACCCGCTTACCGATAAAAATGTTGCCGCCGGTATTTATATGCAGATTTTAAGCAGCGCGCAAAGATATGTATATATTGTATCTCCGTACCTGATTATTGACAACACTATGATTGAGGCGCTTAAAATGGCGTCAAAAGCGGGTATTGATGTTCGTATTATAACACCGCATATCCCGGATAAATGGTATGTTCATCCCGTTACTCAATATAATTATACCGAGCTTTTAGAGGCGGGAATAAGAATTTTTGAGTTTTCTCCGGGTTTTATACACTCTAAAATTTTTGTGTCGGATGATAGTGTGGCTACTGTCGGCACGGTGAATATGGATTACAGGTCTTTCGCACTTCATTTTGAATGCGGCGTGTGGTTTTCTTCAAATAAGGCGGTAGGCGATATAAAAAATCATTTTGACGATTTGCAGTCCATGTCCAGAGAAATCAAGCTGTCACGGTGGAAAAAGGCACCGTGGCCCGTAAGACTTAAAAGGGCAATACTGCACCTGTTTGCGCCCTTTATGTAATATTTAAACGGAGGTATTTTTATGAAAGGCTTTTTTAAATTTTTAGGTACTTTGGCGGCGATTTTTGCGGCTGTTATCAGCGCACTTGCGATTTTTGACAGGATATCGAATAAAAATGCCATTAAGGACGAATATCTCGATTGCAGCAATAATTTTAACGAAGATAAATAATTCTTGACTATTTAACAATTAGTTGATATAATTAACTTTGCTAATTTTTTAGCTCCTTGCCGCATTGGTAAGAATGCGGCCAATAGACCATAAGGAGGTGCAACGAGAATGACAAGTAAGTATGAGGCGGCACTCGTATTTTCCGTAGCCGGCGGCGATGATTCAATCGCGGCGCTTAACGCAAAATTTAACGAGCTTATCGCTAAGCATGGTACGGTCGAGAATGTTGACGAGTGGGGCAAGAGAAAGCTCGCTTATCTCATCAACGATGAGGCCGAAGGTTATTATACTTTCATAACATTTGAAAGTGAGCCTGATTTCCCGGCAGAGCTTGAAAGAATTGCCGGTATTACCGAAGGCGTGCTTCGCGTTATGGTAATCAAGAAGTAATGGAGGAGTAAGGATGTTTAATTTAGTAGTTCTGACCGGTAGGCTTACCGCTGATCCGGAGCTTAAAACAACGAATACCGGTATTTCGGTAACTTCGTTTTCCATTGCTGTAAATCGCCGCTACCGTGCAGGCGAGGAAACCCAGACTGATTTCATAAACATTGTTGCATGGCGTCAGACTGCGGAATTCATCACAAAGTATTTCAAAAAGGGTAATATGATAGGCATTGAGGGCTCAATTCAGACCCGTAAATATGTCGATAAAAACGGTAACAACCGCACGGTATTCGAGGTTGTTGCAAGCAATGCCCAGTTTGTTGAATCTAAAAAGGATAGTACTCCGTCCGCCGGCGGTGTGGCAGAAGAGCCTGCTTCATTCAGCAATGCTGATAGCAGTGATTTCACCGAAATCGATTCCGGTATGGACGATGACCTTCCATTCTAATGAAAGGAGTTTTCCAAAGTGGAAAAGACAGATAGACCGCTTCACAGAAAGGCAAGAAAAAAAGTTTGCCATTTCTGCGTTGACCGTGTAGAAGAAATTGATTATAAGGATATAGCTAAGCTCCGCAAGTTTGTTTCCGAGCGTGCAAAGATTTTGCCCCGCAGAGCAACAGGTACTTGCGCTAAGCATCAGCGTGCACTCACAACCGCTATTAAGCGTGCTCGCCAGGTAGCTCTTCTTCCTTATACAAACGATTGATAACTAATGTTTGTCCGCAGGCTCAGACCTGCGGATTTTTTTGTGTCAATTTCACTTTAACAAAGTGATGCAATAAAGCAAAAATCCATAGCGTTTTTTTGTGCATATATACAAAAATCGCGGCGATCGCAAAAAAACACTTTACAACTTTAGCGCGATAAAGTATAATAGCAACATCAAAACAAGAGCGCACACGCTCAAAGAAAAGGAGAAAATAAAAATGAAAAAACTATTTGCAATTATGCTCGCGGTAATTATGGTGTTGTCATTTGCCGCTTGCGGGAAAAAAGATTCGGCTAACACATTTACTATGGGAATAGATCCCGAATATCCGCCCTTCAGTTCTATGGCGGATGACGGCACTTACACAGGATTTGATGTTGAGGTTTGCCAGGCGGTTTGCGAGAAACTTGGATGGGAATTTGAAGTATTCGGTGTTAACTGGGATGAGAAACTTATACAATTAGATGCTAAAGAGTGTGACTGCATCTGGTCGGGTATGACGATTCTTGACAGTATGAAGGAAGAAGGATATGTAATTTCCAAACCTTACTATGATAACGAACAGGTTCTTGTTGTAAAGGCTGACACAGGTTTTAAGGCCTCAAATGATCTTAAGGACAAAATGGTTGCCGTTCAACTTGGCACATCCGGTGAGAATTTACTTGCCGATGACCTTAAAGAGTTAGCAGATTCCTTCAAAAAAGTTGTAAGCTGTGACAGTTTCCCAAAGTGCTTTACTGAACTTGAATACGGAAATGTTGATGCTGTATTCGTTGATAAGCCGGTTGCCGATAACTTTGTAAGCAGTAACGAAGGTTATGCCATAATTGATGAAGATTTTGGTGCTGAACAGTATGGTATCGCCTTCCGCAGCGGTGATAAGGAGCTCTGCGAAAAAGTTGAAGGTGCAATAGATGAACTTATTAAAGACGGCACTTATGAGAAAATTGCCGACAAATATCCGGATATCAAAAACAATCTGATACTTTTAAACAAATAATTAATACGGACAATATTTAATATAAGTGTGGCGGTTTTTATCGTCACACTTATGGTGTCTATAAAACTTTAAAATGGAGGACAGTATGGACATCTCTACCTTAATAAAGCATTTATGGCTGACGCCGCAGGGCAATATGCCAATTCTTGGCACAGTTTATATTTTCTTTTTGACACTTATTATCTCTTTGCCGCTCGGTATAATCGTTGCGCTATTAAGACTCAGCAAGGTTAAGGTCATATCATATATAGTACAATTTTTCATATCAGTTCTGCGCGGAACGCCGCTTATGCTTCAACTTATGGTTGTAACCTACGGTCCTAGTTTCATAGCAAAGCAGTTCGGATATAATCTGTCAATGCCGGAGAAACTTATTCCCGTTGTGATTGCATTTTCAATAAACTACGCGGCATATTTTGCAGAAATATACCGAGGTGGCATTGAGTCTGTTCCGAGAGGACAGTATGAAGCTGCCGAAGTTCTTGGATATTCAAAGTCAAAAACATTTATCCGGATAATACTTCCGCAGGTTATAAAGCGAATAGTTCCCAGTGTTACAAATGAGGTAATAACGCTTGTTAAGGATACCTCGATAGCATTTACCGTTTCTTATGTTGAACTGTTCACAGAGGTCAAGAGGATAGCGATTAGCCATTCTACCTTTATGCCGTTTATCGTGGCAGGGGTTTTCTATTACATATTTAACTTTCTTGTGACTGTAGCTATGGGTAAAGTTGAAAAATCTTTGAGTTATTATAGAATTTAAGGAGGGGCTTTTAATGAATATATTAAGTATGGAAAACATCAAAAAGTCCTTCGGTAGTAACGAGGTGCTGAAAGATATATCCTTTAAAGTCAACAAGGGTGAAGTCGTTTCAATTATAGGCACCTCGGGCGGCGGTAAATCTACGCTTCTTCGCTGCGCTACATTGCTTGAAACTATTGATGACGGTACAATAACATATATGGGTGAAGATGTAACATACTATGACCAAAACGGTAAACTATGCTATGCCAAAGATTTAAACCATTTTAAAAAGTTTTTCGGGCTCGTTTTCCAGAATTTCAATCTTTTTCCGCATTTTTCGGTGCTTAAAAATGTTATGGATGCACCCGTTACCGTGCTTAAACGGGATAGAGAAGAGGTAAAAAAAGAGTGCCTTGAATTGCTCGATAAAATGGGACTTGCGGATAAAGCCACAGCATACCCCTGCGAGCTTTCGGGCGGTCAGCAGCAACGCGTATCGATAGTAAGGGCGCTGGCTATGAAGCCTGATATATTGTTTTTCGATGAGCCTACAAGCGCGCTTGACCCTGAGCTTACAGGTGAGGTTCTCAAAGTTATTAAGGCGCTTGCGGATGAAAAAATGACTATGGTTATCGTAACTCACGAAATGGCTTTTGCGCGTGCAGTGTCCGATAGAGTGGTCTTTATTGACGGCGGTGTTATTTTGGAGCAGGGCACTCCCGAAGAGGTGTTTGTCAACACAAAAAATGAAAGGACAAGGCAGTTTCTGCAAAACTATAACAGCTGATGAATATTAAATATTATATAGCCGACCCGACAGGGAATATAACGGCATTGGTTCTTACGGATAAAAGCCTTGATTATAAGCTCGTATCCCAAAAGATTATGCAGGAGAACAGTTCTGTTGAGCAGGTGGGATTTGTCGATTTTTCGGGTGGGCAAATAAGGCTAAGAATGTCCGGCTCGGAATTTTGCGGAAACGCAACGATGTCCGCCGCGGCGCTCTATTATGAGCTTTCCGGGAGAAAGAGCAATTTTGAAACCGAAGTTTCCGTCTTTGGTACAGATAAGCCCGTAAAAGTAAATGTGACAGAGAAAGATAAATGCTTTAAGTGCGATTGCTTTTTGGAAAAGCCATATAAAATAAGCGAGGCTTCGTTTGCGGCGGATAACAAAGAATACAACTTTCCGCTTGTATGCTTTGAGGGTATAATGCATATAATTGCCGATGAAACTTTAAGCCTTAATACTGCCAAGAAGGTTATATCAACCCTGGCTGAGAGCTTATGTGCCAAAGCTCTCGGAATTATGATGATAAGTGAAAACAAAGGGAAAATGAAACCGCTCGTTTATGTGAGCGATACTAAAACCTTGTTTTTGGAAGGCTCTTGCGCCAGCGGCAGTTGTGCAGCAGCGGCGGCACTGTGCAAAAAGGGCGAAAAGCTGATACTAAAACAACCCGGCGGCACACTCGGTGTGTTAAATTCGGATGAGCTTGTACTTTCAGGTAGTGTCAAACTCAGCCAATGTTTTGAATTGGAGATATGATATGCAAAAACGAACAGTTTCAAAAAAAGATATCGATAATCTTTTTGAAGTGATAATAAGGGCAAATAATTTAAAAGACTGCAAAACTCTCTTTGAGGATTTGTGTACGGATAAGGAAATAGAGCAAATGGCTCAGCGTGTGAAGGCGGCAAAGCTATTGATGGATGGCAACACATACAATCAGGTGATAGCACTTACGGATATATCTTCGGCAACGCTTTGCAGGGTTTCCCGATGTGTTCAGTACGGTAAAGGGTATAAAAACTTTGTAAAATAAAGCGGAAATTTGTCATTTAGCATAAAAATACTTGACAAATGAGTAAAAATAATGTAATATTACTATAAATATTTATGTGTTTATATTGGTGCTTTGATGGGGAAGATTGTTTTTGATAATTGTTCGGATGAACAGTTGGCACTTTTGGTAAAGTCCGGCGATTATAAAGCCTTTGGTTTTTTGCTTGACCGTTATATGCCGTACATAGTAAAATCCGCCTCGAAGTACAAGTCGGTAATCGAGACAGAGGATTTGGCAAGCGAGGGAGTTTTGAGCTTTTATCTTGCGATTAAATCTTTTCAGCCCGAAAAATCCTCGTTTAAGTCTTTTGCATATACCTGTGTGGAACGGGGAATTTTAGCGCAGTATCGCCTTACCAAGGCGTTAAAGCGCGTACCGGCTGACCTTATATCTTCGATTGAAGATATGGAAGTTCCGGATGAAGAAAATCCGGAAAGTATGCTTATCCGTAAGGAGAATTTCAAGGCGCTTTTCAGTGTGGTCAAAAGCAAACTTTCTGATTTTGAGTATTTGGTTTTCCGTGAGTTTATTTGCGGCAAAAGCTATAAGGAGATTTCCGAGGTTACAGGTAAAAGTCAAAAGTCGGTTGATAATGCGTTAAGGCGTGCAAGAGAGAAGCTCGCCGGTATGAGTTTTACTGAATAATAAATTTAAGGCGTTTTGCCTTATATATGCCCAAGTAGCTTAAATTAGCAAAGCGTTGTATTCAGAGATGTCGGTGCAATTCCGTCCGGGGCTATTAAAACAAGAGAGGTAAAAAACATGTTTGAGGACAAAACTTTAGTCTGCAAAGACTGCGGAAAAGAATTTGTTTTCACAGCTCGCGAACAGGAATTCTATGAATCCAAAGGCTTTGAAAATGAACCACAGCGCTGCAAACCCTGCCGTGATAAGAGAAAGAATGCGGCAAGAGGTCCGCGCGAAATGCACGAGGCGGTTTGCGCCGCTTGCGGAGGCGTTGCACGCGTTCCGTTTGCTCCGCGCGAGGATCGCCCGGTTTATTGCAGCGAATGCTTTGCAAAAATGAAGGAAAATGAGGCACCGGCATCACCTGCTGAGGAGCCGACAGCTGAAACAGAAGCTGAATAATTTTTGCATTTAAGCGCCCTCATTTGTCGAGGGCGCTTGATTTTTTAATAAATTAAGGGCTGATTATTCATATTTTTGTAATAATATTGTTGTAGAATTATGTCATAAAGGATATGAATATTTGCTCAGGGGTGAATTATGGAAAACCAAAAAATTCTCATTGTTGATGATGATTCAAATATTTGCGAGCTTTTGCGTATGTATCTGCAAAAGGATGGCTTTGATACGGCTATCGCATCGGATGGTGAGCAGGCGGTAGAGCTTGCGGCACAGTATAATCCCGATCTTATTTTGCTTGATATTATGATGCCTCGGCTTGACGGTTGGCAGGTCTGCCGCCAGGTTAGGAAAACCAGTGAGGTTCCGATAATAATGCTTACCGCTAAGGGTGAGGTCTTTGATAAAATATTGGGCCTTGAGCTTGGCGCCGATGATTACATAAGCAAGCCTTTTGATACAAAAGAGGTTTTGGCTCGTATAAAGGCGGTGCTCAGGCGTAGCAGTGAAAAGGCGAAAAACAACAAGATAAAGGAAGTTCGCTTTGATAAGCTCGTTATAAATCTTACCAACTATGAGCTGATAGTTGATGATAAAAAAATAGATACTCCGCCAAAGGAGCTTGAACTTATATTCCATCTTGCAAGCAACCCAAACCGTGTTTATACAAGGGACCAACTTCTTGATGAGGTGTGGGGCTTTGATTATTACGGCGATTCACGAACCGTTGATGTTCATGTTAAAAGGCTTAGAGAAAAGCTCGAAAATGTATCTGATAAATGGTCGCTTAAAACAGTTTGGGGCGTGGGCTACAAATTTGAGGTCAAGTAATGAAACACGGCATTTTTAAAAAGTACTTTTTCGGATTGGCTTTTATAGTGCTTGCAAGCCTCGGCATAATGCTGTTGCTTCTTTTTATTACATACAATAATAATTTGTCCAAGGAAAAGCAAAATGAGCTTCGCGGCGCTTGCAAATCGGTATCGGATTTTTTGATTGATTCAGATGACGATGAGCTTGAAAAATACCGTGCGACGCATTTTATTATGGAAAACATATCGGATATGGTGAACTGCGATATGTATGTAACCGATAAAAACGGAAAAATTATTGTATGTGCGTGCGAGGAATATGAGCAAAACAGCACCTGCGAGCACACCGGCAAAGAAATAGCAGTAAAACAACTTAAAAACATTTGCTCCGGCAAGGAAATTTTCGGTACTGTGGGGATGTATTCGGCGCCCCGTTATCTTGCGGCAGATGCAGTTGAGGTTGACGGCGAGATTAAAGGGTATGTATTCACATCTTCCGCATCCGATTCGGTGAGGGGACTGCTTAAAAACTCGCTTAAAATATATGTATTATGTTCTATATTGCCGCTTTCTATGATGTTTTTGGCAATGTATATAATGACATATCGCATAAATAAACCTTTAAAGCTGATGTCCGAAGCGGCGCAGGCCATGGCAAAGGGCGATTTTTCAAAAAGAATACCCGTTACGAGTGATGATGAAATAGGCGAGCTTGCGGCTTCTTTTAATAAAATGACTAATTCTCTGTCAAGGCTTGAAGAAACGAGAAAGAGCTTTATTGCCAATGTGTCGCACGAAATGCGAACACCGATGACCACTATCGGCGGATTTATTGACGGTATCATTGACGGCACCATTGAGCCTGAAAAACAGAATTATTATTTAGGTATTGCATCTGATGAGGTTAAAAGACTTTCAAGGATGATTCAGTCAATGCTCAACCTTTCTCGGCTTGAATCAAGCGAGTTTGTTTTGAAAAAAGAAAAATTCGATTTAAGAGAGCAGATACTGAATATAGTTATAGGTCAAGAACAGCGTATCGAAGAAAAAAAGATAGAGATAAGAGGGCTTGACAGTTTGCCTTCGGTTACGGCAAATGCGGATAAGGACCTCATTTATCAGGCGGTTTATAATTTATTGGATAATGCTATAAAATTCGTGAACGAGGGCGGGTATATTGCGTTTGACCTCGGCGTTGACGCCGCAGGCATAACATTTGCAATAACAAATAGCGGAGTAGGTATTCCGCGTACGGATTTATCGTATATTTTCGATAGATTTTATAAGCTCGATAAGTCCAGAGCCGCTAACAAAAACAGTATGGGACTTGGTCTTTATATAGTAAAAACAATAATTAAAAATCACGGCGGAACAATTAGCGTGCAGAGTAAAGAAAACGAATTTACGCGCTTTAAATTTGTTTTACCGATTTGAAGGTGGGTATTTTAATGGAGGAATTTAACGACAATTTAAATAACACACAGGAGGGTAAAAACTTGGAAATTAACGGTTCTCAGGGCACTTCATCCGAGCAGGTTTTGGATGGCGGTGCCGTAAATCAGGACACTGCCGATAGTAATGCCGAAGAAGTAGCCGAAGAAGTAAATGAGACTTTTGGCGACGAGGTAGCACCTGCTTCTGAGTTTTCCGAGCCTCAAAGCCGCACCCCTTACGGTCAGGAAAATATCTACAATAAGATAAATTATACCGATAAGGGACCGATAAGCAATTACACCCCTTTCAGCAGAGGATTAAAGGTGTTTTGCGCGGCTCTTGCGGCGGTAATTCTTCTTGTGGGTTCGATCTCGTGCGGCTATTTTCTCGGAAGAAGCTCAAATAAATCAAACTTTTACAGAAACGATGTAAAGCTCGACCTTTCCAAAAAGCCCTCTAAGGGGGACGGGATGACGGCTGCTGAGATTTACGAGGCTTTAAATCCTTCAATAGTAGGTATCAGGGTTTACAATTCCACCACAGGCAATGATGCTACCGGCGTTATTTACAGTGAGAAAGGTTATGTTATAACCAATGACCATATTTACGCATCTGTCGGAGCACCAAAATTCAGGATTTATACCTATGACGGTAAGGAGTATGATGCCGAGTATGTTGCAGGCGATACCGTGAGCGATTTAGCGGTGCTGAAAATCAAGAACGGCTCAGGATTTAAGGTGCCTGTTTTCGGTGATTCAAATGAGTTGGTTTGCGGTGAGGATACCTTTGCGGTAGGCAGACCGAATGATGCTTCGGGCGGCACTTCCATTACATCGGGTATTATTTCCCTGACATCGCGCAGGGTAAAATCCAAAACAAACTATTCTTCCCGTCTGATACAAACGGATAGTGCTATAAATCCCGGTTCATCGGGAGGCGCGTTGGTTAATATGTACGGTCAGGTAATCGGAATTACCTCTGCAAAGCTTCTTGGTGAGGAGTATGACAGGGTAGGATTTGCCATACCCACGGTTACTGTAAAAAGGGTGGTGGATCAGCTTATTTCAAACGGAAAGGTTACTGACAGGGCAAAGCTCGGCATCACATATAACGAAATAAACTCGGTCACAAAGCAACTCGAAAACCGCGCTTCAACAGGACTTTTAGTGGTTTCAGTAAGCTCTGACAGCGACCTTTACGGCAGGGTAAATAAGGATGATATTATAACCCATATAAACGGTATTGAAATTACGGAGGATGATACAGTTCTTGATGTTATTGAATCGCTGAAAGCGGGAGATACCATTAAAATAACCGTTCTTTCAACCTCCGGCGATCAAAAGGAAATAAACGCAAAGCTCGGGGCAAACATCGGTGAGTCGAGCTTCAAAATTGATGAATCTGAGGTTGAAGCGGAGCAAGGCGAGCAGGAGAAAACTCCTGATAATCCCGGTGGCGGCACATTTGATTTCCCTTTCGGTGATTGACAAATATTCGATTTTTTCGGCAGTCTTATGACTGCCGATTTTTTTGCCTTATTTTACAATATAATTTTTTCGGAATTTGGGCAAATTATATTTAAAGTAATAAATGAGGTGAAAAAATGAAATATATAAAGCTCGCATTAAGGGCTGTGTTTTTTGCAGTTCTTCTTATGTGTATAACAATATTTACGGCGGTTTTGGTACTTAATAAAACCGTTAGCCGTGAATATAAAATAAATAAGGGGGATACATTCAGGATAGACTCCGCAATTCCTGTAACTGCTGTTTTTCCGGGCGTTAAGGCGGATGAAAGCGAATTTTATAATGTTGGTGACAGCTTTGATGTTGACCTTAAAATTTTCGGTGTAATACCCTTTACCACCGCAAATGTGACCGTTGTGGATGAAAGCTATGTATCTGTGCTTGGAACACCGTTTGGTATGAAAATTTATACAAACGGCGTACTCGTTATTTCCGCAGGCGAGGTGCAAACCGTGGATGGCACGGCAAATCCCTCAAAGGATGCCGGCATAAAGGTAGGGGATTATATCCGCAGTGTCAACGGGATTGATATAAGCTGTAACGAGGATTTGTCCGAAATAGTAGCCGAAAGCGCGGGGCAACCGTTATCGGTTGAAATAATGCGTGACGGTAAAAAGAAAACCGTTTCGGTTACCCCGGTTCGCTCAAACGAGGAGGGCCTTTACAGAATAGGTATATGGGTGCGGGATAGCTCGGCAGGTATAGGAACGCTCACCTTTTACAGTCCGTCAAACGATATAATTTGCGGGCTCGGTCACGGTATATGCGATAGTGATACAGGTGAACTTTTGGTGCCTGAGCACGGCGAGCTTGTGAGTGCAGAGGTGATTTCCGTTAAAAAAGGTGTGTCCGGCGAGCCGGGCGAGCTTAAAGGAAGATTCACACTTGATAAAATATCCAATATCCTTCTTAACGCCGAAAACGGCGTTTACGGTAAAACCTATAAATCATCAACCGCTTCAGAGCTTACCGAGGTAGCTTTAAAACAGGATGTTAAAAACGGTGAGGCACAGATTTTTTGTACGGTTTCAGGCAGTACGCCCGAGCTTTATTCCTGCACCGTGCAAAAAAGGTCGAATTTCTTTAATTCCGAAACTCAAAATATGATTGTCACCATAACTGACGAAAGGCTGATAAATACCACCGGAGGAATAATACAGGGTATGTCCGGCAGTCCGATTTTGCAAAACGGAAAGCTCATAGGCGCCGTTACCCATGTGTTTGTGGATGACCCCACAAAGGGCTATGCCGTTTACGCCGAAAATATGCTCGAAACCGCACAAAATGTTGCCGGACAGGAAACAAAGAAAACAGAGCTTAAAAAGGCATCGTAGATAACAGATATCAGATTTCAGACAACAGATATCAGACGGTATGTGCCTGCGGTGCATTATAAAACGGGCGGATGGTATCCGCCCCTACGGTATAATTTGTAGGGGCGGATATTATCTGCCCGTAAGACATAGGTATTTAATCAATAAATGTTTTATATTATTTATGAAATTCCAAGCAACCACAGAGCAGATACTTTTAGTATTTTTGCCAATTCCCGTATCTCATAGTCAGTCACAAATCGCGTTCCTATTTCTATTCTTGATATGCTGTCGCGCTCAATTATTATACCGTTTATTTGTAGCTTTGCTGCCAAATCGCTTTGTGTAAGTCTTAATTTGCATCGAGCCTCATGCACTCTGTCACCGCAAATGTTTTTTCTTCCGTTATAATCATAAATCTTCATAATGTTATCATCTCCAAATATGTTAAAGATACGAATTTATCTTGACATTAACATATAAAGCTGATAAAATTGTGTTAAAGATAAGAATTATATATTGTTTAGTGTTGTAATTTACAGTAATATATGATATGGTTAAATTGCAAAACTAATTTATATGTATCAAATCAGATGTATTTTTTTGTCAGTATTTACACCCTGTTTTCCCTGTATAAGTAATTTTTTTGAATTCGATAAAAGATGCAAATTTCGGCAATGTTTGTATGGAAGATATGCCTTATTTCACATTAGATTAGTTTCGCAAATATCGGAGTTTGCGTTTTTTGCGTGTCTGCTTCGGTAGATGCACTTTTTATTTATATCAAATTTCCTAAGGGCGAAAAACAATGAGCATTGGAGGAACAAAAATGAAACAGACACACAAGCTTCTTGCGATAATACTATCGATAACACTTTTTTTGTCAGTGTCACCACTTGCAACTTTTACAGTAAGCGCTGATACAACGCACGATTACTATACCTTCACCGTAACAAACGGCTGTGCATCAATCACATTGGTTGACAATAACATACGCGGCAATATCACTATACCATCAAAACTGAACGGCTATACTGTTACAAGAATTGGGAAATTTGCTTTTTCAGAATGTGCCGGAATTACCGGCATTAGCATACCGAACAGTATAGTCGATATAGAGGAGGGTGTGTTTTCAAATTGCCCCAATATTGCGAGTATAAAGGTTGACAATGCTAATTCTGTTTATCACGCTAAAGGCAACTGCTTGATAGCAACAAAAAGTAAAAAGCTAATTTTGGGTTGTAAAAATAGCATAATACCCGATGACGGAAGTGTGCGAATTATAGGTTATGGTGCGTTTTATGGATGCACTGGGCTTGAAAACATAATCATACCAAGTAGTATAACCCATATAGATTATTTTGCTTTTGGCAGTTGTAACGGCTTGTCTGATATTGAGATACCTGAAAGCGTTACTTTTATAGGGATTAATGCATTTTGTAGCTGTTCTGGTCTTGAAAGTATAACAGTTAATAAAAATAATGCTGTTTATCATTCGGCAAATAATTGTTTAATAGATACAAAAGAAAAAGAACTTATTTCTGGTTGTAAAAACAGTATAATACCTGATGACGGTAGTGTGACTAAAATAGGCGCAAGTGCGTTTGAATACTGTACAGGTCTTGAGAACATAGTAATTCCGGATACTGTAACGAGTATAAACACAGGTGCTTTTATCGGCTGTAGGGGATTGAAAAGCATAACGATATCAAAGAGTGTGAAAAAAATATGGAGTTTTGTTTTTTCTGAATGTGAAAGACTTACAAGCGTTACCATACCAGACGGCGTAACATATATTGATGTTTGTGCATTTTCTCATTGCACAGGGCTTGAAAGCATAAATATTTCAAAAAATGTGACAGAGTTGGAAGACAATGCTTTTATCGGTTGCAAGGGGCTTAAAAAAATAACTGTGGAAGAAGGAAACCCTATTTTGCATTCCGATGGCAATTGCCTTATAAAAACGAAGAATAAAAAATTGATTTTAGGTTGCAATGAAAGTGTTATACCGAGTGACGGAAGTGTGACCTCGATAGGTGAGAATGCTTTTATATATTGTGATGAGCTGAAAGGTATCGTAATACCTGAAGGCATAACATCAATAAGTGAGGCGGCCTTTTACGGATGTTCAGCAATGAAAGCTATTGTATTGCCGAAAAGCCTGAATTATGTAGGGAATTTTGCATTTGAATTCTGTAATAATCTTAACGATGTGTACTATACCGGAACAAGACAGCAAAAGTCGGGTATGAATATACTTACTGATTGCGGCGATAATGCGTGCCTGTTAAATGCTGAGTGGCATTATAATTATGTGTTACCATGTAAAGAACATAAAACAACAGAACTTATGAACGCAAAGAAAGCCACTTGTACAGAGAACGGTTATACAGGCGATACATATTGCACTGATTGCGGTATTAAATTATTAGATGGTGAAACAATACCCAAAACCGGGCATAAATATGTTTGGAAAATAACAAAACTTGCTACCGCAACCGAGAGCGGACTGAAAGAGGAGCTTTGTGCATATTGCGGTGAGAAGACCGGAAAGCAACAGGAATTATTATATACAGGGCATATCACGGGCGACATAGGCGGCGACGGTGCAGTCAACAACAAGGATTTAACCCGCCTTTTCCAATATCTTAGCGATTGGGAGGTTGAGGTAAACGAAGCGGCACTGGATATCAACGGCGACGGTAGTGTCAACAACAAAGACCTTACAAGGTTATTCCAATATTTAAGCGATTGGGATGTAGAAATATTTTAAAAGAATGTGGCTCGGCGTTTGCCG
>CADBOD010000001.1 GCA_902796165.1 Oscillospiraceae bacterium | reverse complement strand
TCACAAGTTGCATCACAAGCGGTTCGCTTGCAGGTGAGGCAAATTCTGTTTCAGTTTCTGCAAGTCTTTGATATAGCGAATATGTATTTCCGTGTATAAGACCTAAAAACACATTTGATTTTTGCCAGTCATCACCATCAATACTGTATTCATAATCCGGATTGGCTTTAAGGGTTATTTCTGTATCAGTATTTTTAATGCAAACGGGTTTAGGTGGTGCAGTAATTTTTGCCTTAGCAGTTTTTACAATTAGTGGTTCGCTTACTGTATCATTAATATCTACTGTTGGGATATAGCGTGCGTAAATATTGTATTCTGTTGCTGGTGAAAGGCCTTCAAAGGTATTGCTTTTTTGCCAATTTATATTGTTAATACTGTATTCTAAAAGTTTATTATGGATTAAGGTTATATTACTCGCCGTATATGATACAAGTTTGGGTGTTGGTGCAGACATTGAAATGTCTATAAAATCGATTCCGTTATTATTGCAGTATTCTTCTATGTTTCCACCACCTTGAGCAAACACGGTCATACCGGCATCAGTATTAAATACATATTTTCCGAAAGTAATATCTTTATTTTTGATTATTACCGAGTCAAGATTAACAAAACAATTAAAAGCATAGTTTCCTAATACCGTTATACCCTCATTAACAACAATGTTATTTACCAAATCGGCATAATCATACCACGGCACAGAACCGGAAGTTTTATAGCCATCAGTTTTGCCACTGCCACGAATAGAAATAGTATTTCCATTAATGATAAACCCGCTATTTTCACCGCAGGACATGTATATATCACTTTCAAATGTTTCACTTGATTTTTCACCGCACCGCGAACAGCTCTTATAATATACTGCTGAATGAGTGTAATCGGCGGCAATTTTAAGATACTGGTCGTCAGTAATACTTGCAAAATCATGACCTATTATTTTTGTTGTCTCACCCGTAGCAAGTTTCCATCCGCAATTTTTACAACATATATCACCCGTATATCCTTGTTCGGTACATGTTGCTGATTTTTCACCAACGATTTGAGTCTCTTCATGAGTACAAGTAATGTAATCAGGATTGCAATTATAATGCCAAATAGCACTTTGAATACAATCATTATTACTATTAATGCTGATTTTTAGCTTAAGTTCTATAGATCCTGCATAATAAACATTGTTGACTGAACAATCATCAAAAGCGTTATTTCCTATATTTTTTAATGAGCATGGCATTATTACTGAATTAAGTTTATGACATCCATTAAATGCATAATTACCAATTGTGGTAACCGCATTAGGCAATTTAATTGAAGTGAGTTTAGGGCAATGCGCAAATGCCCATTCACCAATATTTGTGGCGGATTCAGGCATAGATATTGAAGTAAGATTATCGCAGTTTGCAAATATATTATCGCTGATTGAACTAATTAAATTTGGCATTTTAACTGATACTATTTTTTTAGAACTATCAAAAGCAGAACTGCCTATTGAAGTTACCGAGTCGGGTATAGTAATTGATGTAAGACCACTGCCAAAAAACGCACTATCACCTATTGAAGTTACTGAATTAGGTATGTTAATTGTATTTATCCCGCAATTTAAAAATGCTTTTTCTCCTATTGAAATCACCGAACCGTCCGAAGGTATAATACTGTTCTTACAACCGATGATTAAAGCTTTTGTTTCTGTTTCGATTAAACAGTTTTTGTCGGAATGATATGTTTTGTTATTGCTTTCAACAGTTATGCTTTCCAAGCCTGCGCCAAGACTCGTCCCAAAAACCGTGTCTACGGAAGCTGGTATATTAATTGAGGTATGACTACAACCAAAGAATGCAGCGTTTCCAATCCAAGTTACTGAATTGCCTATAATAACAGACTTGACTGCCGCACAACCTAAAAACGCACATTCGCCGATTGAAGTAACCGAGTTTGGTATTGTAACCGATGTTAGTCTAGTGCAGTTCCAAAACGCATAATGACCAATTGTAGCAACATTATTCGGTATTGTAATACTGGATAAGTTTGTACATCCAGAAAATGCATAACTACCAATAAAGGTTACTGAAACTGGCATTATAACATAATCAAGCCTATAACATCCCGAAAATGCACCGGATCCTATTGATGTTATACTGTCCGGGATATTGATGCTTGTAAGTTTGTGGCAAAGATAAAACGCATGATCACCTATAGAGTTAACTTCGCCTTCTATTTTTACACTTCTAATATCGTCATGATAAGAATACCAAGGCGCATTACCATATGAATAATCATACATTTTACCTGTACCGCTTATAGTTAGCACTCCAGTTGATGCGTTCATATCCCATATTACCGCTGGACCGCAATCCTGCGTTTTTGCAATTACTGTATATCTTCCAATCGGAATAATGGAAACAATTAGTAATATTAATGTAATTACAGAAAGAAAATTGTTAGTCCTTTTCATTTTGCTCTCCTTTAAGTCTGTTAAAGAGTTCTATAGTGGCAATTATTGTGTCGCCTCTTTTTTTGTTCCCCATCTTTTCTATAGCTCTTATTGCACGCAATTTTGTCTTGCACAATGGACCGGTAATATATTTATTATCAACACTAAAAAATTGACATCTTTTATATGCACAAGTGTCAAACTCAATTAAATCATTAAATATTGAAGGAATATCGGATTTGCCAGTTATTTCTGCAATATAGTATTTTTTTGTTACGGGATTCTTTGTCCACACCAAATCGCCACATTTGACCCTTTCGAGGGCATTTCTCGCCAATACATAACCCCTATCATCTCTATACACATCGTCTGCAATTTCTTTGTATTCTTCCCACGAATTAACACGTTTTTTTATTCCCCAACCAATGGCAATCATTTCTTTTTCTTTGCATAATAGAAATTTAAGTTGTTCTACTTTATTTCTTTCTTGTTCGTTTCGATTGTCTTTCAAGTTCATACACCAGATATTCTTTTCCTCTTTCAATTTGTATGCCCCCTTAATTAAAAGCAAAAAGGTGCGCAGCCGAAACTACGCACCGAAAAACGCAGCTCTGACTCTGTTGCGACACAGTTCATCCCAAGCGGAATTGAAAGCAAAGCATACGTTTTTACCAAAACAGTATGCCCGCCGGGACGATATTAAACTGTGTCGCAAGGATATTTTACCATTTTAGGACAGAATAGTCAATATAAACACTATTAACAGTAATTTCTTACATATTTTTAAGATAACTCTTCAACAAGAAGGCACAGTAATACGGAAATGTGTAAACATTGTTTTCAAGTCCGACATTACCTGCACAAAACTTTATACCGTAAAATATATCGGAATATCTTTCGCTTTTTATAAGTTGTGACAAAGATTTTGCCTTGCTGTTCTTTGCTTTTACTTCTACGGGTATTAACTTATCTGCCGTGCGAACAAAGAAGTCTTCCTCAAGAGTAGAATCTTCGCGTTTGAAATAATAAAGCCCGTAGCCTGCTTTTACAAGTGCCTCGCCTACAATACTCTCATACAATGCGCCTTTATATACCGACAAGTTTTTATTTGCCCGCAAATCTTCTTGTGCTTCATCATCAAGCAGTGCGACAAAAAGTCCGGTATCGCAAAAATAAACCTTAAACTTATTGATATCATAGTTCCCTTTCAGCGGCAATTCGGCGTTATTAAGACAGTAGCATAAATGAACCATGCCGGCATCTTGCAACCATTCAATGCAACCACGGTAGTCTTTGAAACGCGCGCCTTTTTCTATCTTTGACAACTGAAACTTTTTGTTTTCCTTTGCTAGCTGCACGGGGATACTGTTAAAAGCATTGATAATTCGTGTTTGGTCAACACCTTCGGCGTATTTGCGGATGTCTTCCTTATAATCTGCGATTAGCTGCCGCTGAATAGCAAGCGTTCCTTCAAAAGTTTTGTTTTTAATAAACTCTCTTACTACCGCCGGCATACCGCCTAAAATACAGTAGTCTAAAAAATGAGATGCGAAAACCGAATGTTCAAGTTCGGAAAACGGCTTTAACTCTTTCATATGCGTAAGCATATCCTCTATTACATCCGCGCCATATCCTTTTGCCCAAAGGAATTCCTCAAAATCAAGAGAATACATATCATAATCGGTTTTATATCCCACGCTGTTGCTTTCAATTCTTTTATAGTTGATTCCTAAAAGAGAGCCGGAGCAAATAACATCAAAACGATCGTCAATATTAAAAAATTTGAGCGATGTTGCAATCTCGGGATACTCTTGAATTTCATCGAAGAATATCAAGGTTTCTCCGGGAATAAACTTGTGCGACGGATCAATTAAAGAAATATTCTTTATTACAGACTCAGCACTATAACCGTCCGTTGTAATTTGCTTGTACTTAGGGGAGGTTACAAAGTTAATTTCAATAAAACTTTTATAATTTTCTTTTGCAAACTTTTTAATTGATTCTGTTTTTCCTATCTGTCTGGGGCCTTTCACGACGAGAGGCTTTTTATTTTCTCTATTTTTCCAATCTGTTAAATAGGCATCTATTTTTCGTTTTAAATACATGAAACATACCTCCAAAATGCATTTACACTTTATATTATACACAAATAACCGCAAAAATCAATATATTTGTTACATTTTTTTGAGCAAATATTTCAATTGCAGATACATTTTATTAAACCAAAAATTTTTGCTTGACAATCGAACAAATGTTCGCTATAATGATATTTGTGATAATTTCGCCTTGTGCGGGGTGTCACGAAAACTGAATATTGGTGTCACATATACATATTGCGGGCGTTAGCCCGCTAACGCTGCGGTAAGCTGATTTAATTGCTGTACACGTTCCGTTGCCTTCGGATCACAGGCGGAACGCGAAACCGTGGTCCCGGAATCCTAACAAGAGCCGTTACATAGACACACTTTT